>CAMIVY010000007.1 GCA_946402275.1 uncultured Prevotella sp.
CCTATGGAAAGAATCCGTGCCAGAATGACAATCGCTGAAGTCAAACTGGCACGGAATTTAAACTCGCTTAAACTATGCTGACAATTTATTAAACTCGCTTAAACATTGACAGCATATTTGGATAATTGATGATAATTATAGTACTTGATGAAGGAAATCAATCATCAGTTTGGCAATCTCCGTATGATGGCTTTCGAGGGCGAAGTGTCCGCTGGGAACGAAGTGTATCTCGGCATTGGGCACGTCGCGCTTGAAGGCTTTGGCACCTTCAGGGATGAATGAAGGGTCGTTCTCTCCCCAGACAGCCAGCAATGGGGGCTGATAGGTACGGAGGTACTTCTGAAACTCAGGGTAGAGGGCAACGTTCGAGCGATAGTCGAGAATGAGGTCGTTCTGCATCTCTGCCCGTCCTGGTTGGCAGACATAATAGTAATCGAGTGAATAGCCGTCAGGACCTACTGAGCCTTCTGGTGTTCCAAAAGTGTATTGCCCGATGATGGTTTCTAGGGCGTAGGCAGATGCAAACTGTTGGCGTAGTTCGTCAGTAGGGTTCTGCCAGTATGCCTTGCGGGCTTCCCACTTCTTGCCAAGTCCCTCTTCGTACATGTTGCCATTCTGGGAGATGATGGCGGTGATGCGCTCAGGGTGCCACATGGCCAGACGATAGCCGATTGGTGCGCCGTAGTCAAAGACATACATGGCAAACTTCGTCAGACCGACAGCCTCGGTAAACTTATCGACGATGCGTGCCAGATGGTCAAAAGAGTAAGTGAAGTGTTCGCGATCGGGGCTTTCCGTCTGTCCAAAAGCAGGGAAGTCGGGGGCAATCAGATGATACTCGCCTGCCAGTTCTGGCATCAGTTCGCGGAACATGTGACTACTGCTTGGAAAACCATGCAGTAAGAGAATGGCAGGCTTTTCGGGCGAGCCTGCCTCACGGTAGAATACATTGCAGTCTTCAACTTGAATTTTGTTGTACTTCATTTCGTTGTTCTTAGTTTGTGCCCCCATGCTGATGCAGCCCAACAATAGGGCGGTGATTGCTAATAATTGTCTCATTTCCTAAATACTATTTGGGAACAGCAGTTCGGCTATGTGATAGTGGGATAATCCCTTGTGAAGACACAGCTGGCGATGTATCGGAAGCAATTGTTTCTCATAACTGGAACTTTTTTCGCTGCAAAGTTACGAATATTCACGGAAAGTTTGTATATTTGTACCAAGGATTATTTAGATGATTATCATTGATAAAATCGATTATGGAACTGAGACATGTATATCCGCAAGGCCATGCAGAAGTTTATGGAACTTATATAGAATTGAAAGTTCTCATACTTGTTCGTGCTTAGTCATGATGAATGAGAGTAGCATGGACATCGCAAGAACACCAAAGATAACGATAAGGCTGATGGAGGTCGGCACCTCTATATGAGGTATGTTCAAGTTCAGGCCTACGAGTGCACCCAAGCTGTTGATATACTCATTCATGGCCAGCAACATTTTGAGACCGACGAAAATCAGTATGATACCAAGTCCGTATTTCAGATACTTGAAGTATTTAGCCACAGCAGCCAGGGCAAAATACAGGGCACGGAGTCCGAGGATGGCAAAGATGTTGGAAGTGAGCACAATGAACGGATCTCGACTGACGCTGAACACAGCAGGAATGCTGTCAACGGCAAAAGCAACATCAGTGGTCTCAATGACCAGCAGGGCTACGAATAGCGGTGTGGCCATACGCCGCCCTTTCTCAACGATAAAGAAGTGATCGCCATGCGGTCGGTCACGGGATAGATTTTGCGAAACCAGCGCACTATGATGTTCTGCGAGGGATCAGAATGCTCGTTGTCGTCATGGGCAAACATCTTGCCGCCCGTATAGAGCAGGAAAAGTCCGAAGAGTCCCAGCACCCACTCAAAACGCTCCACCATGGCAGCACCGGCAAAGATAAAGATACTGCGAAGGACCAATGCCCCGAAGATGCCCCAAAAGAGCACCTCGTGCTGATACTTGCGTTCGATGCCGAAGAAGGAGAACAACATGAGAAACACAAACAGGTTGTCCATCGACAGCGACTTCTCTATCAGATAGCCAGCCAGAAACTCCAACGCCATCTCGTGCGAGTCGCCAGGATAAAAGAAGTAGATGACTGCGCAGAACAACAGCGAAACGCCTATCCACACGGCAGTCATCTTGAGTGCTTCGCCAACTTTCACTTCATGCTGTCCTTTCTTGCCGAACATCTTCAGGTCGGCCACCAGCATGAGTAATACTAACACATAGAAAACAATCCAGGCCCAAAGGGGCAATACCATTAAATTCATGGTGCAAAATTACAAAAAAAGCGATAATAGCAATGATGCTATGATTACATTTGTGTTACATTTCACAAAATCAACAGCAAAGTGGGGTCACCAGAGCGACACCCCCACTTGCTGATTATAATGTGAATGCCATCAACTAAACAAGTTGTGTGATAGACTCTACATCCTTGCCCTCATAGAAGCGCGGCTCAAAGACGGGATTGTATTTGAAATCGCCGAAGCGGAACAACTGAAGGCCACAGAACTGATGATCGTCGCTCAGGCAGAGCTCCAAGCGGAAGTTGCCGTTGGCCCCAGCCACGGGTTTGCCCTTCTGCACGATGTCAGCAGCCATCTTGTCAAAGGGCATCTCCAGCAGGCGCTCCAAACGCTCTCCCTCAGAGGGGCTATATTCCAGTATGTAGGCCTTAACCTGGCTATGAGTAGGCGTATAGATGGCCTTGGTTGAAAACAGTGATTTCTTAATCTCGATATGCGGATATGCGGAGAGGGCAGCAGCCATCTCCAAGTGTTTGATACTTGACATAGTTGTTACTTTTTATAAATAAATAATGTGAATTAATTTTGTGTGTCCTTTTGAAAATCAGACAACTACGTCAACGAATGATGTGCCTCAGCGCGATAACATAGTAGTCGCACGAGGCCGACATGCAGAATGGTGACGTCTCCTGGCGGCATCTGCTGTCGTAATAGGTATAAAGGTGTTTGACAATATGTTGCCGTAGGGCAAGGTTGCCAAACGGCGTGATGGTTCTTTCTGTCCTAGAACCTTGTGAGGGCAGGATGCGTTGAGGGCGTGAACTGCAGACACGATAAATCTGTGAGGCATCAGTGAGCGTGGCTTCATGGTGATGCTGTTGAAGCGGAACCATGACGGTTGACTCCATTGGCTGCAAGGCTATTCCGGCTAAAGCATCATCCTTGCTTTGCCAATTCAGCAGAACTGTCAGGCATACGGCACAAAGGACCGTCAACATCCGTATCATCAGTAGTATTCGCCTCATAATGCGCTGCAAAGGTATAAATAATAATCAAAAAAAACGACTAATCTGAGCGGAAAAACTTCACAAAATGTATTTCTCCCTAACAATCTCGTTCTTAGCCAATGTGCCTTATCTGATAGACATTTCGAAGTCGTTTACCACCTTCGACCTTGGAACGGCTATGCTGCTGCGCTCCAAGTACACACAGAAGTTCTATGAACTATGTAGTCAGTTCTGTGGTGACTTCCGCTACAGCGTTCCTGCCGAGGAAGCACTGGGCAATATGTATAAGAAGCGGGTGATACCCTTTCAGATGGACGTGTTCCGCCGTATATTCAATTTGGAGGAGGTGAGGGATGCCAGAACCAAGCGAATCATCACGCCAGCCTCCTATCAGAACTACAAAGACATCAAGCAGAATATCCTTGAAGTGGCTCAGAAGGAGCTTTACGACCTCTACAGCAACGGTTTCTCTAACTTGTGGTTCGACTATCAGGAGGGTGCAAAGAAAGGTCGTGGCGGTAAAGTGTTGTCGATTGTCGTCTATATCTACACGAAAGATAACCCAAAGCAGGGGAATACGCTGCTCTGGCAGAAAGGTGATTTGCCTCTTGATCCTTTTGAAGAACATCGGGTAGATGAAAAACCCAAGCCGATGACAGCTATGCAGCGGCTTCATGCTAATATGTGGTATGGATGCCCACAAGACCAGCAGGAATACGCTGTGCAGGCTCTGTTGGCTCGTTATCTGGATGAGGATGAAGTCATCTACTATATGCGCCAGATCCGTTTGGAAGCCAGAGAATGCTCAGACAGTTATGTTCAGGTGATGCAGGTCATTCAAGAGAAGGAGCAGCAGCCCAAGTTCAAGAGTGGCACGAAGGTCTATAAGCACAATAACATCGTGAAATTTGCTCTTCAGGAGAATCTGAAGGAATTTGGATGGTCACTCTCACCCATTCAGAAACGAAGAAAAAGCAAGAAAGAAGTGGTAGAGCCAGACTTATTCAGGCAAATATAAGGCAGAATCGCACAAGAAATGCCTCTCAAAAGAGAGCCGTCACACTCAAAAAGGTCGCCCCTTATGGTGTATCGTAAAAGTTTGAGGTTTGTTGATGGCTCTCTTTTGTTTATTTTTATTATTTTCTAAATGGTTTTAGGATTTCATGAGAATATATAATCGTTTATGACTATAATTGGGAGGAAAATAAGTATCGTGAGCCATCAAATACATACGCTCAATACACCCATTCTAAAGAGCATTAGTAATTCGTAAAAGGTTCTTGTTTAGAGGGGAATCGTGAAGGAATGGCCCTGAACGCACCTTTGAATTTGAATTATTTAACTTTTAAGAAACAGTGGATTTAAGGTGAAAAATGAAGCTGTTTAGGAGCTGTTTCAGTTAATATTGAAAATGAAATAAACTATCATAATGCAGTCTATAATAGCCTATAATGTCTTGCTTTATTACTTTTAGAAATAGCTTCCAAGTTCCGTACAAGTTCCATGTGAACAAAAAAGAGAGTCACGAAACTTTCGTAACTCTCTGAATTTCCGTGTGGACCAGCCAGGGCTTGAACCTGGGACCTCCAGATTATGAGTCTGTTAAAGTAAGATATTTTAAGATTTTACAAAATATTTTCTTGTTTTCTATTTGGTTGTTTATCAGATATTTAATAACTTTGCATCCAAAATAGAGAACTTAGAGAAATCTTAATTGTCGAGTGATTTTGTTCGCATTTTGTTCGCAAATTGTTCGCAAACCGCTCAGAGGTATAGCAACAGACTATGATTATGAAGGATTTAAAGACATCTATCAAGTGCAGCAAAGTGGACAACTGTTCGCTGACTTTAGTGTTGGACAAACGTACCAACAAGGCCACTGATGTGTATCCGTTGGCGATATGTTTCCAGATAGCGGCAAAACGGTATTACTACAAGTTGAAGGACATGGACTATCAAAGTGAGAAGTACTTCAACGATGTGTGCAGCGTGAAAGGAGCCAAGAGTTTGCTCATGCCAGTGCGGACTGAATGGCAGAATGTTCTGGAAGGCTATCGGGAAAAGGTGGAGAAGTTGAGTCAAAGGCAACCATTGACCCTCGAACTCATTCGTACTTATCTGTCAGGAGAAGCGATGGAAGAACATCACGAAACATCCTTTATAGGTGTTTGGGAAGGAATAATCGCCAAAATGAAATCAGAAGACAGGGTTGGTACTGCAGAAAATTACCAGTGGGCGCTCAACTCCTTTCAGAAGTATGCGGGTGACGTAAGTGGCTTCAAGGTGGACAAAAATGTTATCAACAAGTGGAACGATGCCATGCAGAATGGAGTCTATATTGATGGAGTATTAACAGGGAAGATAGCCGATGCTACGCGTGGCATGTATCTCCGTACCTGTCGTGTGGTTTGGAATGAATGCATCCGCCAAGGATTCCTGACAGAAGACAAATATCCTTTTTCTAATAAAGATAAGACACTCATCTCCATTCCTCGTGGCAAGCGTCGCCAACAGTCCTACCTGAGCGTGGACGAAATGACGAAGTTATATCAAGTTTTTACTGAGAAGAATTACCCTGACACATGGGATCCTGCATACAAGGCACGAGCACATGAGTCGTTGGGACTATTCTTGGCACAGTATCTCTGCAATGGCTTTAACCTGACAGATGCTGGACGATTGCAATACAACCGTACTTACTTTGCCGAGGGTGGAAAGGCATTTGAGTTTATGCGTAAGAAGACATCGGCCAGAAGTAACGACATGTCTGTGGTAATTGTTCCTATCATTGAGCCGTTACAGGTTATCCTTGATGAAATCGGAGCCAAACCGGAAAAGGATGCCTATGTGTTCCCCCAGATATTCAAAGGAGTGACAGACGAGTCGCAACGTCGAAAGATGACAGTACAAGAGAACTCGAACATCAAAGACCGTATGATTCGCATTTGCAAAGATGTTCTCGGCTGGGACAAGGTGGTGTCTGGAACCTGGGCCCGTCACTCGTTTGCCACCAATTTAAAGCTGGCAGGAGTGGAAGAACAATATATTTCTGAGAGCATGGCTCATTCTCATGGCAACGACGTGACCTGTGGCTATCAGGATATGTACCCCTTGGAGATTCGTTTCCGCAACAATAGTAAACTGCTGAATATTGGACAGAAAGAAGAATCTATCAACATTGATAAGCTGTCGAAGAAAGAAATGAAAGAATTGCTGCTGAAGATGATGACAGAAAAGGGCATTTAAGGCCAAAAAGTGCCGATAAGTTGCGAAATGTGGGTAAAAAAGCATACTTTTGGCAGCTTATCGCGCATTTTTCACGAATTTGGACTGAAATTGGATTATAAATCAAAGGAATTATGTAATTTTGTAGGCGATTATGACAGAACAAGAATTACAGCAATATCTACTTACTCACTATCCGAAAGAGAATGAGAATTGTGAGTGGAAGGAGATGAAGAACTTGAAGAATGACTTCTGTGGCCATGCCAAAGATGACGTTATATCATATGTGTCGGCACTTGCCAATATGGAAGGTGGCGAACTTGTTATTGGTGTTGTAGACAAAACACTTGAGATTGTTGGTACTGACACCTACAACTATGACGTTGAGAAGGCTCGTTTACGTCTAATCAGAGAATGTGCCAATCTGCCAACAGAAGGACTTCGGGTTGAGGAATTCTTTACATCTGACACGAACAAAACGGTGTGGGTCATTCATGTTCCCCGTCATATGCGTCGCCGTCCCGTATATGCCCATAATATAGCATGGCAGCGTCTTGACGATTCGCTGATAGAACTGACAGATTCCAGACGCGATGCTATATTGGAAGAAAGAGAAGTAGTTTACGACTGGACTGCTGAGGTTATAGCAGATGCCACTTTGGATGATCTTGACACAGATGCTATAAAGATTGCTCGTGAGGGATACAAACAGCGTTTCCCAAAGTTGGCACATGATTGTGATGGTTGGGAGGACAAGGTTTTCTTGGATAAAGCTTGTTTGACTATAAATGGGAAAGTGACCCGTACAACTCTACTCCTTGTCGGCAAGCAAGAAGCTGCTCCAAAACTGAACCATATTGCGCAGATTGTATGGAAATGTTTCCAGGACGGACAGGTGTTTGGCGATATATATACCATTCCTTTTATTCGTACCACTAGCGAATTACTTAGCAGAATACGTAACTATCGGTTCAAGATATACCCAAAGAACTCGTTGATTCCTGCAGAAGTGTGGAAGTATGATACAGAGAGTATACTTGAGGGTATGCATAATGCCATTGCACATCAGAATTATGAGATGGGGGCCAGAATAATTGTCACAGAAGACAAGGATTCTCTCAGGTTCCAAAATGATGGAAGTTTCTATGAAGGAGACTACCATCAATATATTACAGGTGAGAAAACGCCTAAGAGTTATCGTAATCCTGCTTTGGTGAAAGCAATGGTGAATATTAAGATGATAGACACCCAAGGATATGGTATCCACAAGATGTTTATGAGCCAGAAGGAACGTTTCTTGCCAATGCCGGATTATAACCAATCTACGGCAAGCGAGGTTATTCTTAACATGCCAGGTACTATCATTGACGAGAACTACAGCCTAATGCTTCTTGCCAACCAAGACTTGACACTAACTGACGCAGTTCTTCTTGATCAGGTGCAGAAGGGCCAGTCCATTACACCAAATGCAGTCGCAATGCTTCGTAAACGAAAACTTATTGAGGGTAGGTTGCCTCATATTTATGTTTCAAAGAACATTGCACAGGCAACAGACCAGAAAGTAGAATACTCAAAGCATAAAGGACTGGCTGATAAGCAATGTGAAGCATTGTTGCTAGATTCTTTAAAGGATCATGGTAGCTTAACAAAACAGGAAATTGTGAGGCTGTTGTGGGATTTACTTCCTGATCAGTTGGAGGATAAGCAGAAGAACAATAAGATAGAGTATCTGCTTAAACGGCTAAGAATTGCAGGTAAAATACATAACAGGACAAAAGGTAATGAATCTGTTTGGTCGCTCGGAAAAATATAAAATTCCGAGCGTTTCCGAGCGTTTTTTGCGAGCGAGGATTTACCACAAACTACATAAGTTGCTGATAATCAAGACTATCTTCGCTCGCAAAAATTATAATTTTACGCGCATATTACGCGCACGCATATATTAAACATTGTGAGTATTCCTATATTTCGTTGGTGACATACCGATAGTCTTTGTGAACAATTTGGTGAAGTACACCTGATTGTTGATTCCCACCTCCCTGCAAATCTCATTGATATGCAGGGAGGTGTCTGATAATAGTTTGCAGGCTCGCTTGATTCTGATTTCGTTTAGGAACTCAAGGGGTCTTGCGGTCTTATAGTCTCTGAAATGCCTGAACAGCTTACTACGCGAGCAGCCAAGATGTTCCAGCAAGTCAGCAATGGAGATGTCTTTTCGTATATTGTCATACATATACTGTATGGCCTTCTCCACCAGTTCACTCTTTGTCGAACCAGCATCTACCCCTTCATTTTTGACATACCTTTCTGCTTCTATGAAATTCAGCAACAGGGCTGATGCATAGGGAAGGTTATCCACGGCATTCTCATTTGATAAGACGTTGCATGCTCTCATGAAGATATTCCATCCCCCATAAACGCGTGAATTTATATCAGTGAGTATAATCTCAGGGTTCTTGGTGGTAATCGTGTAAGGAACTCGGTAGTAAAAAGACAACACATGTATCATCATACACTCTGCTGGCAAATAGATGGAACATGCGAAGCCGTCAGACTCCTTGACAATCATATATTGACCCTGCCTTATAACTCCATTCTTCCCGTTATGTAAATAGAATCCCTCGCCAAAGTCACAGAAAATCAGCAAATACGAGTCTTCATTGGTCATGGCTTTATACTCGAATGCCTCTTTGAAGCATCCAAACCCGTTAATTGTCAGACTCGGCACCCTACCTCCTTCGTATCGAGTGGATGCATCAATCGGTGTCAGACAGTTGTTTTTCTCTTTCTTCATGATTTCCTTGCATTTCGTAAAATCGCCTGCAAAGGTAATCATTATCACCTAACTAACCAAAGGAAATAGCATAAGAGTCTCAAAAGTATTGTCCGAAAGTCTCAAACATGTTAAGTAACGAATCATAATTTTACGAGACAGCCTATGTGTACTGGATATAATACCTTTGCAGCGCATTTGAGAAAATATGATATGATTAAACAACATAAAAATTAAACAGATGAAAGAAATTTTTATTGATGACCAGTATGTTGTCATCTCAAAGGATGACTACAGAATGTTGAAAGAGGAACATGCTCTTTTAACCAAACAAGCTGCTGCAAAGGCATCTGTTCCCGAAAACGTGACTTTGAAGGGCGAAGTGATTAACCCCATGATGATTGATGGCGTTCGTTTCATCAACCGTAAGGATGCTGCCAAGATTCTGGATGTTGGCTTTCCTACCTTATGGAGATGGAACAATGAGGGACTTCTTCATGCCATCAAGGTAGGAGGGCGCAAGGTGTACTATCGTTATGATGACGTATTGAATCTATTGAAAGGAGGTAAGCTATGCTGATAGACACTGACCATCTGGTTAACCAGATTCACGCCAAGGTGGAGGGAGTTGCCGAGACAGGTTTCCCAATGGATGTGTTCCCTGAGCGCATACAGAGGATCATCTATGATTTGGTGACTTACGAGAACTTCAATCTGGAGTATACCGCATCCATCACTCTGTCTGCCTATGCCACAGCCATTGGCAACACATATCACGTAAAGATTAAAGGTAACTGGGTAAGCAGTTGTGCCTTGTTCATGATTTTAGTAGGCAGACCTGGTCTTGGTAAGACACCGCCATTGGGCTTCCTGTATCAGCCCATCCGTGAGAACGACCGCCAGTTGCTTGCCAAAGCACACAAGGAATATGAGTTATATGAACAGCAGGCCGTGAAAAAGGACGGAGAGGTGAAGGAACCGATGGAGAAGCCCCGTCTGGTACAGACCATCATTTCCGACTTCACCCCAGAGGCCATGTTAAGCATCCATTACGACAACCCTCGTGGCATAGTACTACTTGTTGATGAGGTGGTAGCACTGTTCAATTCTGTAAAGCGCTATAGTGCAAAGAGCAATCTGATAGAGGATTTGCTGTCTGCTTATAGTGGCCAGCCGATAAAGACTGTAAGGAAGACAGAGGCTTTTCCGATGAGTATCCCCCGTCCTTGTATCAACCTGATAGGTGGTGTACAGACCAATATCCTTGATGAGATATTCAGGAAGGAGTATGTTGCCAACGGACTGACCGACCGTTTCCTGTTCGTATTCCCCAAGAACAAGAAAATTCCTGAATGGCAGTTGGGTATAGACCAGAAACAGCACCCTGACACCATGAATACGTGGTCATGGTATGTCAACAAGGTACTGAATATCCCCTTCCAACTCTGTGAAGATGGGGTTACCGCTAATCCGAAGGTGCTGGAGATGACGAAGGATGCCAGAAACTACTTCTATTGCTGGAATAATGAGATTATTGACAGGGTGAATGCCATTGAGGATGACAATGAGGTAGAGAGCCGCCAAATGAAACTCAACGGCAATGCAGCCCGTCTGGCTCTTATCCTTCAGGTGATACGCTGGTCGGCTGGAGAGTGCCAGATGGATGCCATAGATCTGATTTCTGTTAAGGGAGCGATAAGTCTGATAAACTATTTTGAGGAGTCCTATCAGCGGGTAAAGGCTTGCACCATCACTGAGCCCAATTCAAAGAGCAGCGATGATTGGTTGGAGTTTGTTGGCGATACCTTCACCTCAGCCGATGCAGAGGCAGCAGCTATGAGTATAGGGCTTTCACGCCGTACTGTCTATAGTTCTCTCAAAAGACTATGTGAGTCCTTCCATCCTACAGTGATAAGGGTTAAGCAGGGAGTCTATTCCAAGATAGTGCATGATTTCACTTCTGCACAATGCACTTCTGCACTTTCGGATTCAGACTCGTCAGAACCCTCCAGTGAAGAGGAAGTGCAAAGTGCAGAAGTGCAGAGTGCAAACGGTGCACAGGAAGGAGGTAGCGATGAGTGATTTCAGGTTCCATCTCCAGAAGTACAAGCCAGGTAGTAAAATCACCTGCCCTGAGTGTAAGAGGAAACGCTGCTTCACCCGCTATGTGGATGAAGAGGGTATCATTGAGTTCCCTGACACGGTTGGCCGTTGCGACCATGAGCACAGTTGTGGCTATCACTACACTCCCAAGGACTACTTCCATGATAATCCAGACAAGGCTCCCAAGGATTGGAAGGATGACAACACCCATATATATAATAAGGTGGCGAAATCAACAATAGGGAAAGAGAAAACCAAGCCCATGGAACCGTCGCTGATTCCCTATGAGATTGTGCAGAAGAGTATCGCCAGATTTGATATGAATCCTCTACATGCCTATCTGTGTAGCATCTTCGGCAAAGAAGAAACCAAACGTTTGTTCCAGTTGTATTTTGTAGGGACAGGACATAAGTGGGGCGGATGTACGGTCTTCTGGCAGATTGACTTCAACGGCAATGTACGCGGTGGTAAGCTGATGGGTTATAATCGTGAGACAGGCCACCGCATCAAAAAGCCAACAAGTCAAGTCACATGGGCACACTCAGAACTGAAGTTGCAAGACTTCCATCTGGTTCAGTGCCTATTTGGCGAGTATCAGCTTCGTCAAAGACCCACAGCAATCGTTGCCCTTGTGGAAAGTGAGAAGACGGCTCTTGTCATGGCACACTTCATGCCAGATTTCGTATGGCTGGCCACTGGTGGCATGGATGGCTGTTTCAATGAGAAAACGATGCAAGTACTCCGAGGACGAACGGTAGTTCTCTTTCCTGATCTCGGCGGTTGGGATAAGTGGCAGAAGAAAACACAAGTTCTGAAGTTCATCTGCAAACGGGTCATTATGTCTGATGTGATAGAGCAGCAAGCCGCAGACGAGCATCGTGAGGCAGGTCTTGACATTGCAGATTTTTTCCTGATGAAATCCACTCCTCATGAGATCCTGGCAGACATGATAAGACGGAACTCTGCTGTCCAATCACTCGTTGACAAATTAGGACTGGAGATATGCGATGAAGAGGAATTACACTATGTAGGGCCTTTGCCTGACCTACGATGGAAACTTATTCAACGCAAGACTAATAGAAATAGTCCATAACATAATATGGACTTTTAGAATCGTTGCACTCCTTCAAAAGTCCCATTATGCTCTCCGAGGGGCTGGGTAGCACCACATGGCGGATGCTGCCACAGCCGTGCCAAGCCCGTCTGCGAGGGAGTGATTTCTCCCTCGACCCTCCACTCAGGTTTCACCCGAGACCTGATAACCATTAATTCGCAAACATAAAAAAATATAATATGAGTTTAGAAATAAAAGACAAGCATTATGCCGCCGTTCATGTCGGCAATCCTGCAAAGTCCTTTTCTGCGTCCGAAAGCAATGAAGCCGAACGTCGTGGATGGGACGAGGAAACATATCGTCTGAAGAATCACGATATGAACAACCATTATGACATCACCCGCAAACACCTCAACTTCGAGATTAACGGTGATGGCGAGATTGTACCCCTTGGTTCCAACCCTATACCCCTTCATGAGAGGTTACTTCAACGGCTTGACCAACTCGGTTTCAAGCAGTACAAGGACAAAAACACCCCTTCTGTCGTGGCTAACAACAGTCCTAACTGTACGATTGGTATCATTGTCAGTGGTGATCATGATGTGCTAACGCGTCTTGCTTTTGGTGACCAAAGAGTTGATTTCACGCTCAAGACGAGCAATGCCGATGTCCGTCTGCGACAGGGCATTAAGGACTGGGCCAAGGACACATACGCCTGGGCTTGTGAGCGCTGGGGTGAAGAGAATATCATCGGCTTCGATGTGCATTGTGACGAAACCACCCCGCACATCCATATTCAGACCATCCCTGTTGCCATGACGAAATCAAGAGGCCGTACGTCCACTACGGCTGAAAGAGGAAAGAAGAAATGTGTCTCTTTCGCAGGCGTGTGGGGTAAGAATAAGTATGAGTTCAACGCATCCAAGGAACAAATTCACACCGACTATCATGACAAGGTGGGCTATAAGTACGGGCTGGAACGTGGAGAACATATATCCATGCTGTCACCAGAAGAGCGTCGCAATCGTGTTCATAAGAACAAGGCCGTTCTGGAGGCTGAGCGTCAGGCCAAAGATGCTGTTGCAAAGTCTAAGGCCGAGAAGAAAGCTGCTGAAGAGCAGAAGGCAAGGATTGAATATGACATCGTAGAAGCAGAGCAGCGGAAGGCCAAGACAGAGAAGGATCTTGCAAAGTGGGAGTCGTATGCCAAGGCTGTGAATATCACTGAAGAAGAGTTGGAGGTTCCTGAACTTGATACAAATCCGATTGTTATCAAGGCAAGAATGGCTATGCTGGCAGAACTTGACAAGCCCATTCCTCCTTTCGGTCGCAAGGAATGGCAGGAGGATTGTAAGAAGGCCGCAAAGCAAATCTTCACCGACATGCAGATAGCACTAATAGAAGCTAAGGCTGCACAGAAAAAAGAGATAAAACAGTATGGCAAGTCACTCTATCAAAAGACGACGAAGGAAATTACCGACATCGTTGAGCAGAACAAACAGCTGCACAAGGCTAATAAGAAACTGGAAGCCGAGAATGCAATGTTGAAGAAGAGGATGTCGACGATGGACGAGACGGCAATCAGCAACCTCCGCAAAGAGAAGGATGCGGAAATCGGTAAACTCCGGAAGGAGTGCGAACTAGCAAATAACCGTGCCGACAAATCTGATGATATTGCTATCAGGATGACTCAAAAAGTTACTAAGGCTGAGAGCCAAATCAAAGAAATGATGGAAGTTCCTGAGATTGCAGGGATTTGGAACGGCATCCAGAAGAACAAGAAAGCTTTCGTGCAGCAATTGGAGCAGTGGATAGCTGATGCCGTTGCTGCCATTCTGGATTTTGCTAAGGGCCATAAGTCCCTCTTCTCAGATAAAGATGAAAGGATGATAAGCCAGGGTATCATTGCCAAAGCCATCCAGAACAACCTCGATCCGTCCAACGACGAACAGCGTATGCAGGCCACTCATAACTTTTTGGATGATGTGTCTTGGAAAGGAACGACTGACTACATGTATGATTTCACCAAGAAGCGAACTGAGCAACTATGCGAAGAAATGAATGTCCCCCAAGATCTTGTAAAAGGACTCCTTATCGCAGCTGGAGGACGAGCTGGATTCTGTGCAGGTAGTGGTGGTGGTTCTGACAATGCTCTCACCAACTGGGACGGAACAAAGAAGAAAGGGCTTGGTGTATAGAATATACTACAAGAAAGGACGAAACCTATGAAGTCTCGTCCTTTCTCTGTCTATGATGTGTTATCTATCTTCCATAGAAGCCATCACCAGCCTGAATATCGTCGATGTCGATGCTTTAGTCAGGGCCGAGGTTGGTGCTAGATTTCTCAAAGGACAGGCTTGCAATAGACGCGTCAGATAACTGTTTATTACTATCTCACACATTTACCAAACGTCATCCTCATCAAAGATATAATCATTAGGATCGTCCGTGCACTTGAGACTCTTTCCGTCGTAGCCGCCGGGGCTGCCTACGAGCAGACAATTCTTGTGCTGCAGCAGCACGATGCGCATCGATGGCTTTATATATTCTTTCTTCATTGTGCTATCCTCCATTTATTTAATCACAACCTTTCTACCATTATTCACATATACGCCGTTCACTGTGGGCTTGCCCGCAAGTTTGCGACCGTCCAGCGTGTACCAGCCGTCTGCCTTTGTTGCCGACTCCGCAGAGACAGAGCGAATACCCGTCGCGTCGTCGAACACCATGTGCAATCCACGTGCATTGGCAGCGCCATCCACTTTCAGGAACGCCTTGTGTGCAGGCATATACTCGCCTTGGTATCGCTGGAAGCCAAACTCCACACCGTCCTCAGCGTTCTGGTATTTGCCGAGTACATAGTAAGCATCGTTGCTGTTCTGTGCATCCACATAATAGCGATAGTCATAGCCTTTCAGGTCGTTGTCCACCTCATGCTCGGCTGGCGTATCGCCTGCAACAACCGTCATGTCTGTCAGTTCATTCTCACTAGCGATGACTACTGCTTTAACGGCAGGAATGACAGTTCCCAACTTGTGAAGCACAATCTGACCGCCATCGTATGTAGCCGTGTAAGCACATGCTTTTTCACCTAACTTATAGGTGGCGTCGCCACAATAGAATGTTGACCAGTAGAATGCTTCATCCTCTTCAGATGCTTTGGCGAGGTTTCCTTTCTTTTGGAAATCCACGGCTTTCCATTGAGCAATTATATTCAGGTCGTTGGTGACAATGAAGTCATGCTCATAAACCTCGTCCGTGACCATGTTCTTCCAACCTTGGAACTCATGTCCCTCGTCTGCAGGCGTAGCAGCCTTGAACGAGAACGGCATACCGTGAGCCACATACCTGACTTTCTGATTCTGTCCATCATGCTCGCAATAGTTGACGGTGTACTTGTCAGGCAGTGCATAGAAGGAATTTATTCCTTGCAGGTTGATGGTACCGCTGTACTTGGTGTTGTTGTCGGTGTAGGAGTGGAACTGCTTACCATCCTCAATTTTCACCGTACCCTCGCTGCCGCCATCGAAGATAATCTTGTCATCTGGATACTTATATCCGAAAGTGATGGTGCCGTCGGTCGTGCGGAAAGCTCGTCCGCTATGGTTGAAATATTCCCTCGACTCCACTTGACCGCTCTCAACAACGATGCTGCCACACGAACCGCCTTTGTCACAACCTATCACATCGCAATTTCTGTCATATTGGCTTATGCTTTTTACAGTTAGGTGTACAGTCTCTATACTCTCGTCAGCTACGCGGATGGTAAGTGTCTTGCCGGCAGGTCCAACCTTAATCGTTGCCTTGTCCGAATTGCGTTCGTATCGGTCTCCTATCCATATCTCGTTTGATACCTCACTGGGAATCAACTCGACGATTGCGTCACCCTCACACGCGATAGCGTTCTTGTCTGCTAAATCCAGTCTGACGTCCGTTCCGCCTGCCAGTCTCAGTGTGTTTCCGTCAGGGATGACCAGTGGCAGAGCACCGTCATTCACATAAGTCCATTTGTTGTTGCATCCTATCTGGATGCCGTTGCCCTGCTTGATGTAGATAGGCTCATTGATAGTGCCCGACAATATGGCGTCAGCAGACAGATACGCCTTGGCTGTCACCGTCACATTCTCGCCCGGCATCGTGAACGTGTACGTGTTATCGCCGTTGTCCGTAATGCCGTTGCCCACGCTCATACTCGTCGTAGCACCCGTCACGGTCAGCTCTTCCAGCACCACCGACCCTGCTTCCAGATTGCCTTGCAGATAGGGCATAAACGTCATCGTGATGGCATCGCCCTCACCCAGAAACTCTTCGGCGGTATAGTCAACTTCGCCCGAGCCGGTTAAGTCTGTGTCAATGGCGTATTTATATAGCGAGGCGTTCGATGACTTGAACGTGGCGCCAATCGTCACCTCATCGTAAGGCATCGTGAACGTGTAGGTGTACTCGTCCACCTTGGTAACGCCGTTGCCGATGCTCATGTCAGTGGTTGCACCCGTCACAGTCAGCGTGTTCACCAGTTCGTGCGACCTTGGCGTAAAGGTGATGGTGATAATATCATGCTTATTTGCTACATTCTTGCTTAGACTGATCTGCCTGTAGCTATTATTGATGGCCTTCCCTGTATAGAAGTCAATATCTTTGGTCAGCGTATATGCCGTTTCGTCTATTGTGATGGTGACGCTGGCGGTATATGAACCTTCTTCAATATTAACCTCATTAGCTGGTTGACCTGTTTTTTTGCTCGTGTAAATAACTGCGCTGCAAGCAGGCTCAAGTCCTGTCACCCTTTTGAACTCACTGATGTCGAACTTGTAAGGATTGCTTTGGAACTCGCCCAGTTGGGTATCTTCGATGTCCAATGTCACCGTGGCCTTACGGTTAGGAATGTCGCATGTGTGGTTGGCAGTACATTCGGCGGCCAACGATGCACCGTCAGTGCTAATGCTGTACGAGAATCTATGTCCTGCATCTTGTTGCGCTTCTGGTGTATAGGTCACTACGATGGAGCCATTGGCGAAAAAAAAGGAATCATAATCAGACGACGTTATGTTTGGAGCATATCTGAACATCAGTTTCAATGGCTCACCGTCTGAAACATCTATACTTCCAGTGAAAGACAGATTTCTTTGGGCAGAACCTTGTGTAGCTGACAGATGACCATCTTGATTGTCTTCTGTTTTAAGTAAATGATCCATGTCCTTGCCTGCGTATAGACACAGCTTGCCTCCATCCTGGTCAGAGAATGAGATGTTATTTAATGTAATATTCGTGATGTTGCCCTTGATATCAGGAAAGCTTATCTCTACATTGTTCTTTCCTAATTCGACATTGCCGCTATTATTGTGGATAGATGTCCTTCCTCCACGAGCGTTAAGCCAAGTGTACAGACTTAGTGTCATGGTCTTTTTACCCTCGCTGTCATATCGGGTGTCGGTTGAATTGCCCGTGCCGTTCATTGGCCACGTCACGGTCACATCGTCTGCCCACGCCGTCTGTACCATCGTGAGCATCACGGCGAGGGTGAGGATGAGATTGAATTTCTGTCTTGTCGTTCTCATTTTCTTTTTAATTGTTTATGTTTAATGGTTTAACTTTATTACTATCTCAGTTTGCCTTTGCCATCCAGATATTTGGTGAAGGTCTCCCACTGCACGGCGTTCTTCTTGATATTGGCCTGCGTGCGCTCGTCGTCGATGAACTGGGCAGGATAGCAGTCGTGCAGGTAGTAGCGGGGATTGTCGGCATCCGCGCCAATCACTGAATAATGAAGCACAAGGTCGTAGAATATGCGACTGTCTATGTCGGATACGAAGCGGCTGACCTCGAACAGTACGTCCTCGCCGAGGTGGAACTCCAGCTTCTCTTTATTATAGTTCTTCATCAGCTTCGTGTAAAGCTGCTCGTCCTGCTTCTTGAAGCGGATTTCGCGGGTGCTGACGTTGAACCACTCTATGTCGTCCTCGGTGAAGAGGGTGTCGATGGCGGCAGTCGCGCCCCTTGTGTCGCCGCCCGCCTCGCAGACGAAGAACCTGGTCTGCTCTACGGGGTCTGTCGTAAACGGCTTGTCCTGCTCGTTGTCACTGTTGCTGCATGAGGCGAGGAAGATGGCAGCAACCATCACGAAGATGTTTCTACAGAAAGAAAGATGTTTCATAATCGTTTCTTTGTTATGGTTATTTTTTGTTATTACTTTCGTTTCTACATCTTGTGGGGAAAGCACTAACTCAAAGGCATAAAGAAAGCGCAGGCCCCGTCCATACTCTCCGAAAGGCCCGCGACGGCCCCAAATATCCTATGGTAAGAGACTGCGCTATGGTGCGCAGCTCCAATGGATACTTGGTTTGCTCGTATAATCTCGTTAGAGGTCGCGGTTCTTCGGAGAGATTGAGCAATAAAAAGATTCGTGTTCGATGAACACGGGTGCAAAGGTACGGAATTTCGACGAATTAAAACGCAAAAAATCCATTTTTTTGCTATTATCACCTATTTAATAATATAGGAGTCACACATTTTGCGAACAAAATCGAGGATTTTGCGAACAAAATGCAGATACTAGAGCCTTCAGGAGGTATGCACAATGTTCCATGAAATATCATTTTGTTCGCAAATTGTTCGCAAAAAGAGAAATCAGCAACCTTCGATTGCTCGTAAGTTGCTGATTTTCAGTGTGGACCAGCCTGGGCTTGAACCAGGGACCTCCAGATTATGAGTCTGTTGCTCTAACCAACTGAGCTACAAGTCCAGTGCAAATGTGTTTTGCGGGTGCAAAGGTACGAAAAAAAGTGAAAAGTGAAGAGTGAAAAGTGAAAAATTTGCTTATGCGCCCTCATTTTTTTCTTTTTTTTGTAATTTTGCAGCCAATTATGAAAGAAAAGTATCAGGGACTGACTGCTAAAGAGGTGGAGGAGAGCAGGGCGAAGCATGGCGAGAATGTGCTGACGCCACCTGTTAGACCGTCCATGTGGAAACTATATCTGGAGAAATACCAGGACCCCATGGTGCGTATCTTGTTGGTTGCTGCTGTGGTCTCCCTCTTTCTGGCTTTCGTAAAGGGTGACTTCGTAGAGACAATCGGTATTATAGCCGCTGTCATATTGGCCACCACCGTTGGCTTCTATTTTGAGCGTGACGCTGCCCGTAAGTTTGATGTGCTGACACAATTGGGCGAGGAGCAACCTGTCAAGGTGTTAAGGAGGAACCTCTCAACAGGCTCTTCTCCAAAAGGCGAGGGGGGTGAATGCCAGATTCTGGAGATACCGCGACGGGAAGTCGTGGTAGGCGATGTGGTGCTTGTAGAGACCGGTGATGAGATTCCGGCTGACGGTCTGTTGGTGGAGGCTTTTGACCTGCAGGTTGATGAGTCTAGTCTGACGGGAGAGCCTATGACGGACAAGTTTACCAAGGATTCCAGTGCCTATCAGGAACTTACTGCGACCCATGAGACCTATGCCAAGGATCAGGTGCTTCGCAGTTCAATGGTGTTGGGTGGTACTGGCCGTTTTGTGGTCACTGCCGTTGGTGATGCGACGGAGATTGGTCATGTAGCCCGTCAAGCTACGGAACTGACTGGGGTGAAGACACCTTTGAACATTCAGTTGAACAAGTTGGCCAAGTTAATTAGCAAAGTAGGAGGTTTTCTTTCCGTTCTCAGTTTCCTGATTTTCTTGGGCCACGACATCTTGACCAACGAGCTATGGCAGACTGACGACTATCTAGGAATGGTGAATAACACCCTTCGCTATTTCATGATGGCTGTCACGCTGATAGTAATGGCTGTTCCTGAGGGTCTTCCGATGGCTGTCACTTTGGCCTTGGCGCTGAACATGCGAAGGATGCTGAAGTCGAACAACCTGGTGCGTAAGTTGCAGGCTTCTGAAACGATGGGTGCTGTCACTGTTATCTGTACGGACAAGACGGGCACGCTGACCGAGAACCGTATGACGGTGAGTGCGGTGGAAATGGCGAATGAAAGGAATGAAGGAAATGAAAAGAATGTGGATTCAAGCCTTTCAGACCTTTACAAGGCCATTGCATTGAATACGACAGCTACCTACGATGTCGGTAATCCTACTGAGCAAGCCCTGTTGCGATGGTTGCGAGAGCAGAAGATAGACTATCAGGAGTTGCGTGACAAGTATCCGATTACGTCGCGCGAACCTTTCTCTACGGAGCGCAAGTATATGTCAACAACTGTTGGCAATATTCAATATATCAAGGGAGCACCCGAAGTTGTCATGCAGCGGTGTGTCATGAAAGCCGAGGAACGTCAGCGGTTAGAGGAAAAGTTGCTTGAATGGCAACAGCATGCCATGCGCACACTGGCTATTGCAGTCAATCAGTCCATGCTTGCCATCGTAGCCATTAGTGATCCTTTGCGTGCAGAGGTTCCCGAGGCTATCCGGCAGTGTCGTTTTGCAGGTATTGATGTGAAGATTGTGACAGGCGATACGGTGGCTACAGCTTTGGAGATAGGAAGGCAGACGGGTATCATCTCAAAAACCGCTAGTGATGCAGAGAACCTGACCATGACAGGTGCCGAGTTTGCTGCCCTTTCAGACGAAGAAGCCTTGAAGGTGATTGGTGACCTGAAAGTCATGTCCAGGGCTCGTCCTATGGATAAGCAACGTCTGGTAAGTCTGTTGCAGCAAAGAGGGGAAGTGGTAGCTGTCACGGGTGACGGCACGAACGATGCCCCTGCCTTGAATCGTGCCCATGTGGGCTTGTCGTTGGGTTCTGGAACAAGTGTTGCCAAGCAGGCTAGCGATATCACGCTGATAGACGATTCCTTCGGTTCCATCGTTCATGCCGTCATGTGGGGCCGTTCACTCTATAAGAATATCCAGCGTTTTATCTTCTTCCAGCTGATAGTCAATGTTGCTGCATTGTTGCTGGTGCTCTTTGGGTCCATTATTGGCACAGAGTTGCCCCTGACGATTACCCAGATTCTTTGGATAAACCTCATCATGGACACCTTTGCAGCAATGGCTTTGGCTTCGCTGCCACCTAGTAGGGAGGTGATGAGGAAGAAGCCTCTCCGTCAGCATGCCTTTATCATCAATCGCGGCATGAAGTGGGGTATCACCCTCATAGGCTTTTTCTTCTTCCTGTTGCTGGGTGTTCTTTGTTGGCTGATAGAGGTTCATCCCATTTTCATAGCCATCCGCTATGGTCTCTCTCCAGACGAGGCACAAACGGTATTCTTCACCATTTTTGTATTGTTGCAATGGTGGAACCTGTTCAATGCCCGTATGTTGGGCTCCAGCCATTCTGCTTTCAGGAAGCTACAGGATTGCAAGGCATTCTTGTTGGTGTTACTCATGATATTGGCGGGTCAGTGGCTTATCGTAACCTTTGGCGGTCACATGTTCCGTACAGTACCACTCTCTATGGAATGCTGGTTATATATGTTTTTGGGTACCTCGCCAGTTCTCTTGATTGGTGAGTTGTATAGAGCAGCAAAAAGGGTATGAGTAAGACAGGATATGTTGCAACCATAGGGATGTTCGATGGTGTTCATCGTGGACATCAGTTTGTGCTCCAGCAAGTCATCCGTACGGCTAGGGAGCGTGGACTGCAGTCGATGGCTATCACCTTCGACCATACATTGCGAAAGGATCCCCAGCTCACCACTTTAGATGATAAACTGGCATTACTCCGACAGTTGGGTATTGACCATACGGAGGTACTTCCTTTTACCGATGAGTTGAAACACATGACCGCCCGCGAGTTCATGCAGCATGTGTTGAAGGAACGATTGCATGTGGAGGTGCTACTCATCGGCTATGACAACCGTTTTGGACGTGGTCGAACTGAGGGCTTTGACGATTATGTGCGCTATGGTCGTGAGTTGGATATGGATGTGGTTCAGTTGCCGGCTCAAGGGACAGTCTGTTCGTCACTGATTCGTAACCTGCTACAAGAAGGTCAGGTGGCTGAGGCTGCTGATTTGCTGGGGCATCCATATCTGTTGGAGGGACGTGTAGAACATGGAGAGCATATCGGTACCCGTCTGGGTTATCCTACTGCCAATCTGGTTCCTGTAGATGGCAGACTGTTGATTCCTGCCTCCGGTGTTTATGCTGTACAGGTTTCTTTCGACCACCAGCCAGTGTTCCATGTGGCCATGATGAACATCGGGCATCGTCCTACCTTTGATGGACAGCATACCACTCTTGAGGTCCATGTGCTCCATCTGAACGAAGACCTCTATGGTCATGAGATGACCGTTCAATTCTTCCAGCGACTGCGTGACGAGCAGCGTTTTGACAACGAAGACGCGTTGGTACGGCAGTTACAGTTGGATGCTCAACAAGTAGAAAACCTATTCAAGAAGAAATAATATGAAAAATGCGATTATTTATCTTGTCGTATTTCTGGGAGTACAAGCGGCAGTTAGCCTGATTATGCCTGCCGTATGGCTTTTATGTACTGGTTCATCGGATATGACGGCAGCTCTCCTGATAACCATTACGGCGGTGTTCAGCACGTTGTCTATCGTCCTCTTCTTAGGTGTCCGTTGGGCTGAGGTGTCCAGAGCATGGCTCCTTACACGGCCTTGGTCTGTTCTTTTCTGGAGCGTGATAGCGGCATTGGGTCTGATTATCCCGTCAACATGGATGATGGAACAATTACCCGACCTGCCTAATATCGTAGAGCAAGAGTTTGATACTCTCCTATCTACTCGCTGGGGCTATCTCACCATAGGACTCTTGGCACCTGTCGCTGAAGAGATAGTGTTCCGTGGAGCTATCTTAAAGACTTTGCTTACCAAGTATCGCCCATGGGTGGCGATTGCACTTTCCGCGCTTCTTTTCTCCGTAGGTCATCTTAACCCGGCTCAGATGCCTCATGCTTTCCTGATAGGACTGTTGCTGGGATGGATGTATTGGCGCACAGGGTCTATATTGCCGGGTATGGCTTATCATTGTGCTAACAACTCTGTGGCTTATGTTCTTTATAATGTGTATCCCAACCCGGACATCAAGCTGATAGATATCTTCCAGACTAACTCGCATGTCTTGATGGCTGTGGGTTTCTCACTATTGATAGTCTTACCGGCACTTTATCAGCTCCATCTCTGGATGCGCAGGGCTTGAAAAGTGTGATAGGAGAATAAATATCGAACAGGCTGCTTCTGACTCGTCAGATAGCAGCCTGTTCTCCGTTAGTATGTTATGAAAAATTTGAGAGAATTTGAAGCTTCACAGCTTCTGGTGTTTTAACTAAACGTGATTTAAATAAATTATAGAGAAAGCATAGAAAAATTATCATTTCAATTCTTCGACTGTTCTGGTAGCATCACACTAGTGCTGTCAGTCGATTTGTCGATGATGTTCTCAGCTTGTACCGGTGTTCCAACATCGACCGTGTCAATTTGGAAACTGGTGTAGTCGCTGACAGGAGCATTCCAGTTGCTGTCCCACGGAGCCTGCAGGGCACCGCCCAGTGTTAGGATGATAGCCACTACGGCTGCAGCCTTGAACAAAGGCATCAGACGCTGAGTAAGCTTCACCTCTTGGGCTTGGACATGCTGGTTCTCTTCGCCAATCATCGTCAGGATACGGGTGTCAAAGTCATCGCTCAGCTTAGGCTCCTCACCACCAGCAACGAAGAGAGGCCTCCACTGCTCCATCTCAGCCGGAATATTTTCCTGACTGAAGAAGCTGCGCAGAATGCTTTCTTCCTCCAGTGAGGTCTCAGCGTTCCAGTAGCGCTCCATGAGCTGTTCAATGTACTTATAGTCCATATTCTTCTTGTTGTTTGAATTCTTTTTTAATCGTCTGTCGGGCTCTGAAGATGTTTATTTTCACTTGTTCTTCCGTGATGCCCATGATGTCGGCAATGTCGCGATAGCTTTTGCCTTCCACGTCTCGCAGCTGCATGGCGGTTCTTTGCTTTTCAGGCAGTTGACTGATGAGTTGTCTTACCAGCTTTACCCTGTCTCGCTGTACAGCTTGTTCCTCGGGGTTAGATGTGTAACTGTGGTCTGTCGGGTCGTGGCCTGTGTCCAGCGACTGTTCCTGATGTCCCATGCGTCGCACCTTGTCGAGTGAGAGGTTTCGACAGATGGTAAAACAGAAGGCTTCTATGGCGTCTATCTGTTCCCACTGGTCTCGTCGGTTCCATACTTTCAGCATCGTGTCCTGTACCACGTCCTCAGCCTCTGCTGGGTTGAGAGTGATGCGGAGTGCCAGTCTGAAGAGTTTGTCTTTCAGCGGCAAGACGTCGGTCTGGAAACTGATTTTTTTCACCTCTCTATACTTAATGACGATTGAAAAAAACGAAAGTTACAGCTTTCTCTAATTTTTTTCTCTTTTATTTTTCAATAGTTGTTCCATGTTTACCGTCGATGGCTGTTGCCAGGGTGATAATCACCTTGGAGACGCCAGCGTCCACTGCGTTGAGTGCGTTCTCTATCTTGGGTAGCATCCCGCCGCTAATTGTTCCATCGGCTTTGTAGCGGGTAAAGTCAGCGTGATTGATGGTGGCTATCACGCTGTTGTCATCGTCAGGATTGCGAAGCACACCTTTCTTTTCGAAGGAGAAGATAAGCGTAACGTCATACAACTTAGCCAGTGCCTTAGCGGTTTCCGATGCGATGGTGTCTGCGTTGGTATTCAGGATATGCCCTTCTCCGTCGTGGGTCAGAGGAGCCATCACGGGTGTGATGCCGGCTTCTATCAGTCTGCCCAGCATCTCGCCATTGGCCAGGTCAACATCCCCCACAAAGCCATAATCCACTCCGTTCTTCAGTGGGCGCTTATGGCTGCGTATGGCATTGGCGTCGGCACCTGTCAGTCCTAAGGCATTCACACCGTTGGCTTGAAGACGGGCTACAAGGTTTTTGTTCACCAGTCCGCCATAGACCATTGTTACCACTTCCAGCATGTCGGCATCTGTGATGCGTCTGCCTTCCACCATCTTGGTCTCGATGCCCAAGCGTTCGGCCATCTTGGTAGCCTTTCTACCGCCACCATGCACTAATACCTTCCGACCCTCAATAGCCGAAAAATCTTTTAATAACTGAGAGAGCTGCAGTTCGTCCTCGACTACAGCTCCTCCTACCTTTACGATAGTTACTTTCTCCTTCATATATTAGTTACTCCAAATAGGTATATCCGTAGAGTCCGCTGCGGTAGTTGTTCAGGAATTCCTTGCCCTCTTCCAAGCTGATCTTTCCCTGCTTGACACTCTTGGCAACCCATATCTCTAACTGTCGAACCAGTTTCTTGGGATTGTATTGCACGTATTCCAGAACCTCCTCTACCGTCTCACCGTCGAATATCTGGTCGATATGATAGCTGCCGTCCTTCACGGAGATGTGGACGGCTGTGGTGTCTCCAAACAAGTTGTGCATATCACCCAGAATTTCCTGATAGGCACCAACGAGAAATACACCCAGATAATAGTTCTCATTCTTCTTCAGTGAATGAACGGGCAGTGAGTGCGAGTTATGACGGTTGGTGGCGAAGTTGGCTATCTTGCCGTCTGAGTCGCATGTGATGTCCTGGATAGTGGCATTACGCGTAGGACGCTCATTAAGTCGCTGAATAGGCATAATGGGGAATACCTGGTCAATGGCCCATGAGTCGGGTAGCGACTGGAACAGCGAGAAGTTGCAGAAATACTTATCCGCCAATAGTTTGTCGATGTTCATCAGCTCTTCGGGAACATGCTTCAGGTTCTTTGCCAGGGCGTGAATCTCATGACAGACGCTCCAATACATGGCCTCCACCTCGGCGCGAGTCTTCAAATCTACGATGCCATGGGCAAACAAGTCCAGCACTTCTTCGCGAATCTGCTCTGCATCGTGCCAGTCTTCCAGCACGTTGCGTGGTGTCAGGTTGTCCCATATCTCATAGAGGTCTTTTACCAGTTGGTGTGAGTTCTCGTCGGGTTCAAACTCCTCTGGCATCTCAGGCAACGAAGCAGTCTCCAGCACGTCAATGACCAATACCGAATGGTGGGCAGCCAGTGAGCGTCCGCTTTCAGTAATCAGGTTGGGGTGGGGGATGTCATTACGGTTGGCAGCATCCACGAAGGTGTAGATACAGTCGTTGACATATTCCTGGATAGAGTAGTTCACACTGCTCTCACTCGAAGGTGAGCGTGTGCCGTCATAGTCAACGCCCAGTCCACCGCCACAGTCAACAAAGTCAACGTTGTACCCCATCTTATGCAGTTGCACATAGAACTGGGAAGCCTCGCGCAGAGCCGTCTGGATACGGCGAATCTTGGTAATCTGGGAGCCGATATGGAAATGTATCAGGCGTAGGCAGTCGCGCATGTCTTTTTTGTCCAGCATGTCAAGGGCATCCAATAGCTCAGCACTTGTCAGTCCGAACTTGGAGGCATCGCCACCGCTTTCTTCCCATTTGCCGGCACCACTGCTGGCCAGTTTGATACGGATGCCAATGTTAGGTCTTACACCCAGTTTCTTGGCTTCACGGGCTATGATTTCCAGCTCGTTCAGTTTCTCCACCACGATGAAGATGCGCTTACCCATCTTTTGTGCCAACAGGGCCAGTTCAATATATGACTGGTCTTTGTAGCCATTGCAGATGATGATGGAGTCGCTCTGGCACTGTACGGCAATGACGGCGTGCAGCTCAGGTTTTGAGCCAGCCTCGATGCCCAGGTTGAACTTGCGCCCGTGAGAGATAATCTCCTCAACGACAGGCTGCATCTGGTTCACCTTAATAGGGAACACCACATAGTTCTCTGCCTTGTATTCATACTCCTCAGCAGCCTTCTTAAAGCAGCTCCATGTCTTCTCGATGCGGTTGTCCAGAATATCGGGGAAGCGCAACAGAACAGGCGATTGCACATCGCGCAGGGACAGTTCGTCCATTACCTCACGCAAGTCAATCTGCGTGCCATCCTTGCAAGGTGTCACATACACGTTGCCTTCGTTGTTGATACCGAAGTAGCTAGTTCCCCAGCCGTTGATGTTGTAGAGCTCCTTGGAGTCCTCAATCGTCCATTTCTTCATAGCTTCAGCAGTTCACGTATTTTTTGTACAGAATATTTTATCTTGTCGAAGTCGTCCATCAGGTTCACATCCAGAGAATACTTGGCCTTGTTGTAAAACGGCTCACGCTCTTTGAGGTGTTCCTCGATATATGTTATCAGTTCCTCTGGACTCTTGCCTTTCAGCAGTGGGCGTTCGCCCTTGGCCATCAGCAGGTGTTTGTATAATACCTCTGGGGTTGCGTTCAGATAGACCACGTCGCCTTGTTGGTTCAGATAGTCTATGTTGTCATAGAAACAAGGTGTCCCACCGCCGCAACTGATGATGACATTCTCAAACTCAGCCACCTCATGAAGCATGTTGTATTCCATCTTGCGGAAAGCCTCCTCGCCCTTCTCTGCGAAGATCTGTGTCACCGTTTTCCGCATGCGGCTTTCAATATACCAGTCCAGGTCATAGAACATCATGCCGGTCTCTTTGGAGAGTGCCTTGCCAATGGTCGTTTTTCCAGACCCCATATAACCAATTAAAATTATTCTCCGCATAATTTTAAAATGAGAAATGTGGAATTGTTCATTTCTCGTTTTTCTTGACGATGGCCATACATTCCTCGTAGGTTAGCTCTGCCGCTTTGGCGTGCATAGCCTTTGGCATGCGGTAGTTCTTACCATCATAGGCAATATAAGGACCATAACGACCGTCCAGCACTTCCATCTTCATGTCCTCGGGGAACATCTTCAGGTGCTTCTTCGTTTCTTGCTGGCGTTTCTCGTTAATCAGCTTAATGGCCTCTTCCAGTGTGATGGTCATCGGGTCGGCATCCTTCGGCAAGGAAGTGTATTTCTTCAGGTGCAGGATGTAAGCACCGAAACGTCCGGCACCAATGACAACGGGAGCACCTTCATATTCTCCCACAGTACGGGGCAGTTTGAAGAGTTCCAGTGCCTCTTCCAGCGTGATAGCTTCCATACTCTTCTCACTAGGCATCTGTGCAAACAAGGGTTTGTCCTTGTCGTCGGCACTTCCAATCTGTACAACGGGTCCGAAGCGGCCTATCTTGACGAATACGGGCTTGCCGCTCTTGGGGTCGATACCCAGTTGTCGTTCACCGGCCTTTCGCTCCTGACGGGCATTCATCGTTTTCTCCACAACAGGTTCGAAGTTCTTATAGAACGACTTCATCATGTGGGACCATTGTTCTTTACCTTCAGCTATCTTATCAAAGTCCTGTTCCACTTTGGCGGTGAAGTTATAGTCCATAATGGAGGGGAAATATTTCATCAGGAAGTCGTTCACCACAATACCGATATCCGTAGGCAGCAGCTTTCCCTTGTCGGAACCGGCCATCTCCTTGCGATGGCTCTGCTTGATTTGCTTGCCCTTTAGGGTGTCAATGGTGTAGCTTCTCTCTTCTCCCGTCTTATCGCCTTTGTGTACGTATTCACGCTGCTGGATGGTTGAAATCGTTGGTGCATAGGTGGAAGGACGACCAATGCCCAGTTCCTCCAGTTTGTGTACGAGTGATGCTTCCGTATAACGCTGTGGTCCCTGGCTGAAACGTTCTATCGACTGAATCTCTCTGCGATCCAGTACCATCCCTTTCTTCAGCGGTGGCAGGATATGGCTTACCTCTTCCTGGTCTTCGTCATCCACAGACTCACGGTAAACCTTGATAAAACCATCGAATTTTACCACCTCACCCTGGGCAACGAACTGCTCATTGCAACCACTGATATTAATGTTGACAGTGGTCTTTTCTATCTGGGCGTCAGCCATCTGGCTGGCAATGGTGCGCTTCCATATCAGGTCGTAGAGCTTGCGCTCCTGGGCAGTACCCTCTATCTCCGTACGCTCCATATAGGTAGGACGGATGGCTTCGTGAGCCTCCTGGGCACCTTTCGAGCTGGTGTGATACTGGCGTACCTTGCTGTATTCCTCACCATACAGCTTGGTAATCTCTTCCTTGCTGGCATTGATACACAGGGCGGAGAGGTTTACCGAGTCCGTACGCATATAGGTAATCTGTCCGTGTTCGTACAGGTGCTGAGCCACCATCATGGTTTGACTTACCGTAAAGCCTAGTTTGCGGGCAGCTTCCTGCTGTAGCGTTGATGTGGTGAAGGGAGGGGCAGGGGTGCGCTTCAGGGGTTTCTTGCTGACGGCATCCACGGTGAACGTGGCATCGATGCACTCGTTCAGGAATTTCTCCACCTCTTCGTGAGTCTTCATGCGCTGGGCCAGGGTGGCCTTCACCTCTATCTGTGAACCGTCAGCATTGTTAATGGCAAAGACACCACCAATGCTATAGTAAGGCTCGCTCACAAAGTCTTGTATCTCACGCTCACGCTCTACGATGAGTCTTACTGCAACACTCTGCACACGACCGGCAGAGAGTGCGGGTTTCACCTTACGCCATAGCACGGGCGAGAGTTTGAAGCCTACCAGGCGGTCCAACACACGGCGGGCCTGTTGTGCGTTCACCAGATTCATGTCCAGGTGACGCGGGGTCTCAATAGCCTTCAGGATGGCTGGTTTGGTAATTTCGTGAAACACGATACGGTTGGTCTTCTTCTCGTCCAGCCCCAGCACTTCACACAGGTGCCATGAGATGGCTTCTCCCTCGCGGTCCTCATCGGATGCGAGCCATACCTTCTCTGCTTTCTCTGCATTGCTCTTGAGGTCCTTCACCAACTTCTCCTTCTCTTCCGGTATCTCGTAAACGGGTTCCAGAGTGTTGATGTCAATACTCATTTCCTTCTTTTTAAGGTCACGAATATGACCATAGCTAGACATCACCTTATAATCGTTTCCAAGGAATTTCTCAATTGTCTTAGCCTTGGCTGGTGACTCTACTATTACTAAGTTCTTTTGCATATCTCGTATTCTGTTTTAATCGTTACGGGCTGCAAAAGTAGGTAAAAGATTTGGTTACACCTTATATATATAGTAGTTTTTTTATTTTCTTAACGTTTCGTCCAAGAATCGGATGACGGCATTCCGGATGCTTGTCAGTCCAAATTCAGCGGGATTTACCTTGTTAATAGGTATCCACATGGCCTCTGCAGCATCGTCTTCCGCCGTGATGGCTATGCTGTCGCCATGCACCCTCACCAGATAGTCCATGTCGAGGGTATGGATGCCCATGCCGCTGTACATATATTCGTTAGGCGATGAGAAAAGATATTGGATGTCCCTTACTTCCAGTCCCGTTTCTTCCTTGATTTCGCGTATCATACCCTCTTCCACGGTCTCCCCCATGTCACAGAACCCTCCTGGCAGGTCCAGTGTGCCCTTGGCGGGTTCTTTGGCCCTGCGCACCACCAGCATTTCCTCCTTGTCGTTGATGATGAAGGCTGCCGTTGCCGAACAAGGGTTGGCATAGTAGGTAAATCCGCAGTCCTCACACTTCTTGCTCTTGAAGTTGTTGACCACGAAGTGTGCACTGCCACACACCGGACAGAACCTGAATTTCTCTAAAGGATGTTTAAAAGGATGTTTCATTCTTCCTAAAAGGATGTATCATTCCCAGTTGTCTGTGCGGAAAGGGAACAGCGGCAGTCCGCCCATGTTAGCCATGTTGCCCAGCAGCCAGTTGCGGAAGCAATAGCGCACGGCAACGGGTTTCTTCACCTTGTCGCTCTTGACGATCAGGCACTCGTCCCACGGATCATTGCCTGGTCGCCAGAAGTGTTCAGCCTTGGCCTCATGGAACACGCGGTCCTCACCAGCCACCTCGAATCCCTTGATGTCTATGAAGCGGTTCATGCCACCAAACTGGTTGTCGAAATGAATCATCACGGCATCGTCCTTGATCTTCATGTCCTTGAACGACGGACTCTCACAGATAATGCCGCTCATGCCGTAGGTCTTGTTCAGTGCCAGGAAAGCCAGTCGCTCGCCCACCTTCTGCTTTTGTGCCGGGTGAATCTGTGTACCCTCATAAGGATAGACGGCATCATTGGTGCATACCAGTCCGCTGTTGGGGATGATCTGCGAGGCACGGAACTGCTGTTCCTGCAGTTTGGCATTCCACGTGCCCTTCTTGTCGCCACTGTCATAAGGTGCTATCTGTACGAAGTAGAAAGGAATATCGCCCAGTTTGAATTGTGAGCGCCATTGCTCCACCAGCAGTTTCAGCCGCTCAGAGTACTGGTTGCCCGGGTCGCCCACATTCGAACAGCCCTGATAGAACAGGATACCCTTCACGGTGTAGTTCAGAATGGGGTTGAACGTACCGTTGCCCCACAGCAGCGCACGCAGGTAGTCAGCACCCGGCTTGAAGTTCACGATACCCATCGAGTCGGTAGGCTCCTTTGTATATTTCTCCAGGTTCTCCTTCGTCAGCCAGCTCTCTACACGCGTGCCGCCCTTGTTGGCCTCAATGATTCCGATGGGGATGTCGAGGGCTTTGTTCACCATCTTGGCAAAGAAATATCCTGTGGCAGAGAACTCCCCGACGGTCTGTGGCGAACACTCGCGCCATTGCGTGTCAGCATCCTCCTGCGGTTCCATGCGCATGATGCTGGGAATCTTGGCAGAGCGCACTTGGTGCTTTCCGGCGGCATTCACCACCTCTTGGTTGTAGTTCAGCACGGGGCAGTTTCCGAAGCCCTTCACGGGCATTTCCATGTTCGACTGTCCGGCGCATACCCATACCTCGCCCGCGAGCACATTATTTATAGTTACCTGTCCGTCGCCGTCGTCGAAGGTGATGCTCAGCGGCTCGTAGCTGGCCTTGGGCGACTTCACCGTCAGCAGCCAGCGTCCCTGCCGGTCAGCCTTTGCCTCAGCCTTTTCCTTCGACCATGAGGTGGTAGCCACCACTTTCCTTCCAGCCTTGGCCCATCCCCACAGGCGAACGTCGCTCTGCTGCTGAATCACCATGTTGTCACCTACCAGATGGGGCAGCTTTACCTTTGCCTGAACACCCATCACCATTGCTGCCAGTGCAGCCATCAAACCTATCCTTTTGTTCATGTCAGTAGTTTTTTTAGTTCACTGGTGCAAAAGTAATAAAAGTCTGGCGAAATAAAAAATAAAACATCAAAAAAAGTCCCGCTATCTTTAGCAGGGCTTGATAAAGTCTTATCGTGGGACTCCGCGAAGCGCCTGAGCACCTATGGAGCGCAAGAATTCGGGTTCATTATATAACATAATATAACATACGCGTGCGAGGGAGGACACTAATTAGGGCGTTTCCAATATATTTGACTGTTTTTTTCATTCTTTTCGTGAAATAGAAAAAAAGGTGGTAACTCTGAGGCTTTGCCTCGAAGATACTCACGCTCGAAAAAACTCAAGAAAATCTTGGTTTTCTGCTCGCTAAATCGTATCTTTGCACGCAGTTCATAAAGAAGGATATGATGAAACAGGTTTTGTTATTAGCAATGCTGCTACTGTCGGCAGGAGCTTTCGCCCAGAAAGCACAAGAGATGAATCTGTGGCCCGACGGCCCGCGTACGAATAACGGCGACCCCGAGGACCAGGCTAAGGTGTGGGTGTATCTGCCCGACGCCAAGAAGGCTACGGGACGGGCGGTGGTGTGCTGCCCGGGTGGCGGCTACCAGCACCTGGCCATGCAGCATGAGGGTCACGACTGGGCTCCCTTCTTCAACGGTCAGGGCATCGCCCTCATCGTGGTGAAATACCGCATGCCTCACGGAAACTACACCGTTCCGCAGGAGGATGCCGACCAGGCCATGCGCCTGGTGCGCAGCAATGCGAAGGCATGGCATATCAACAAGGACGACGTGGGCATCATGGGATTCTCGGCAGGCGGCCATCTCGCCTCTACCGTAGCCACCCATTCCACGGGCGATGCTGCACCAAACTTCCAGATACTGTTCTATCCCGTCATCTCGATGGAGCAGGGCATCACCCATCAGGGCTCGCGCGAGAACCTGCTGGGCAAGAAACCCAAGCGCAAGCTGCTGACAGAATATTCCAACGAGCAGTGTGTCACCAAACGTACGCCACGCGCCTTCATAGCACTGGCCAATGACGACCGCTCCGTGTCGCCCATTAACAGCATCGCCTATTACGAGGCACTGCTCAGCCAGAAAGTGCCCGTCTCGCTGCATATCTATCCCACGGGAGGTCACGGATTCGGCATCCGCCAGTCGTTTGCCAGTCATCTGGAAATGATGACGGAGCTGCGCTCGTGGCTGCAGAGCTTCTGACCCCTACCCATAAGCCCCGATGGCTATCCGCTATACCCATAAAGAAGAGCTGTGGAACTCCTGGTCGCATGCCGGTGGCATCGTCATGGGCGTTGTCTTCGGCATCATCTTCCTCTGGATGTCCTTCCGCGGCGACGACCCGTGGGCGCGACTGGGGGTATGCCTCTACCTGTTCGGCATGCTGGGCTCGTATGTCGCATCCACCGTCTATCATGCACTGCCCCGACGGTCGAAGTGGAAGGAGCGGCTGCGCCGGTGGGACCATGCCGCCATCTACTGGCATATCGCCGGCTCTTATTCCCCGTTGACGCTGGTGGCCCTGCGCAATGCGGCAACCAAATTTTCACTTTTCACTTTACCCTTTTCCCTTAACTGGGGCTGGACGCTCTTCGCGTTCGTATGGCTGTGCGCCATCGCCGGCACCGTCATCAGCTTCGTCCGACTGAAAGAACATTCCAATGTCGAGACGTTCTGTTTCGTAGCCATGGGACTGAGCGTGCTGGTGGCCTTCAAACCGCTCATTGACACGGTATCCACGGCTGCCGTCATCTGGATCATCGCCGAGGGCGTGGCATACATCACCGGCGCCGTGTTCTATTCCTTTAATAAAAAAAGGTATATGCACTCCGTATTCCACTTCTTTGTGTTGCTGGGCTCTCTGTGCCACATCATTGCCGTGTGGGACGTGCTGATGGAGTACGTATAGAGGTGAGAATAATCTTGGTTTATTTGGTGGTTTGCTTGAAAAGTAGTAATTTTGCAGGCAAAATTTTTAAATAAGGTAATACAATGGCTTATACACGTATGACTGCTGCCGAGGCTGCAGCACTGATTAAGAATGGCGAGCACATCGCCATGAGTGGCTTTACACCTGCCGGTGTGGCCAAGGCAACAACAAAGGAACTGGCCAAGCTTGCCATTGCCGAGCACGAGGCCGGTCGCGAGTTTAAGGTGGCTATCTTCACTGGCGCTTCTACAGGACAGAGCACCGACGGTGACCTGGCTAACGCACAGGCTATCCTCTACCGTGCCCCTTACACCACCAACCCTGACTTCCGCAAGCATGTGAACATGGGTGAGATACCCTACAACGACCTGCACCTGAGCCACATGGCACAGGAGCTGCGCTATGGATTCTACGGTCCGCTGGACTGGGCCATCCTGGAGGTGTGCGACATCGAGGAGGTGGGCAACGACTATCATGTCTATCTGACTGCTGCCGGTGGTATCTCGCCTACGGCTGCCCGTCTGGCCAAGCACGTAATCCTGGAGCTGAACTCGTTCCATAACCCCAATGCCAAGTTCATCCACGACGTCTATGAGCCGCTGGATCCCCCTTACCGCAAGGCTATCCCCATCGAGCATGTAGGCGACCGCATCGGTCAGCCATACGTTAGCATCCCCAAAGACAAGGTGGTGGGTGTCGTAGAGTGTAACATTCCCGATGAGGCCCGTTCCTTCAAGGACTCAGACCCTGTAACCGACAGGATTGGTTTCCTGACAGCTGAGTTTCTGGTGGAGGAGATGCACAAGGGACGCATCCCCAAGGAGTTCCTGCCCCTGCAGAGTGGTGTGGGCTCAACGGCCAATGCCATCCTCGGCGCACTGGGTCAGGACAAGCACGTGCCCGACTTCAACATCTATACCGAGGTGCTGCAGGACAGCGTGGTAGCCATGATGCTGAACGGTCGTGTGAAGGATGCTTCGGCATGCTCGCTGACCGTATCGAACGACTGCCTGATGCAGGTCTATGATAATATGGACTACTTCAAGAACCACCTGACACTGCGCCAGAGCGAGATTTCCAACTCGCCAGAGATTATCCGCCGACTGGGTGTCATCGCCATCAATACTGCTATTGAGGCTGACCTCTACGGTAACGTGAACTCAACCCATATCAGCGGTGTGAAGATGATGAACGGTATCGGTGGCTCGGGTGACTTCATCCGTAACGCCTACCTCTCTATCTTCACCTGTCCTTCAGTGGCAAAGGGTGGCGTCATCAGTTCTATCGTACCTTTCGTCAGTCACCAGGACAGCTCAGAGCACGACGTGAACATCATCGTGACGGAGCAGGGTATTGCCGACCTCCGCGGAAAAGGTCCCATCCAGCGTGCAGAGTGCATCATCGAGAACTGTGCACACCCCGACTATAAGCAGCTCTTGTGGGACTACCTGAAGATTGCCAAGATGGGACAGACACGTCATAACCTGCCGGCAGCCTTCGCCATGCACGACACGCTGGCCCGCAAGGGTGACATGAAGTTGACGGACTTCGCGGAGTACGTTAAGTAGATTAAAGATTAAAAATTAAATTCTTTGCGAGCAAAGCGACCAAAGGTCGAGCGCACCGCTTCGCGGTTCAGGATTGATTAAAGATTAAAGATTTGGAATCAAAATTAGTTATATATAATACGCTGACGCGCCAGATGGAGCGCTTCGAGCCGCTGCATGCCCCCAACGTAGGCATGTATGTCTGCGGTCCTACTGTTTATGGCGATCCCCATCTGGGACATGCGCGTCCTGCCATCACCTTCGACCTGTTGTTCCGCTACCTGAAGCATTTAGGCTATAAGGTGCGCTATGTCCGTAACATCACGGATGTGGGACATCTGGAGCATGATGCCGACGAGGGTGAGGACAAGATAGCCAAGAAGGCCCGTCTGGAACAGTTGGAACCGATGGAGATTGCCCAGTACTATACCAACCGCTACCATCAGTATATGGATGCGCTGAACGTGCTGCGCCCAAGCATCGAGCCCCATGCTACCGGTCATATCATCGAGCAGCAGCAGCTGGTGCAGCAGATCTTGGACAATGGCTTTGCCTACGAGTCGAACGGCTCCGTCTATTTCGACATCGAGGCTTATAACAAGAAGTTCAAGTACGGCATTCTCTCCGGTCGTTCTTTGGAGAATATCAAGGACGAGAGCCGTGAACTGGCCGGTGTCGGCGAGAAGAAGAACCAGGCCGACTTCGCCCTGTGGAAGAAGGCACAGCCCGAGCATATCATGCGCTGGCCCTCACCCTGGAGCGACGGCTTCCCCGGCTGGCACTGCGAGTGTACGGCGATGGGCAGGAAGTATCTGGGCGAGATGTTCGACATCCACGGCGGCGGCATGGACCTGGTGTTCCCCCACCATGAGTGCGAGATAGCACAGGCGCAGGCCTCGATGGGTCATCCCGCCGTGAAGTACTGGATGCACAACAACATGCTGACCATCAACGGCAAGAAGATGGGCAAGTCGTACAACAACTTCATCACGCTGGAGCAGTTCTTTACCGGCAATCATCCGTTGCTGGAGAAGGCCTACTCACCGATGACCATCCGCTTCTTCATCCTGTCGGCACACTATCGCGGCACGGTGGATTTCTCGAACGAGGCACTGGTGGCTGCTGAGCGCGGACTGGAGAAGTTGCTCAATGCCATCAACGACCTGGAGCGCGTGCAGGCTGCTGCCGAGTGCGACGCAGAAACCAAGAAGGTGGTGACGGAACTCCGTCAGAAGTGCTATGACGCCATGAACGACGACCTTGCCACTCCGCAGGTTATCAGCAACCTTTTCGAGGCATGCACGGTTATCAACAAGCTCGTAGATCACAAGGGCACTATCTGTGCTGACTGTCTGAAAGAGCTGAAGGACACCATGCACCTCTTCGCCTTCGACATCCTCGGACTGAAAGCAGAGAAGAGCGGCTCGAACGATGCCCGCGAGGAAGCCTTCGGCAAGGTGGTGGACATGGTGCTGGAACTGCGTGCCAAGGCCAAGGCCGACAAGGACTGGGCTACGTCGGACAAGATTCGCGACGAACTGGCTGCCGCCGGTTTCGAGGTGAAGGACACCAAGGATGGTGTGACGTGGAAACTGAATAAGTGAAGCGGGCTTCGCCCTAGTGAATAGTGAATAGAGAATAGTGAAAAGGAAGCCTACTCCAGCGAGTAGGCTTCTTTTGTCATATAAAGGGCTATTACGTCGCGCCACATCTCGTCGGCAGGCATATAGACCAGTCCGCCATGAGGCTGGTCGGTGCCCCACGAGTTCTTCATGACATAATAGGGTTTCCCGGCTTTATCGTGCGCCATGCCGACGATGGCCATGGCGTGTCCCCGACTTTCCCAGCAGACGGGGTGGCGATGCTGCAGGGCACGGTCGGTGTGCGCCTTGAGCGTGTCGAGTGGAATGTTCAGCAGGCGGTTGTGCTCCCAGTTGTCGGGCACAGGCACTTCAATCTTTTTGTAATAGGGTGAGTCCGGGCAGCAGGTCAGCGAGAGGTATTCGTCGGGGGCACACACGCTATGGGCAAACTCCAGTGGCGTGTATTTCGCTCCCAGCATGAAGACCCATTTCGGGGAGGACAGCTCCTTGGTGGCATCGTCGGGCAGCACGTCATAGCCCACGACGCCATAGCGTGCCATCAAGTTCAGCGCTGTCTGACACATGGCGCGCTGGCTGGTGTTTGAATGTTGATGTTTGAAAAATGCGGTTTGATATTCCTTCAGCATTCTTCCCACATAGACGGCCGACAGGTTCACCGAGTCGCCCCGCAGGATGTGTTCCGTCTCGATGGTTGCCAGCATGGCATACGCCCAGCAGAGTTCCGACGTCCCCTGGTTCTTCACGGGTGTCATGGGCAATAGCACATCGTGGACATACTCCTTGGGAGGGCGGTCGCTGCATCCCGTGAGCAGTAATGCCACCACCATGAATACAACAGACCGTATCTTCATTCTGCGACGGGCTCCAGTTTGATGTAGAAGAGGTTGACGCTCTTATCTTTCGTCAACTCGTAACTGCCGGGCTCCAAGACTTGGCTGTAGGTGCTGGCAGAACCAGTAATCTTCGTACCGTTAATCTTGATGCTGGCAGTCTCGGTGTCAGCAAAGTAGAGTGTCATCTTACGCTTGTCAGTCAGTACGAACTGGATAGAGGTGGCGCTCTCCATCTTCAGGCAGGTCGTATATTCCACCCCGTCAACGGTAGCCTTTCCTTTGCTGTTAGAACCATTTCCGACAACCGTAAAGAACGTGCTGGACGGAACCCCTGTTTTGTCGAAGGAGCATGTGATCGTTCCCTCGGGTGTGGGTTCGTCGCCACCCCCTTGTTCTTCCTCTGATGAGTCCTCTTCGCCAAAGATGCCCAGGAGACTGGTCTGATAATTGTCAAGCAGTCCGCCCAAGGTGGAATCGTAAGCAGAGTCGGTGTCGTCGCTTCCCACGTTGTCAGGGAAAGTGTAAGAGAAGTCGCCATGATTCATGCGGCCGGCACCATAATATCCCGTAACGAGGGCGGGAACATCGTCGGCAGCCACTGCGTCGTAGTTGTACATGATTGCGGCATTGGTATCGAAATTGTTATAGGCGGTAGCTCCCTGTCTCGTCAGTTCCGTAGCAGGCACCTGTTCACTGCGTGTAGCCGTCTCGTAGGCATCGTAGCCCGTAGCAGCGGGATTGTTCTGGGTGTAATATCTGAAATTGGAAATGGTCTTGTCGAAATGATTGCCGTAAGCCTTGATCATTCCGCCGTCCTCACCCGAGAAGGTGCCGCTGCCCAAGGCATCTGTGCCCTGCCCCGACGACAGGATGGGCTTCTTGGTTTTCTGGAAATAGTTGTTCTCCACAAAGACACTGGAGCCGGAAGTAGCTCCCACACCATATTTGGCAACGTTGTCGAAGTAGTTGTTCCAGACGTGTACGGACATGGTGCGGACACGCGGATGGCGCGAGTCGGAATGGTCGAACCAGTTGTGGTCGTAGGAGATAAAGTTAGGCCCGCTCTCGCTCTTCATGCCGAACATATTGGTCTTGCCCGTATCCCAGAAACGGTTGTAGGAAACGGTCACCAGCTTAGAGTCGGATTTCACGTCGCATGAGCCGTCGCCCTTGGCGTGGTCGCCGCCACCATTAGGGCCATAGAAGAAGTCCATGTGGTGAATCCAGATATTCGCGTTGTCCGTGTCGAGCGACAGGCCGTCGTCCATGCAGCGCATGATGCCGAAGTTACGGAACTCCACACTCTTGCTGTTACGCACCAGGAATCCAAAGCCGTGAATGGTGGCATCGTCGCCAATACCCTCGAAGGTAAGGTTCAGCTCGGAATCGGCCTTGCGCCCTTTCACCTGGATGCCCTCCTCCTTGCTGCCGATGGCGTCAAGGTCTGCCTTCTTGATAAGTCCAATGAAGCGGAAGGCAATAGGAGTCTTGTCTTCCCCTTTTTCGTAGGCTGCAATGATGGCCTGAAGACCCACGCAGGGGTTTTGTGCAGCACCAGCCACATCGGTGGAAATGGTCTTGGCATTGTTTTTCGTCACATACAGCACCTTGGCGTTGGCCTTCAGCGTACCGTCAGCCTTGTAGGCGCCCGGCTCATAACCGTCCTTGAAGGCAAAGCCCTGCCGACTGTAGCCCTTCACCTCCAGCAGTCCCGTCTCGCTGGCAAATGCGGTCAGTTCCGTGCCGTCGCCATTCACGGGCACTACCTTCAGCTGATAGTTGGCGGCAGCCTGTAGACCCACCACGTCGGCGCGTCCGTAGGTGCCGTAGTTGCGCACCAGTTCACGGTCTATCTTGGTGTAGTCGGCATACTGTCCGCCTTTCACATAGACGTTGTAATTGCGGATGTTTCCATACACGCCGAACTTGACGTAGGCAGCCTCCAGCCAGCCCTTAGCCTCCAGGATGCTCACCTTGTCGGTAATCGCCTTGGCAAAGGAGATGGCGGCCACCGTGTTGTCGTATTGGTCCTGACCAGCCATGACCTTGCCGTTGTCGAAAGTCATCTCGTGGATGTCTGCCGTGTTATAGTATTTCGACGTGCCGTCCGCGAGTTTCAGCTGTACCTGGTTCCTGGTGGCGTCCTGCTTGACGTCGTTCTGTGCCTGTGTGCCCGTGGCCGTCATCAGGGCGAGCAGGGTGAAGAGTGATGTGATATGCTTCATAGTTGGTTCCTCCCTCCCTTATTTTATCAGAATTTTCTTGCCGTCTATCACGTAGAGCCCGGGCTCGAGACCCGCCATGCTCTTTCCCGCGTACACCCCTTTCAGCGTGTATATCGCCTTGCCTTCCAGTCCCGTCTGTCGGGCGATGGTGATGCGCTCCTCGATGCTCGTGGCACCCTCGAAGCTGATGACCACCTCCGCCATGTCGAACGTAGCGTCGGCAGTCCCGTCGTTATACTTGACGGTCATCTTGTCGCCGTCGAAAGTAATCTTCTGTATTTTCATGCCGTCGATAGTGGTCTTGTCGCCATCGTCTGCCAAGACGGCCGTGCAGAGCAGCAAGAGGCTGCCAGTCCATAGAATCTTCTTCATATTCCAGTAGTTTAATTTCGTCTGCAAAGGTACGCATAATATTCGGTTTACCGTACCATTTGGTCCGATTTCTTCGCCGAGGCGGTTCCTTGGGGGGTATGGTTTATTGTCATACCGGGGGCAATATAAAGCCACGGGTGGCAGGCTTATTTTCTGCCCGCCTCGCTATAAAGCCACGTGGGGTAGGCTTATTTTCTACCCGAATTTCTATAAAACCATGGGGTGTAGGCTTATTTTCTGCCCGCCTCGCTATAAAGCCATGGGGTGTAGGCTTATTTTCTTCCCGCCTCGCTATAAAGCCACGGGGGGTGGGCTTATTTTCGCCCCGCCTCGCTATAAAGCCACGGTGGGTAGGCTTATTTTCGCCCCGCCTCGCCATAAAGCCACGGTGGGTGATTTGTGGCAAAAATCCTTGGCGGTGTGGTGGAAAATGTGTAACTTTGCCCCGAAAACCAGAAATAGGAGGTAAGTGTATGGGGTATTATTCATGGTTTAAGCGGCCGCCGAGGAAGTATCAGGGCCAGCCACAGTGGACAGTGAACGATTTGTACATCTCGCCCTTCACGGCGAAGCGGCTATACAACGAGGACGGTGATATACACTACGAACCGATAGCGCGCAACCTGAACCCGACGGGCGTGAAGGTGATGGACCACTACCTGCGACGGCTGACGGAGGGCAAGGACGTGCTGAAGGATTTCTGCCCCATCTACGGGCTGCGCACCGAGGACATGGACTCGCTCATCTACATCCTGACGGGCATGAAGGGAGAGGACTTCCGCACGGCCTACCAGCTGCGGATGGCCGACGACCTGCTGCGCTACACCGACCTGCCCATCAAGGACGTTGCCCGCCGCTCGGGACTCGGTTCGCACTCCAACTTCTGCGTATTCATCCGCCGCAATCACGCGCAGTCGCCCACGCAGCGACGCATGATACTGCAGCAGAAGAACGACGCCGGGCGCTATAAGTTGTAATTTCTGCCCAAAAAGCATGCGTATGTCACCGTTATTTAGTAATTTTGCACCCATGAAAATGAAAGACTTTGAAATCATGGCACCCGTAGGCAGCCGTGAGTCGCTGACGGCAGCGTTCCAGGCAGGAGCCGGCAGCGTGTATTTCGGCGTGGAGCAGTTGAACATGCGCTCGCACTCTGCCAACCACTTCACCATCGACGACCTGCGCGACATTGCCGCCCAGTGCCGAGAGGCGGGCGTAAAATCGTACCTGACGGTGAACACCATCATCTACGGCGAGGACATCGCGCTGATGCATCAGATTATCGATGCCGCCAAGGAGGCCGAGATAACGGCTGTCATAGCCTGCGACATCGCCGTGATGACCTACTGCCGCCAGAAGGGCATGGAGGTACACCTCTCCACACAATTGAACATATCAAACATCGAGGCGCTGAAGTTCTACGCCCAGTTTGCCGATGTCGTGGTGCTGGCGCGTGAGCTGAACCTGGACCAGGTGGCAGAGATTTACCGACAGATAGAGGAGCAGCATGTCACCGGACCCAGCGGCGAACTGGTGCGCATCGAGATGTTCTGTCACGGAGCACTCTGCATGGCTGTCAGCGGCAAGTGCTACATGAGCCTCGACAACACCGGGCGCTCTGCCAACCGTGGCGCCTGCATGCAGATATGCCGCCGCAGCTACATCGTCACCGACCGCGAGACGGGCACCGAGCTGGAGATTGACAACAAGTACATCATGTCGCCCAAGGACCTGAAGACCATCCGCTTCATCGACCGCATGATGAAGAGCGGCGTGAGGGTCTTTAAGATTGAAGGGCGCGCCCGCGGTCCCGAATATGTCTATACCGTCGTGCAGTGCTACAAGGAGGCTATCCAGAGTGTATTGGACGATACCTTTACGGAAGATAAAAAGGATGCTTGGGACGAGCGACTGGCTACCGTCTTCAACCGCGGATTCTGGGACGGCTACTACCAGGGACAGACGCTGGGCGAGTGGAACAAGAACTACGGGTCGAACGCCACCGAGCGCAAGCAGTACATCGGCAAGGGTGTGAAATACTTCTCGAAGCTCGGTGTCGCTGAGTTCACCGTGGAGGCCGACACGTTCTCCGTAGGCGACAAGATGCTCATCACCGGTCCCACGACGGGTGTGATGTATGTCACCGTTGACGAGATTCACGACGACGTGCAGGCCGTACAGACCGCCCAACAGGGCACGCGCGTCAGTATCAAGGTGCCCGATAAGGTGCGCCCCAGCGACAAGCTCTTTAAAATTATCAGATTAGAAAATAAATCGTAAATAGTAAATAGTCAAATTGTAAATTAGCATCATGACGATTAACGAGATACAAGACGAGATTATTGAGGAATTCGCCGGTTTCGACGACTGGATGGACAAGTACCAGTTGCTGATAGACCTGGGCAACGACCAAGAGCCTCTTGACGAGAAATACAAGGTGGAGAGCAACCTGATTGACGGTTGTCAGAGCCGTGTGTGGCTGCAGGCCGACTATGCGGATGGTATTATTACCTTTACGGCAGAGAGCGATGCCTTGATAGTAAAGGGCATCGTGGCACTGCTCATCAGGGTGCTGTCAGGTCATACTCCCGACGAGATACTGAATGCTGACCTGTACTTCATCGAACAGATAGGCTTGAAGGAACACCTGTCGCCAACGCGCTCCAATGGCCTGCTCGCAATGGTGAAGCAAATGCGGATGTATGCCCTCGCTTTCAAGAGCAAAGAGCAATAAAAATGCATCTATTCCGGCTTTTGTTTGCAACATATCGAAATATTTTGTATATTTGCAGCATAAAACTTTAATAGGAGGGACTAAAATGGCAAACAATCATTCATCTTTGACACCAAGGTCGAAAGGTAGCAGCCTGTGGCACGACGACTATTGGCTGTTGGTCATGCAGCTTTATCTGCGTAAGCCAGTAGGTGTAAAACCGATGTACAGTCGTGATGCCATTTTCTTGTGTATGGAGTTGCATATCCAGCCGGAGCAACTGTTTGCACGGCAGTGCGAGATAGCCCACCTGGAGACACCTCGCATAGAGCGTATCTGGGAGGAATATGGCCGTAACCCTAAGCGGTTGACAAGGGCGGTAAGCCTGTTGCGCAACATGATAGGATTCAATAGCAGCGGCGACTTCTATGAGGGCGTGGAGACCAAGGAAACCTTCGAACCTGATTTCCGTCCCTTAGAGGCTGATGAAAGGTTGATGCCTATCTCGCTGGTGATAATCCTCGACCTCTATTTCCGTCTGACACCGGTCACGATGGTGAAGGAAACGCCAGAGGTGCGCGATATGGCCAGCCTTCTGAAAGTACCCGTGTCCTTGGTCGTCGATGTATTGAACATCTTCCAGGTCTGTGATCCTTATATGCGTCGTCACGATGTGATTGTTCATCCGCTGCTGGAAGCATGTCAGCAGATATGGAAACGCTATGGCAATATGGATTTACGTCAACTGGCTTCTTATGCCACAGAACTCAGGGCTTATTATTTGTGATAAACATTCAGCGTTATGAGGAATATCAAGATAGGGTTGTCGGTGATGGTGATGCTTCTTGGCATCATCCTGCAGACGGTGGCTCAAGACGTCAGGAAAGAACTGAAGGCTGATGCCAATCGGTCTGCAGGTGTGTACTATGCCTTGCCCGTTTCAAAATCCTATCATGACACTCCTGCTCCAAAAGGGAAGCACCCCTACTATTTCAGTCATTATGGCTGTCCTGCCGCTTTTTATCTGACACAGTCCAAAGAATACAAGATTCCTTTGACTATTCTCGCCAAGGCTGACAGTCTGGGAAAACTCACCACCTTGGGACGTGACGTGCTGAAACGTATTGAACAGGTGTGGGAGGATGCCAGGCAGCGCTCCGGTGAGGTAAAGGAGCAGGGGGCCTTGCAGATGAGAGAACAGATGAAGCAGCTGGTACAGCGGTTCCCCGAAATGTTTACCGCTGACAGCTATATTGATTCGCGCAGCATCGTGATAAGCCGCAATATCCAGTCATGTAACGAGGCGATGGTGGAACTGGCCAGACATTGCCACTCCTATAAGGCATTCTTTTCCTCCCATCGTGACAGAAACTGGTTGAACCCGTTGGATGATAAGCTGTCCTCACAGCGTATGGACTCCCTGACAATGGTGTACTACAATAGGTTCTATGCGCTGAACACCAGTGATACCAGACTGATGGAGTCGCTCTTCTCCGACCAGAACTATGTCGTACAGAATATCGATGCAGCAGCCTTGAGCAGGGCATTGTTCCGACTGGCTGGCAGCGTCCAGATGACGAAGTTGGAGAAACGGCTCACGCTCTATGACCTGTTTACGCCAGAAGAAATCTACCGTCATTGGCGCCGGCAGAATGCATGGAACTATATCAGCTATGGCAACTGTACTTTGAATGGGGGAAAACAACCCTATATTCAGCGTGAGACTCTGTGGAACATGCTGCACATGGGTGATAGTGTGCTGACTCTTGACCATCCCGTTGTCCATCTGCGTTACACCCATGAGAATGCCGTCATGTCGTTGGCCAGTCTGATGGAACTTGACGGATGCGGTGTTTCCACCTCCAATCTGGACAGCCTCGAGCTTTATGGATGGGTGAATTACCGTATTGCGCCCCTTGGAGGCAGGATAGAACTGATACACTACCGTAGTGGTCCCCACGACAAAGACCCTCTTGTGAAGGTGCTGCTCAATGGACGTGAGGCACGATTGCCTGTAGAGACTAACTGTGCACCCTATTACCATTGGTATGATGTGAAACGCTATTACCTGCGTAAGCTGTATCGTTATGAGAATGCCAGAAACAATGAGAAGGATCAAAAGAAATAAGGCTATGAGACGATTTGCTATCCTGTTCACACTTCTTTCCTTGCTCGTTATAGACACGGCGCAGGGACAACCTGTGCTGGAGATAATCAAGAAGGATGCGTCATACGCCTCCTGCAACTATAGCCTCTATCCGGACAGCATACCTGATAACCTGACTCCTGCCCCCGCAGGCAAGCGTCCGTTCTATATCTCGCACTATGGCAGGCATGGCTCCCGATATATCAGTAACCGAAAGGGCTTCGACATTCCCTATAGAATGATGCAGCATGCCAGAGCCGTTGATGAGTTGACGCCAATAGGCAAGCATGTCTTGGAGGAAATGGACATGATTATGAATGATACGGAGGGGCGATGGGGTGAGCTGACACCCTTGGGCGGCAGGCAATGCCGTCAGATTTCCCGTCGGATGATGCAGCGCTTCCCTGAGGTGTTTGAAGGTGATGCGCATGTACAGGCAAAAAGCACGAAGGCAGCGCGGTGTATGGCCTCGATGGGTTATGCCATGATGGAGATGGCTGAGCAGAATCCCCAGCTGCAGATTACAATGGAAGCTTCTGTGCGTGATATGGACTATCTGAACCATCAAGACCCCTGGTCACGTTCGGAGTATATGACACCAGAGACCAAGAAGGCCTTCGATGAGTTTGTCAACCCACGGATGGGTAACAGCCGACTGATGGAGCAGATCTTCAAGAATCCCGATATTGTCAAGGAACTGGTTGACGAGTCGCATTTTAACTATTACCTCATGAAGATGGGGCTGTTCGTCTTACATACCCATCTGAGTGACCATACCTATCTGAAAAACCTTTTCCAACCGGAAGAGCTGTACCGTATGTGGCAGGTGGATAATGCCCTTTGGTATGTTCAGCATGGTGCTTGTAAACTGAACGGTGGACGCCAGCCTTTCACACAGCGTAACTTGCTGCGCAGACTTATTGCTGATGCTGACAGCTGTCTGCAACTTGCACGGCCTGGTGCCCATTTGCGTTTTGGGCACGACACCGTGATATTACCTTTGGTCTGTCTGATGGGTATCAATGGCTATGATCTGGCCACTGACAACTTCAACGACCTGGAGGCGAAAGGATGGTGGTGCTCTTCTGTCTTCCCGATGGCTAGTAGTGTACAAGTGATATTCTACCGTAGTAATCCTAAAGACCAGGACGTATTGGTGAAGGTGCTCCTCAATGAGCAAGAGGCCACCCTCCCCATAGCCACAGACAATGCACCCTATTATCACTGGAAGGACTTCCGACGCTATTGCATAGAGAAGTCGGAACAACAATAACAAGCGCATGGCACAGGAGCAGATACAGGAACAAAGGTTGACACAACAGCAGAAGTTGACGCAGAGCATTACGCAGCAGCAACTCCTGCAGGCGCAATTGACGGAATTGCCCATAACACAGCTAGTGGAACGTGTCAATGCGGAGATGGATGACAATCCTGCCTTGGAAATATCTGCCGAAGAACCGGAATACGCTGAGTCCTCTGAGTTTTCTGAATCTTCCGAGACTTCCGATTCTTATGAACAGGAAGAACGCCAGTCGGCCTTGGATGCTGCCTTTGAATCGCTGGGACGTGACGACGAAGACCTGCCTGTCTATCAGGGAGGCTATTCCTCGCAGGAAGAGCGCGAAGAGATTGTCTATGGGCAGTCAGAATCTTTTTATGACCAGCTGAAGGAGCAGATGGATATGACAACCCTTACTGACGAGGAGAAGGGCGTGATGGAGTATCTGATAGGCTCGCTGGATGATGACGGGCTTCTGCGAAAACCCCTACACAGCATTTGTGACGAACTGGCTATCTATCATCATATCGACATCACCGATGAACACCTTCTGCAGGTGCTACGCAAGTTACAGGAATTCGATCCTGCTGGCATTGGCGCCCGTTCGCTGCAAGAGTGCTTGTTGCTGCAGATTGCTCGTCGAGAGCCTTCTAAGTTGAAAGACCTGATGCAGCAGACTATAGAAAACTATTTCGAGTTGTTTACCAAAAAGCATTGGGAGAAATTGCAGCAGCAACTGCAGCTCACAGACTTGCAGGCAGAAACTCTTATCAAAGAACTCCGAAAGCTGAATCCCAAGCCTGGAACATCGATGGGCGAGGTGGTGGGACGTTCCATTCAACAGATAACGCCCGACTTTATTGTCGATACGCAGGAAGATGGTACGGTGACTTTCTCGTTGAACACGGGTGACATTCCTGAGTTACATGTATCCCAGTCGTTTACTGATACCCTCAAAGAGTATCAGGAAAATAAGGATAATATGAGTCGGCAGATGAAGGAAGCCCTGCTTTATACAAAGAAAAAGGTGGATGCAGCACAGAGTTTCATAGAGGCCATCCAGGTGCGACGTCACACCTTGACCGTCACCATGAAAGCCATCATCCAATGGCAGCACCGTTTCTTCGAGGATGGTGACGAGGCATCTCTCCGTCCCATGATTCTGAAAGATATTGCGGAGAAGACGGGGTTAGACCTTAGCACGGTGTCACGCGTGTCAAATTCAAAATATGCTCAGACACGCTGGGGAACCTTCCCGTTGCGCTATTTCTTCAGTGACGGATATACGACTGCTGACGGTGAAGAACTATCGACCCGTGAAATCAAGGCTGCCTTACGAGACATCGTCGATACAGAAGATAAACATGCCCCTTTCAGCGATGATGCGCTGCGGGAGGAATTGACAAGACGCGGATATCCTATTGCCCGCCGTACGGTGGCAAAATATCGGGAGGCATTGGGAATACCGATAGCGCGACTGCGTCGCTAGTAGAGAAGTATGAAAAGTGAAAGACAAATGATTTTGATGGCGCGTGTACTCAGTATGGTGTTCACGCCCTTCTACCTGCCCATTATAGGGTTGGTAGTTCTCTTCTTTTTCAGTTATCTGAGCATGTTCCCATGGTCCTATAAGTTCCATGTGCTGTTGATGACCTACCTCTTTACCATCCTGATGCCTACTGTGTTGATTCACCTGTATCGTCGCTATCAGGGTTGGAACCTCATTGAGTTAGGACGGCGCGAGCGACGTATGGTGCCATACGTCATCTCCATCCTCTGTTATTTCACCTGCATCTATGTCATGGAGCGTTTGCATATGCCTCATTTCATGGGTTCTATCATCATTGCAGCCTTATTGGTGCAGATAGTATGCGCCATTACCAATATATGGTGGAAAATCTCTACTCATACCGCGGCCATCGGTGGGGTAGGAGGTGCCTTGTTTGCTTTTGCGGAGTATCTAGGATTCAATCCAGTATGGTGGCTTTGCTTGGTATTTCTTGTAGCAGGACTGCTGGGTACCAGTCGTATGATTCTGCGACAGCATAACCTGGCACAGGTAGTGACTGGCTTCTGGGTCGGCTTCGTTTGTGCTGCCGTTGCGATATTGTTTATTTAGAGGTAAGTTGTGAGAGGTAAGTTGTGAGAAGTGAGATGTAAGATGCTAGAGCCCAATTATGAATTATAAATTATGAATTAAAAATATGACCCCAATTGTTAGTATTATCATGGGCAGCACCAGCGACCTGCCCGTTATGGAGAAAGCATGTAAACTGCTGGATGAACTGCAGATTCCCTTTGAGGTGAATGCGTTGTCAGCCCACCGCACACCGGAGGCTGTAGAGACTTTTGCAAAAGGTGCCAAGGAACGTGGACTGAAAGTAATTATTGCCGCTGCCGGTATGGCGGCAGCACTGCCTGGCGTGATAGCTGCATCCACGACGTTACCAGTCATTGGCGTGCCTATCAAGGGTATGTTGGACGGTCTGGATGCTATGCTCAGCATCATACAGATGCCCCCAGGCATTCCCGTAGCTACTGTAGGTGTTAATGGCGCTCAGAATGCAGCCATCTTGGCTGTTCAGATGCTGGCATTGAGTGATGAGGCTATAGCCCAGCGTTTGGCAGACTATAAGAGTGGGCTGAAGGCTAAGATAGAGAAGGCCAATAAAGACTTGGCTGAAGTGAAATACGAATTTAAGACCAATTAGTCCTATGAGCCCTATAAGTCCTATAAGCCCTATACAAAGAAGGCTCACTACCGTCGCCCATGTTGGCAACATTGCTATTGGTGGCAACAACCCCATCCGCATCCAGTCAATGGCCACGGTAGATACCAACGATACAGAGGGTGGCGTAGCTCAGGCTAAGCGTATCATTGATGCTGGCGGAGAACTGGTTCGCTTTACTACCCAGGGAACGCGTGAGGCAGAGAATATGAAGAACATCTCAGCACGGCTGAAGGCTGACGGTTATATGACGCCCTTGGTGGCTGACGTCCACTTCACGGCACATACTGCCGATGTAGCTGCGCAGTATTGCGAGAAGGTGCGCATTAACCCCGGCAACTATGTTGACCCAGGGCGCACGTTCAAGCATCTGGAATATACGGATGAGGAATATGCTGCGGAACTGAAGAAGATTGAGGCAAAGCTCGTTCCTTTCCTGAACATCTGCAAAGAGCACCATACCGCCGTGCGCATCGGTGTGAACCACGGCTCACTCTCCGACCGCATCATGTCGCGTTACGGTGATACCCCCGAGGGCATTGTAGAGAGCTGTATGGAGTTTCTGCGCATCTTCAGACGTGAACATTTTGATGATGTTGTCATCAGCATCAAGGCGTCTAACACTGTGGTGATGGTCACCACCGTGAGGTTGCTTGTCAAGACGATGGACCAAGAAGATATGCACTATCCCTTGCACTTGGGTGTTACGGAAGCCGGTGAGGGCGAGGATGGTCGCATCAAGTCGGCTGTAGGCATTGGTGCTCTGCTCACCGAAGGCATTGGCGACACCATACGCGTGTCTCTGTCGGAAGAGCCTGAGTACGAGATTCCTGTTGCCCGTAAACTGGTGGATATGATTCCTGAGTGTGCTCAACTGCGTGCTGAGGCTGAGGCAAGCATCCACGATGATACCATTACGCTGACCCTTGATGCTCCCGATTGGGAAACACTGCAACTCAAGGCTTCTATGGCCGTAGGTGCCTTGCTCATCGACCGCAAGGCTACGAAGCTTGTGATAAATAGTGGTTCGCGATTCAGTCGCGAACAGTTGCTGACCCTTGCGGACGCCATTCTGCAGGCTGCTCGCATCAAGTTTACCAAGACGGAATATATCTCCTGCCCAGGCTGTGGTCGTACGCTGTATAACTTGCAGGAAACCATTGCCCGCATCAAGGCAGCCACCAGCCATTTGGTTGGTCTGAAAATAGGTATCATGGGCTGCATCGTCAATGGCCCTGGTGAGATGGCAGATGCCGACTACGGCTATGTCGGAGCAGGCCGCGGCAAGATATCGCTCTACAAGCAAAAGGTCTGCGTCGAGAAAAACATCCCCGAAACAGAGGCGGTAGCCAAGCTCTTAGAGCTCATCGAAAAAGACAGGAAGGCAAAGGCTTAGAACTTCTTCCGATAGCAACGGTGGCGGCGACAGGGAATAGCTTCCAAGTATTGCCATTGAGATAGTACACCTTCGTTGCTCTCCATCTGTGGACCTGTGATGGCCCATTCAAAATGATAGCGCTGGAACCAGCGGATGAGATCATCGAAGATGAGGGCATTGGCTCCCTTGGCGCGGTATTCTGGCAATACACCGATGAGCAGCAAATCGACAAGTGGAGTACGATGCCATTTGAGCACCTTTAGCATGTGCCACCAGCCAAAGGGCAGGAAACGCCCGTCATTAGTTTTCTGCATGGCTTGTGAGAATGAGGGGAAAGTGATACCAAAGCCGATGAGCTTCTCACCATCCATGATGCCCGTTATCAAATTCAGGTCAGCTATCTTGATGTAGTCGTTCACTAATTTGTTAATCTGGCGGTCGCTAAGTTGGCTGAAGCCATAGAGATCCTTATAGGTGGTGTTGAGCAGGTTGAACAACTGGCGGCCATAGCCCTGGTCAATGAGTTCCTTACGGGTGAACTTATGGACACGCAGACCATAGCGTTTGCGAACCATCTCTGTAATCTTCGAGAATTTCTCAGGAACCGTTTCGGGCACTTTGACCTTCATCTCCACGTAGTCATTGTCTTTCTTGAAACACTGCATCTGTTCCATGTGCTGCGGATAGTAGGCATAGTTGTAGTTGATGTACATGGTAGATAACTGGTCGAAGCCTTCAACCAGCATTCCTTCGCGGTCGGTATCGATAAAGCCCAGAGGACCTGCAATTTCTGTCATGCCCTTGCTGCGTCCCCAGTCCTCCACAGCCTGAAGCAGTGCTGTGCTTACGCTGATATCATCGATGAAGTCAAACCAACCGAATCGTACTTGATGGCAGTTCCATCGTTCGTTGGCACGACGGTTGATAATGGCAGCCACGCGACCTACCATCTTGCCATCTCGGAAGGCCATAAAGTATTTTGCCTCGCAGCATTCGAACGATGGGTTCTTGTCGCTGCGAAGCGTATTCATCTCCTCACTGAAGAGGTAAGGAACGACATAGTCGTTGCCACGATATAGGTCGTAGTAAAATTGAACGAACTGTTTCAGTTCCTTCCGATTGGTCACTTGTCTGATTTCAATCGTGCGCATTCTTTTTCTTTTCTGAGTGCAAAGATACTAAATAGGATGTAAATAGCCAAAAATTAACGATAATTATTAAACCATATTGCCATTTGAGCGTCTTAAATATAAACTATTAAAATAATATATATAAAACAAAACAACAATGAAAAGACTGTTTTTGATGGCTGTTGCCATGATGGTAACCATCGCTATGAGTGCTCAGGCGAGCAAAACAAGTAACAAAAAATGTGATATGAACGAGAAGAAATGTGAAAAGGAGTGCTGCCAAAAGACACGCAGCGCTAGCTTCCTCTATGAGAAGGATTTGAAATGGGAAGATGCAGAACCTGGTGTTCAGCGCCAGATTATGGGTTATGACGGTCAGTTGATGGTAGTAAAGGTGAAGTTTGAGAAGGGTGCTGTAGGCAAAGCTCATAAGCACTACCATACGCAGGCAACCTACGTGGCCAGTGGTAAGTTCGAACTGACTATCGACGGTGAGAAAAAGATTCTGGAGGCTGGCGACGGCTATTATGTGGCTCCTGACGTGTTGCACGGTTGTGTTTGTCTAGAAGCTGGTGTGCTGATTGATACCTTCAGTCCGATGCGTGCTGATTTCTTAGGTAAGAAATAACGTATGAAAAGGTTGTCCCTCTTATTCGTAATCCTCATGGCATCTCTCTCTATGAGAGCTGGCGACAAGGAAGCGAGACAGACCATGCGGCGTGCCACTCAATACATGATGGATGTGGTATCTTATAAGGGTGGCTTTGTATGGAGTTATCTGCCAGACTTTTCCCGTCAGTGGGGAGAGTTGGAGGCATGGCGCACGATGGTATGGCTCCAGTCGCCCAGTACGCCGGATGTCGGTCAGGTATTGCTGGATGCCTATCATGCCACTGGTGATGAATATTACTACGAGAGTGCGTGCAAGGTAGCTCATTGCATTATCCACGGGCAGCATCCTTCAGGTGGATGGAACTATATGTTCGATTACGAGTCAGAGGAGACAACGAAGAAATGGTATGCCACCATCGGCCGTCAGGCTTGGCGACTGGAGGAGTTCCAGCATTATTACGGTAATGCGACCTTTGACGATGAGGCCACGATGCATTGTGCCGAGTTTTTACTCCGCATCTATCTGGAGAAAAAGGCTCCTGAATTCTATGCACCGTTGCAAAAGGCTATTGGATTCTTTTTGGAGAGTCAGTATGGCAATGGCGGCTGGCCACAGCGTTATCCGCTGATGTACGACCATCCGTTTCGTGGGAAGGCAGACTACTCGTCGTTTATTACTATCAACGATGATGTGATGCCCAGTAACATCGAGTTCCTGACCCAGTGCTATACATCGTTGGGCATGAAGGAACTGAAAGACCCCATACTAAGGGCGATGCACTGTATGCGTGACCTGCAACAGCCCTTGCCCTTGGCAGGATGGGGCGACCAATACTTTGTGAAGGACCAGAAGCCAGCGCATGCCCGTTCTTACGAGCCTAGATCGGTGAACACGGGTACTACGGTGGCTATGATACACCAGATGATTCACTTCTATAAACAGACAGGCGACAAGAGTTTCCTGAAAGGGATACCCCATGCCATCCAGTTCCTAGAGAGCCAGCGGTTGCCTGCGGACTGGGTGGCTCAGTCAGGACGCCGTCCGTTAGGAGAAGGCGACATCTTCATGCCACGTTTCATAGACCCTGACACCCATAAGCCGATGTATGTTCATCGTAAGGGCTCTAATGTAGTGAATGGCCAGTATTATACAGATAGTATTCCTGCTGCCACGATAGCTCACTATAGTTCCTTTATGATCACCAATCCAACAATGCTTCATAAAGCACTGGAGGAGGCGGAGGCGTTGGATCAGAAACAACTGAAGCAGCAGTCGCCATTACGCAGGGCTACCACCAGTGGTCCGCAGGACTATTATTATCGCCAGCCTGTAGGTATGGGTCGTAGGATGCCTATGCCCAATGTTGACACGATTATTTCCTCGTTGGATAGCGAAGGCCGTTGGATAACGGTGTTTCACCAGATATCGAATCCCTATAAGCCGATACCCGCTGATATGGAAACAGACAGTGACGATCGCCAGCACGCCCAAACTATGGTTGGCGACGAGTATGATACCTCACCATATTCTAATTTCGACGTGAAGGGCATTTCCACGCGTACATATATCTGGAATATGGTGGCATTGATAAACAGCATCCGCCATCAATAAGTGATACACTATTTAGGTGAAATAATCTCTATAGGCGTGGCTTTTTCATGGACAGCCACGGCCTTGCTTTCTGAGTTTGGCAGCAAGCGCATGGGCAATCTGGTACTGAACGTCCTGCGCATGATGTTAGCACTGCTGTTTGCCCTATTTATGTTCTGGGTAGTAACCGGTTCGCCGCTACCCCTCAGTAGCTCGATGGAAGCCTATGGCTGGATGCTCCTCTCGGGACTAGTAGGTTACGTGATTGGCGACTATTGCCTGTTCCAATGTTACATCATCATTGGCTCGCGTTTTGGTCAGCTCTTCATGACGTTGGCTCCCTTGGCTGCTGCCTTTACCGCATGGCTTTCCCTGGGAGAGCAGATGACAGCGATGAGCATACTCGCTATGTTGATTACATTGTCAGGTATAGCCATCTCGGTATTGGGACGCGGTGAGCATCACCGAGTGTCGCTGAAACTCCCTCTTAACGGGGTACTTTTTGCCATTGGGGCCGCAATCTGTCAGGGTGTAGGTTTGGTGCTGAGCAAGATAGGCATGAACTATTATGAGGCAAGTATGGATGGACAACAGGTTGCTTGGCTGTTGCCATTCTCTGCCAATTTCTTCCGTTGTGTAGCTGGACTGATAGGTTTCACCTTATTATTATATTTCAGAGAAGGACTGCGTCCCTTACGTGAAGCCTTACGCGACAAGGTCGATATGACTGCGGCAGCCACGACAACAATTTTCGGTCCTTTCGTAGGGGTAGGCTTCTCCTTGATGGCTGTTCAATATACGGGAGCAGGCATTGCCAGTACGCTGATGGCGCTCACGCCTATTATAATCATTCTACCTTCCTATTGGCTCTTCCGCCAACCCATTACCCTCAAGGGCGTCATAGGTGCTCTCATCAGTGTCGTCGGAGTATCTCTCTTCTTCCTCTCCTGAGAATTGCTCTTTTTCCTCTCCTGACAATCCTTTGATATAACGCCACAGCTGTCGATAGAAGGCATGGCGGGTCATGGTTTGCTTATCGCCAATAATGATGAGTTTCATGCGGGCGCGAGTGATGGCCACATTCATGCGACGTAAGTCGCGGAGGAAACCTATCTGACCTTCGTCGTTGCTGCGGACCATCGAGATGACGATAACGTCACGCTCCTGACCTTGAAAGCCATCAACGGTATTGATGCTGATGAGGCGACGGAAGGGCTTGAAATATTCTTTTTTCATCAGCAACCGCCGTAAGTATTGAACCTGTGCACGATAGGGTGATATGATACCTACGTCGATACGCTCATCCAGAAGGCGCTGTTTTCCGATGCGCTCAAAATAATGCTGAAGGGTATCGAGTGTCAACTCTGCCTCAGACTTGTTGATACGCCCAAAAGATTCTCCGACGAATTGTTCGTGGTAATCGGGCTTTTCTAGATTATCTAGATTGTCTAGACGGTCTAGATTATCTAGATGGTCTAGATGATTAGGACTAATCCACTCTATTGGGATATCCAGGTCGAGGATGCTTCGATATTTCACCTCGGGCGCACTCTCCACCTGTCCGCCATAGAAATAATTGCTGGAGAAACGCATGATGTCATCGTTCATGCGATACTGTATCTTCAGCAGGGTGACAGCCTCAGGATGCATCTCAACGATACGCTCCATGAGTGTCTTGCTCAATCCTGCTTTAAGGGCGGCAATGCTCTTGACGGTAGGAGGAAGCTGGCAATGGTCACCAGCAAGGATGACACGACTGACACGGCGCATGGGAATCCAGCAGGAGGCTTCCAGCGCTTGGGCGGCTTCGTCAATAAACAACGTGCCAAATTTCTGACCATCCAGCAAACGGTTGGCTGAACCAACAAGGGTAGAAGCAATAACACGCGCTTCGCCAAAGAGGTCACTGTTGATGCGAATCTCTAATTCTGTGGCGCGACTCTTTAAGCTCTCCAACTTCTGGTGGAACTTTTCATCTCCCCTTTTACGACGATTTCTCAGGTCACGGATAGCTTTTCTTATAGCCCATAGCTGCGGGTAGTCGGGGTGTGCTTCAAAACGACGCTCGTAGGTAAACGACAGCATTTTGTCGTTGACTCTAGTAGGATTGCCAAGGCGTAACACGTTGATACCTCTGTCAACGAGTTTTTCAGAAATCCAGTCAACAGCCATATTGCTTTGTGCACATACTAGCACTTGATTCTCTCGCATCAGAGTTTCGCGGATAGCCTCCACCAGGGTTGTTGTTTTTCCCGTTCCAGGAGGACCGTGTACGATAGCAACATCCTTGGCGCGTAGCACTTTATTCACGGCTTCCTCCTGAGTGGGATTCAGATAGGGGAAATGCATGGAAGGAAAGACAAACGTCTCTGGTTTCTGTCGCGAATAGAAGAGGTCGCGGAGGTAACCCAGTCTGCCTTTTCCCTTAATGGCTCGGTCAAGAGCCTCCATCATCAGTCGGTAAGAGGTCTCGTCGAAGGAGAGTTGCACACCCAGGTTTTCGGCATTCTGTAAATCGAGGATGTTCGCATTGTCCGGCATGGTAACAACTAAGCGGTCGCCATCCGCATAGCTTACCGTTGCTGTAAAGCGGAAATAGGAAATTTTGGAATGGTCGGTGTCAACGGAGAAGAACTGGACTGGTCTGCCAAACTCAAAGCAGTGCTCAATGTCTGTATCCGTGTTGCGTACCACTTCAATGGCCAATTGGTTCAGCGAGTTGTAATAGCTCTTGCTTACCTTCACGGGCCACCAGGCATCACCACGCTTTACTTTCCGCTCAATGCCCACCTGTTCGGTTTGCTGACGGAAAGCCTCCTTTTCAGAATTATACTCCAACTGCAACAACAGACGTTGCTGCTGGAGTACCTGTATAGCTGGTTCCTGTGATGCCATCCAGACTTTTACTTGATGTATTTCAGGATGATTTCAAGGGCCTCGTCCTCTGTGTGGTCGTCCATGTTGATGACTAGGTCGTAGTTCCTAGTGTCATATCTTGATGAACCCGTGTACTTCTTGACATAGTTCTCGCGTGCTTCGTCAACCTGCTCGATAATCTCACGGGCCTGTTCATAAGTGATTTCACGCTTGCGCACCAGTCGTTCTATGCGGTGCTGCATGGAAGCCTGAATTAGGATGCTCAGATGGTTGGGGTGGTTGCGGAAGATATGGAAGCCGCTACGTCCTGCAATGATGCACGAACCGTCCTCTGCGATACCTTTCAGGATTTCCGTTTCCGTCTGGAAGATCTCGTCCGTAATCAGAAAGTCGGGCATGTTGATGGGGGTACCTATATAGGAAGGTCCTACGTAGTTGGGCATCATCATCATGCTACGCTTGCAGTCTGCCCACCAGTTATGTTTCTGTCCTTTCAGAAACTCAATCTGTTCAACCGTCAGGTGGTATTGCTCCTTCAGCTGTTGAATCAGTGCCTTATCATAGAAAGGTACATTCAGTTTTTTGCTCAGTTTCTCACCAATGGTTCTGCCACCGGAACCCAACTCACGATTAATGGTAATGACAAATTTCTCGTACTTGTTCATAATGATAAATTTTAATTGATAATATGTTTTCTTCCGTTTTGAATATAAATACCTTTCGTTGGTTTCACGATATGACGTCCCTGCAGGTCGAAGACGGGAGCGTTCTTGTCGAGAGTCATCACATCGTTGTTGATGTTATGGATGCCAGTAACCCCTTGTCCATAAGCAAAGTTAAAGGCGCGTTCCAGACTGATACCATCTTCGGTGGCCTTTACCATAATGGTGAACAACTTAGGGGTAGCAGCTGTGGGCGTAACAGTTAACAGTCCTCCTGTCTCATTGGCTGTCACACCAATAGGGGCAGTGATAGAATAGGCTGGAGAGTTGTAACCCGCAAAGAAATCTTTGAGTGTGATTTGCTTTTCACCCTCGATAATATAATTAGGTACGGCAATCCAGTTGAGGTATTCTTCCAGGTCAGTATAGTAGTCACCGTCGCGGTCTTCGTTGTTATTTGCTACGCTCGGGTTGGTTTCTGTCAGCGCCTCAAACCAGTCGGGGATACCATCCTGGTCTGTATCCCAGTCTGTACCGCGTTGTGCATTGACAATGCCCAGTTTCTCCAGGTCAAAACCTTCGCAACCAGCATCCTCTTCGGAGTCGATAAGACCAGGTCTTCCGCTACGACTGCCCTTAGTGCTTGTTGTTCCTGCTATTGTCTCACTGACCATACGCTGGTCATGCAGGTCGAAGAACGGTTGTGTACAGCCAACGTCTGAGAGTACATTCTTGAAGGCTGCTTGTGCTGTCTCCATATTACCCTCTGGGTTCATGAAACTGAAAGGAACAGTAGGTAGTGGGTCCCAGTCAACGACCTGTCCTCCTGAAGTGCTGTATTTGTAGGTGGTTCCTTTTTTGTCTTCTGTCAGTGCTCCATTATTCTTCTCCTGACGTATATTTCCATGCACATAAACACTTTGTGTGCCAGAGCCTGTTCCTTCCAGTTGCAGGTTCATGAGTGTCGAGGTGCTGTTGACCCCCATCTTGTAGAAGTTATTGCAGAAGTTCATCTCATGGGTTCCACCATCCGTGGCTCTACCACCCCAATTATATACTACATTATTGTAAATGTCATGATGACCGTCATAGCTTCCTTTGCCATCCAGTCCGCCGGAGATACTCCAGTTGCGTCCCTCGCAGTGAGCCAATAGGTTGTGGTGATAAGTACCAGGCTGTCCTCCCATCTCTCCACCACCAATGGTAGCGGCGTATCCGTGCCTGTCGCCTACACCGTAGTTCGGATGACCTGCTTGGTTCAGTGCCTCACTGATAAGCGTATGCTGTAAGGTCAGTCCCTTGCCGTTTCGACTGGAGAATGCTTCGTCGATGGTCCATGAGATGGAGCAGTGGTCCATGATAGCATGATCGTTGCCTGCCATGCCCATTCCGTCGAGTCCGCTGAGTGTGGTCTCTTCAGAGGTTCCGGCCTCATCGCCATACGAGTAATCGTTCTTCCCGCCAGGAATCAGGTTGTTAACCAACTTCTTATGTCCCAATCGCATACGGAGGAAACGGGTGATACCATCGGAAGCCATACCAAAAGGGCAGGTACGCAGCATAACACCATTGCCGGGAGCCGTCTGACCAGCTATCGTGACAAATTTGTCAGCACAGGTCAGGCGACTCTTCAACGAGATGACACCAGCCACGTCAAAAACGATGGTCCGCGGTCCGCTGACCTTCTTGATGCCATAGCGGAAAGAGCCTTCTATTGGATTTATATCGTCACCGTTATCTTCTAGATTCGTCACATGATATACCACTCCGCCACGTCCGCCAATGGCATAACGTCCATACCCTTCTGCCCCTGGGAATGCCAAGCGGGCGGGTTGGAAAGTCATCACTTTTCCTTGATGGAAAATTCCGTTTACTTGTTCATCCACTCGCCACCAATAGCGCACTAGCGGTGAGAAGCCTGCTTCAACATATTGCGGCTCGCTGCCTTCATACTGGGCTGTAGTAGCCTCGGCAACAGTTGTAGAGTCGGTACCATATATCAGTCGATGGGCAGTAGCTCCTTCGGCTGGAATCCAACTGAAAGCCACACTGCCTAAGTCATCGATATCTACATGAAAGTCATAGTTGGCAGGAATGGGATCCATAATACCGTAGGGATTGGTGTCAAACTCCAATCCGTTAAGCATGATGCTGGTGCGGCTATATGTCTTTCCATCCTCAGGAACGCATGTGTATTGGATGACTACCGGCTGTCCTTCCGTTACCGTAAACTCGACATAGGAGAATCCGCATTCCGAGTTTTTTTTCGCCCCTGAAGAGTGCTTTATCCCAGTCACCTGTACTGTACCGTTAACACTCACCTGCACGTCAGGATGTGTCTGTCCGGCGTCAGTATCATTATGATAGGCTATCACAGAATGCTTGCCCGCTGTCATACCTTCTATGGTCAGCGTAATAGCGGTTTTTCCAGAAGTAATCCATTGGTAGTTACCTCCTTCCAAGTGACAGGCGAAAACACCGTCTCCCAATAACTTGCTGTTTTGCTGGACGATGTTCTTGCTCCAGTTTGATGCGAGTGCAGTGGCCCCTTCCGAGGGCACTATGGTTAACGTTATGCCGTTTCCCAATGTCTTGGAGTCGCTGGCTACTCTTCCGATGGGCCAGGCGATATAGTTGGGTTCGGTTACTTCAGAAGATTGTCTTCCGGAGAAATCAAAGTCAATTCTCTGTGCCATCACTATTCCAGTGGTGCACAACATAAATGCAATAGCAAGTACTTTTTTCATGTTGATTTGTCTTAGTAGTTTATATATAGATGTTTTACGGTCTTGTTTGTTTTCAAAATCGCTTAGCCCAGATTCTGTCTCTTACGACTTCTCCTTACCCTTGAACGATTTGACCTTCATTCCCAGTTTGTCGGGCATGATGGCATTCAGGAAGATGCCTACAATGGCAGCAATGGCGAGCCCGGACAGGTGGATGGGGCCCATAGCGATATCGTCGTTGGCACCATACTTCACACCGATGGCCAGTACCAGGATAAGTGCTGCTACAAACACGTTGCGCGAGCTCTTCAGGTCAACCTTCTCCTCCACCAGATTGCGCACACCTACCGCAGAAATCATGCCATAGAGTATTAGGCTGACACCACCGATGGTAGCCGCAGGCATCAGTTGTATCAGACTGGCAAATTTAGGACAGAACGCCAGTATGATAGCCAGGCAAGCGGCTATGCGTATCACTTTCGGGTCGAACACCTTGGTCAGGTTCAGCACACCCGTATTTTCGCCGTAAGTAGTGTTTGCAGGGGCACCAAAGACGGAGGCAATGGCTGTCGCAACACCATCACCCGTCAGCGTGCGGTGCAGGCCGGGTTCAGCCAGAAAGTCCTTGCCTACGGTAGAGCTGATGGCAAACATATCGCCGATATGCTCCATAATCGTTGCAAAGGCTATAGGCATGACGGCCAGGATGGTGGACAGCATCAGCGATGTGTCGCCATGTTCAAATACTGCCCATATCGTGTGTTCCTTTTCTATTGGGAATCCTATCCATGCTGTCTCGCCCAGCGGTGTGAAATCGACTTCACCCATGCAGGCTGCAATGACGTACGACACGATGACACCCAACAGCACGGGGATTATCTTAATAATGCCCTTACCCCAAATGGACGATACAATGACGGTGATAATGGCAATGATAGCCAGCAACCAGTTGGTCTGACAGTTGCTGATGGCGGAGCCAGACAGTACCAGACCGATAGCTATCACAATAGGACCTGTCACTACGGGTGGAAAAAAATGCAGGATCTTTTTTACGCCAAACGACTTAATTAAAGCAGCCATAACAAAATACATCAGTCCGGCACAAGCCACACCCAGACAGGCATAGTCTAGTGCCAACGTTTCTGAGAGCCCTTGTGCAACACCCATCTCCTTCACCGATGCATAGCCACCCAGGAAGGCAAACGATGAGCCCAGGAAGGCTGGCACGTTCCACTTCGAGATGAAATGGAACATCAGTGTTCCTATGCCTGCAAACAGCAAGGTTACCGATACGTCCAGACCAGTCAGTAATGGCACGAGCACCGTTGCTCCAAACATGGCAAACAGATGTTGAACGCCCAGTATCATCATGCGAGGCAGTCCTAACTGGCGTGCGTCGTAAATGGCATTTTGTTGTTCCATATATTCTTGTTTCTTTTATTGTCTCTTTATTGAGTGGAGGTCATACGCTGCAAAGTTACACATTATTATTTTAAGAAACGAACAATTCTCCCGTTTTTTAAAAAAGACAACGGTTAGACGGGCGCAATAACACCACAATACCTACTTTTGATTAATCTGCTTTTGCACGACTTTGCAGGTGTGCAATGTTTAAAACACCGCATTTTAGGTATTGCACACTTCGTTTTTTCTCTCTAATTTTGCACACGAAATCAAAACCATAAAAATGAGAACAGCAAATCCCACAGCACTTCAGGTGCTGATGAACCACATCTACGAACTGCATAAGGGCGTTCGCCACATGGTATTATTCACCTGTAACAAGAAATACAGTGAGCAGACTATCCGGCGACTGGAAAGTCAGGATATTCCATACTTGTTGCAACCCGCCGGACAACAGAACATGAATGTGTATTTCGGTCGGCGCGAGTGTCTGGATGCTATCCGACTCATTGTCACTCGTCCACTGAACGAACTCACGCCAGAGGAAGATTTTATACTCGGAGCTATGCTCGGCTACGACATCTGCGCACAATGTGAACGGTATTGTAAACGTAAAAGCAGAAGACAGGGCAAGTGCGACGGTCTATGCATCAATCGTAATTAACCACATAAATATAAATAAGTAATGAACGCAACAATTGTAATCTATGGTTCCTCGACGGGAACCTGTGAGGCCATCGCAGAGAAAATTGCCTCGAAACTGGGCTGCGAGGCCCTGAACGTACAGGAACTGACAGCCGACGTTGTAGCTGCCAACCAAAACCTGATTCTCGGCACTTCAACGTGGGGCGCAGGCGAATTACAGGATGACTGGTACGACGGCCTAAAGACGCTCCAAGATGCTGACCTCAATGGCAAGACCATCGCCCTGTTCGGCTGTGGCGACTGTTCAACTTACAGCGACACCTTCGTGGGCGGCATGGGCGAACTCTACAACGGCATTAAGGACAGCGGTGCCAAGTTCATCGGTGCTGTCGAGACTGACGGCTATACCTTCGATGACTCTGAGGCTGTGATAGACGGAAAGTTTATCGGTCTGCCCCTTGACGACATCAACGAGGATGACAAGACCGACGCCCGTATCGAGGCCTGGATAGCCGTCATCTCTCCCAACTTGTAATGTCAGAAGACGTATTTGTTTAGTTTTGTGAGGTGGTTAGTCGGAGACGATTAACCACTTTTCTTAAACTAAATTAATAATTTGTGTACAAATGGAATATTATTAGTAAAATGTTGTATTTTTGCATGTGATATTAAATACTTTGGCATATATATCCTTGAAATAAGGAAATGACGGAAATTGCATAAATCGATGAATATACAGAGTTTTTTCACATCGCTGCTGAACGTAATCTGCGAGATGGCTCCCTACCTGTTGTTGGGATTCTTCATCGCAGGGGTGTTGCATGTGTTCGTGCCGCAGAAGTTCTATGCCAATTATCTTTCGCGCAGCAACAGGCTGTCTGTTGTTTGGGCTGCGCTGTTGGGTGTACCACTGCCGCTATGTTCGTGTGGAGTAATTCCTACGGCTATCGGACTCAGGAACGAGAAGGCTTCGAAGGGAGCTATTGCCTCGTTTCTCATCGCTACGCCACAGACGGGCATAGATTCCATTCTGGCCACGTTCTCGCTGATGGGACTAGGCTTTGCCATTATCCGTCCTACGGCAGCACTCATCACGGGCGTCTGTGGCGGATTGCTGGTAAACCGACTGGTCAAGGACGATGACTCAACGTGCAATGATCAATGTTCAATGGCCAATGAAGGACAAGGCAATAGGATTTGGCGAGTGTTAAAGTATGCCTATTATGATATGCTTCGCGACATCGGGCTGCGACTGCTTATCGGACTTGTTGTGGCGGCATTGATTCAGGTGGCAGTACCAGACGAGTTCTTCCTCAGTTTCGGCAGTCAGCCGTTGCTGCAGATGCTGGTCATACTCGCCATTGCCGTGCCGATGTATATCTGTTCGACGGGTAGCATCCCCGTGGCAGCGGCATTGATGATGAAGGGTCTTTCGCCAGGTGCAGCATTTGTGATGTTGATGGCGGGACCAGCGGTGAATCTCGCTTCTATTCTCGTGGTTCACAAGTCGATGGGGCGTCGTTTCACCTCTATCTATCTGATGACCATTGTGGGCTTTGCCGTCCTCTTTGGTCTGCTGATCAATGCCATAGGAATCCATTTCACCGTTGCCGCTCAGGACGCCTGTTGCATGAATACATCCGCTCTGCCAAGTCCTTTTAAAATCGTTTGTGCTACTGTATTAACATTATTAATTATATTTGCTCTTATGATGAAACTATTTAGCAAGTTTACCACGAAGGAAGCGTCAGACCCTGATGTGAGCGTCTATCGCGTTGAGGATATGCATTGCAGTCATTGCGAGGCTGCCGTAGTCCGTGCCGTTGAGGAGGTGCCAGGCGTTGAGAAAGCCAAGGCCAGTGCTTCTGCCAACACCCTCACCATCAAAGGCTCTGCCACAGAAGAAGCTATCCGTGCAGCCGTTGAGGGTATCGGATATACATTTAAGGGAAGGAAATGAAAGGAAGTCTGTTTGACGTGATAGATGCTACAGGGTTGGTTGACAAAAGAGACCCTCGTATGCGTTACGTGGAGGCAGAAATGATTCGGAGTCATGAACTATGTCTGAAGATATCTTCCAAGAAACCTACGGATCCCGATTACAAGCGTCTGCTGGAAGAACTGTTCCAAAGTGAGATAGACGACAGTGTCGCCATCGTTTCTCCTTTCTATTGTGATTGCGGATGTCGGATGACAATCGGGAAAAATGTGACTATCAACAAAGGAGCAACCATCCTCTCTCCTGGAAAGGTGGAGATAGAAGATAATGTTCTGATTGGTCCCGAGGTTAAAATTGCGACGGTCAATCACGACCTTCATGACCGACATAACCTATTCCATTTCGGAAAGGTGACAATCAAAGAGAATGCATGGATATGCATCGGTGCCATCATTTGTCCGGGCGTAACCATTGGCAGAAATGCTGTTGTTGCCGCAGGCGCTGTAGTGACAAAGGATGTTCCAGACAACACGGTAGTTGGTGGAAACCCTGCTACGGTGATTAAGAAGATTGACGTTTAGTCGGAGTCCAACCATCGCAATATTGTATATCTTTGCAGACAAATGGGAATGCTGCATTCGTTGAATACCGATATCCAGGCTCCTGAACGGTTTACCTATCCGTTCTGCTACGAGCCGCATCCGCTATGTGTAATGGCGGCTAAGGAGGTGCAGGCCTATATCGGTATCCATGCGGAAATCAGGGAGGATGCTGACAAGGGTAAGATGTTTGGTGTGCTGGTGGTGGAGCATGAGGGCGGACTGGCTTATCTGGCTGCCTATAGCGGACTGCTGGCAGGCAGGAACGATTGGGATTATTTCGTGCCACCTGTCTATGATGCCCAACAGCCCGATGGACATTTCAAGACGACGGAACGGGAGATATCTCTCACCACTCACCACTCGCCTCTCATCGCTAAGAAAATGTCGCAGGACTTGCAGCTGTGGCTGTTCCATCAATACCAACTGCTGAATGCACGAGGGGAGGTGAAGGACCTGGTAGATATCTGGCAGTCATATTACAGTCGTCCCAAGTTGCGCCAGAAATTTCCGTTGCCCCCAAGCGGTACGGGCGACTGCTGTGCCCCCAAACTGTTGCAATATGCCTATCAGCAGGTCTTGAAGCCTGTCTGTATGGCTGAGTTCTGGTGGGGTGCAACGACGAAGGAGGAGATACGCCAGCATCTGAACTACTATCCTGCCTGTCGAGGTAAGTGCAAGCCTATCCTGACGTGGATGTTGGAAGGGTTGGAGGTTGACCCAAATCCGGAGTTGCTGGGTTTTGCACATTTGGATCCGAAGACTGTCTATGAAGATGAGTATATCGTGGTGCTTGACAAACCCAGTGGACTGCTCTCCACGCCCGGTCGTATCGAGGACTATTCCGTAGAGACACTGATGCGCCAGCGTTATCCTGAGGCTGTCATAGCCCATCGCTTGGATATGGGCACGTCAGGATTGCTGATTGTTGCTAAGACGCTGGAGGCCTATCGTCCCCTGCAGGAGCAATTCATCAAACATCAGGTCAAGAAGAAATATGTGGCGAAGGTGGAAGATGGAAGATGTAAGAAGGAAGAGGTAAGAGGTACCATTTCTCTTCCCTTGCGTCCTGACCCGATGAACCGTCCCCGCCAGATGGTGGATTTGGAACACGGCAAGCGGGCGGTGACGGACTACGAGTTTCTGAGCGACGATCTTGTGGCACTCTATCCGCAAACGGGACGCACTCACCAGCTCCGCATCCATTGTGCCCATCCCGACGGGTTAGGTCGTCCTATTGTGGGCGACGAGCTCTATGGCACGAAGGGCGACAGATTGATGCTCCACGCCTCGGAGATATGGTTCACCCATCCTGTTACCCATCAGGAAATGCACCTCGCATCCTCTCCCCCTTTCGTTGATTCTGAAATTTAATATTTAATATTTAATCTTTAATATAAAAAGTATGGTAAAGCACATTATCCTCTGGACATTGAATCCAGAACTGTCAGAAGAAGAGAAGAAAGCCGTTAAGGCAGGTATTAAAGCTGGTTTGGAAGGACTTGTCGGCAAGGTTCCCGGACTCATTGACGTCAAGGTACACATTGACGGACGACTGGCATCCTCGAATGCCGATGTGATGTTAGACAGCACGTTAGAGAGCGAGGAAGCACTGAAGGGCTATGCCGTTCATCCTGAGCACGTGGCTGTTGCCAACGGCAAGGTTCGTCCCTATACCGTTCAGCGCTCGTGCCTCGACTTTGAGGTATAATTAGAAGCCTAACGTCTCTCTGCAGCACACTGCGGACAGAGTCCCTTGGCCATGTAGTTAATGCTGTGCAGCCTATACCCCTCGGGAAGCAGGATGGGGGGTATGGGCATCTCGTTGATACAGAAAGTGCGGTGGCAGCGTTCGCAGTAGAAGTGCACGTGCTGGTCGTCGTCGTGCTCATGACCGTCGTGGCTGTGGCATAACTCGTAGCGCACCCCGTCGCCACCATCCTCTATGACATGCACCAGATGATGCTCGCGAAACAACGTCAGCGCACGGAACACCCCCGACTTGTCAATAGACATAATTTTATATTCTAATTCGCTGAGCGACAAAGGACGCTCAGCATCTGCCAGTGCCTTCACCACGACGATGCGGTTGGCAGTAGGCTTCACGCCATGTTCTTGGAGCATCTCCTCACAAATCTGTTGACTTATCATGCTGCGAAGTTACGCAATAAGTTTGTAACTTCCAAACTTTTCTGCAGAAAACCGTCGGCAAGACAGCCCCTGTTCCTTGTTTGCAACTAAGTTGCAGAAAAGGTTTCGTAACTTTGCACCCAGAAACAATAAAACACTTAGGATATGGTACACAAACATCATCACGAACATCAAGGTGAATGCTGTTGTCATGAGCATCACCATGAACATCATCATGAGCATCACCACGAGCACCACCACGAGCATGGGTTGCGTCGCCAGTTGTGGCTGATTGCCGAGACCGTAGGGTTACTCATCTTTGCTGTTTCTATCGAGAAGACACAGTCGCTCGCCACGTGGCAATTGCTGCTGGTCTATCTCGTCCCTTATCTCATCATCGGAGCAGGCACGTTGAAAGAGGCTGCTGAAGGTTTGATGGAGGGTGATCCCTTCAATGAGCATTTCCTGATGGCCATAGCCACCATAGGCGCTCTCTGCATTGGCTTCCTGCCAGGAGCTGAGACGGAGTTTCCTGAGGCAGTCTTTGTGATGCTTTTCTTCCAGGTGGGCGAACTCTTTGAGGGTTATGCTGAAGGGAAGAGCCGTGAGAGTATTTCTCATCTGATGGACATCCGTCCAGACGTAGCCCATATAGAGGTGGACGACGAAAAGGGAGGGATGAAGGAAGTGACGGTCAGTCCTGACGAGGTGGCTATTGGTTCTACTATCGTGGTGCGTCCGGGAGAAAAGGTTCCCTTGGACGGAGTAGTCGTCAGTGGTGCATCGTCGCTGAACACCATGGCGCTGACGGGTGAGAGTGTTCCTCGTGAGGTTGGCGAGGAAGACGAGGTTATTTCTGGCTGTATCAATATCAATGGGGTGCTGCGCATCCGTACTACAAAGTCATTTGGCGAGAGTACCGTTTCAAAGATTATCCGACTGGTGGAGGATGCTGGTGAGCATAAGTCGCAGAGCGAGACATTCATCACTAGGTTTGCCCGCATCTATACCCCTGTCGTCGTGTTCTTGGCTATTGCCATTGCGGTGTTGCCTCCTTTATATCTTTCCTTCACCTCAGGTCTCTCATTTCTCACCGCTTTTCCCACCTGGCTGTATCGTGCCTTGATGTTCCTGGTGGTCAGCTGTCCTTGTGCATTAGTTATCAGCGTGCCCCTGACCTTCTTTGGCGGAATTGGTGGTGCTTCGCGCAAGGGTATTCTGGTGAAGGGTGCCAACTATCTGGACCTCTTGGCAAAGGTGGATACTGTGGTGTTCGACAAGACAGGCACCCTGACGCACGGACGTTTTGCCGTGGAGGCCGTACATCCGAATACCACCCATATTTTGCACATGGCTGCCCATGTGGAGCACTTCACGACTCATCCCATTGGTGCAGCCCTGCGTGACGCCTTCCCCGATGAGGCTACCGATGGTTGCGAGGTGAGCGATGTGGAAGAGCTGGCTGGTAAGGGCATTCGGGCCAAAGTGGGACAACAGGTGGCCTGTGTGGGTAATACGAAAATGATGGATGCTGTGGGTGCAAAGTGGCATGCCTGTGATGGCGATACGGGCACCATTATCCATGTGGCTATTGATGGAGAATATGCAGGACATATCCTCATCAACGATGTGGTGAAAGAGGATAGTGAAGAGGCTATTGCTGCGTTGAAGGCACTGGGTGTGCAGAAAACCGTGATGCTGACAGGCGACCGTGAGGATGTAGCACAACGGGTGGCTCGCCAGTTGCAATTGGACGAATACCATGCTGAACTGTTGCCTGCCGACAAGGTGCTGCTTATGGAGAAACTGATTTCAGACACGCACACAACAGCTTTCGTGGGCGATGGTATTAATGATGCTCCCGTATTGGCTCGTGCCGATGTGGGCATTGCTATGGGCGGACTGGGTAGTGATGCTGCCATAGAGGCTGCTGACGTAGTGCTGATGGACGACCATCCTTCAAAGATTGCTACTGCCATCCGTATAGCCCGTCGTACACTGGCCATAGCCCGTCAGAACATACTCTTTGCCATTGGTGTGAAGGTTGCCGTTCTGCTACTGGCTGTTGTCGGACTGGCTACCATGTGGCTCGCAGTCTTTGCCGATGTGGGTGTCACTGTCCTGGCTGTCCTGAACGCCATGAGGGCACTGAAGGCATAAATTATGTCACACCGTGCTTGGCATGGTGTGACATAATAAGGGTGTCTTATCTGAAAACTTACCTTTATTCCGCGTTGTTTTTGTAAGTTTCGATACGCTTCGCCACGTTTTCCTGCAGGTTCTTGTAGAAGAACGAGTAGTCGTTCTCGTGGAAACTGGCTGGCCCGAAGAATTCTTTCCCTTCGGTGACAGGAGCTGTAGTGTTAGTCACGATGACGCCACGGGCAAGGTTTATCTGTGCATCGACGCCGAGGTCAACGAACTCACGAGCACCTGTTTCTTTGTTCTGCACGAGCGAACCCTTGTTCTCACTGGCGGATGCGTAGGTTTCGTCGAGCTTCCAATTCAACGGATTGATGCTTATAGCACCCGGGAGCACCACGACGTTCCTGGCGTTCTCCTCTACGTTCTTGGGACCCTCAGTGTTATAGCTGATGATGACACCCGTGTCGCTCTCTCCAGTTGCAAACTTCAGGTATGGATAGGCTTCGAGATCGTCTTTCGTAATGGAGAAGCCAATAGGATAGGCGGCTACCATGCGCTGGTAATAGTCCTGGTGTTCCTTGAAGTAGTTTTTCAACACATACCTGACCATGGCCGAACCCTGGCTGTGGCCCGCAATGATGAACGGCCGACCGTTGTTGCAGTTCTCAAAGTAGTAGTCGAGTGCGGCTTTGATGTCAGTATAGGATAAACCTGCAAGTGCTGCGTCAATGTTGCCTGTCTTCTTAGCAACCTCATTGGCATACTTCATGCCAGCTTGGCGGTACCACGGCACAAACACGTTGCAAGACTCCTCGAACACGGTTGCATTCGTCTCATATTCACCCAGCGCAAGCAGAATCATCTCGGGGTTGTCGATAGGTACGTAATTGGAGGCACCATCTTCGAAGCTCATGTCAACGTACGATGTCGAGTAGATGTATATAGCATCAACGTCTTTGGTGATTTCCGGGTAAGAAAGCCAGTTAACCTTATCGCTGTAATCGATAGCAGTCTCCGGCTGTACCCTCGTCATCTGTAATGTAGCGGTGTAGGTCGAGCCATCCTCGCGCACTCGCAGGGCCGTAGCCTTCAACACATCATCCTTGATGCTTTCAATTTCCCACCACTCACGCAGTTCCTCGCTGTCTTTCGTGTCCTGCCAGCGGGTGCAGAGCAGTGTGCCATCGACGAAGTAGTCTGCCAGGTAGTGGGGAGCTTCCACCCACTTGTCATCCACCAGGTCAAAGAATGAGTAGGTGCCGTCGGGATTGCATTCCCAACGGTGCAGTTCATCGTTTGTTTCGTCACCCAGATCTCTGGTGACCTTGCCTTCCCACTCGCCAAAGAAGGCTGCTTCATAGTCCTTCGTCACGCGTTCCCAGCGTTCCTCTTCATAGACCTCCTGATGAGCCTCTTTGCCATCCACAAGGACAGTCCATTCGGAACTCAGTACCATATCCTCATCTGTAATGGAGGAAACGGTAACATTCAGCACATGTGTGGTGTGGTCATCTTCATTCGCTGTAATGATCATTTTGTTTCCGTCGATCTTGACGTCGGCTTCCACCTCGTCGTTCCACGACTTGCTGTAGAAGTCAGAAAGGCTTCCGGAGGCCTTTGTTGGTGAATCGAATGTAACGACTGCCTTCAAGTTGGTCGGGCACGCTTCGCCGTCCAGTTCGGCTACCATCCACTTGCCGACGATTTTCTCAGCAAGATTAATGTCTGGCTGGGGAACAGGAGCGGGGTTGTCTTCATTCGCTGCGCACGATATGAACATCGTTGCGGTGCCGCAGATTAGGATGGCGGCAAGCACCCACTTTTTCAAATTTCTCATATTTACATTATTTATTTGTTAAACAATAATATTCAAGTTTTGGGATAATGGTTGATTCTGCAAAGTTAGCCATTTTCTTTCAAAAAAGAATCACGATCCATACTATGAGCCGTGATTTTTGCAGATTTAGTCACATTTTTGCAGATTTGGTCACTTTAGGGCTCTCCAACCTTGCCTTCCAGGCCAGCCTGCTTACGCTCGGCAGAGTCCAAGCGAGCTTGACTCTGCTCTCGCTCGCTCGCAGCCTTCATCCAGGCAGTCGCCGACTGTCCCGTCTTGCGTTTGAAGGCATTTCTAAATGTATTATAACTGTGGAAACCACTCTTGTGGGCCAGTTGTCGGACAGTTATAGGCTGATGGGTCGCGACCGCCTCATGGTAAAGGTTGATAAAGTGCTGGATACGCAAGCCGTTGATGTAGGTACTATAAGTGATACCCATTGTCAAGGGAATAATTGTCAGGCTGTCGAGCAATCCGGCTATCAGATAACCCAGCATCACATCGTCGCTGGAGGAGAGGAAATACATCGGCATGTACCACAGGTGGCACAACGCCAAGGCAGCAAAGAAGGTAGCTGCCCATCGGCGCAGACGTGCTGGTGGTGTAATGTCAGGGGCAATGGCATTGGCACGACGGAACAGCATATAGCAGCTGGCCACCAAACTCAATACCATCACACCCCCGTAAACCATATAATAGATATATTCCAATATTTGTTCGTCCATGCTTCATTTAGTTGATTAGTAGTGCAAAGATACAACATTCAACCGACATGGGCAAAAGATTTGCAGAAAATCCGCATCGTTTTTAACACGCTAATGGAATAGTCCGTCCCGACGGACTGCCAGTCCGAACGGCTCGGACTGAGAGTCCGAAGCTTACGGACTAACCGCAACTATTAATACCTCAAGTTGCCTCCCCATAACCCAGGGTTATTTTCCAATAAGCGTTCCTTATTTCTCATTAAGGATGCCTTATCTGTCAATAAGCGTTCCTTATTCGCGCCAGAAAAAAAGTTTTTCTGCGTTTTACCCTCACTTCCTCCCTTTTTCGCTCGGAACCCCTTTATTTACTGGTGCTCACGGACGGGAGGGAAAACAAATCTCCCTCCCGTCTCCCTCCCGTCCAGGGGCCCTCATCCTCCCATTGGGGTTTTACACCCAGTTTGGAGTAAATCCCCAAAAATGGGAGGGATCGAACTAAAAAAAGGGAGGGTAAGGTGAGGGACAATCGCTCTCCCTCCCGTGCCTCAAACGCCCTGTACATCGGCATTTGAGAGGGGCGACGGGAGGAAGGGAGGGTAAAATCACAATTCCTATTTTTCCGAAAGTAATTTTCGTTACTTTCGGAGTATTTAAAATTCTATTCGGAGAATTTAAATTTCTATTCGGAGTAGTTCAAGAAGAAAGATAGCCCTAAAACATCTAGTATATTTTTTTTCGGTAATTTTTATTTGTCCTCTAAAGGCAGTTCACCTAAATATTTGTCAAAGTCACTTTGGAACAGGCGGTCTTGTACTATTCGGTATTTTTCAAATTCCGTCTCAGCGTGTAGTACAGCCTCTTCATGACTGACGCTTCCTGCATTGTCAAGCAAAGGACGCTCATCACTGTTCAAATAGGCATCTATACGTTTTGCCCAGTCTTCCATAGTCATGGGAATATGCCGTTTGGCTCGGCTTTCTGCAAACTCCAGTACTGCCGTAACAATACGCCCCATATCCTCCAATTCTATTTGCTTCAGATAGTTCTTAGCTATCGAAACATCCGTTTTTACAATCTTTCCGTCTGGCGCATTCTCCCAAGTGGTAAGCCCCATGTGTTCCTTACTAGCATCAGCCCTGTCAACAATCAGTTCTGCAGCCGTACGCCCATGCACAGCATAATGCATCTTGTTCTGAATCCGTTTAAAAAACATTCGCGTGGTAGGTGCGTCTTTGTTATAGTCCATACTCGTTGCATAGATGTCCGTCAGTTTTTGATAGAAACGACGCTCAGAGAGACGTATCTCCCGAATCTCCGCTAACAGGTGCTCGAAATAGTCTTCATTCAAGAACGTCCCGTTCTCCATACGCTTTCTGTCAAGCACATATCCTCGAATGGCATATACCTTTAGTACGCTGGTTGCCCACTGACGGAATTGCGTAGCACGGACGCTGTTAACACGATAACCCACAGCGATGATAGCATCGAGTGAATAGAATAGTGTTTGATAGTGCTTCCCGTCAGAGGCAGTTATTTCCATTTTGGAAACAACTGAATCATCCTTCAACTCACCTGACTCGAAAATATTCTTCAGATGCTTACTGATAGCAGGAACATTGACGTCAAACAATGTTGCCATAGCTTTCTGTGAAGCCCAGATGTTTTCGTCTTTATAGTAAACCTCAACACCTTGTTCCTTCGCCTCAGCCTGAAAGATCAGGAACTCAGCTGTACTATTTCTTATTTCTCTTCGTTTTGCCATTTCTCAATTATTTCACACTGCAAATATACGAATATTTTCTGGAATGTGATAGTAATAACCCAAAAATAACTATCTTTTATGGAAGGCAGGTTAATGGTGTCAGATAACAAAGCATCCCTACTCGAAATAGAAACGGGCAGGGATGCTCCTAAGTGATAATAAAAACTATTTCACTACGACCTTGAGCTTTGCTCGAGCTCGCTCACGTTCGATATAGCTTAAGCAAGCTTAGCTCTATTCTCACTTAATCGCGACCTTGACTGACTTCCGGCCAATCTTCACGATGGCGATGGAGCCGGGCTGCAGGTTCGTATTGATGGTTGCCGCACCACTTTGACTGATAGCTGAACCAGCCTGAGTGCCATTGATGCCATACACATTGACCTGCGTGCCCTCATCTACTCCCTGCACGCGGATGCTGCCTCCCGCACTCTGAATCAGTACGGCGTTGGCAGGAATGTTGACAATGCCGTTGGTGATACCTTCCGTCTTGGGCTGCTGATCTATCCAGCAGAGCGTAGCTGTTGCCGTCTCAGAATTCTCATAGCCCGCCTTGGCGGCAAAGACGCTGATGTTATAGGTCACACCCAGCTGCACCTCATTTCCGCTTCCAGCCTTGATGTCCGTATCGGTTATGGAATATTGGCAGACGGCGCCATCTGTAGCACAGCTAAACGTCAGTTTTCCATTCTCATAGCTGATGGTAGGCTTCTCGCACTTCTGCGTTTCAGGTGTGTCACCACCACCCGTTCCTTCTTCAATAAACAGGAAGTCTTTCCAACCATCAGTTGCCTTATACTTATCTATAGTACCCTTCGGAACATATAGCGTTGCATTATTGAATGTGTTTTGTGTAAAAGTTCTAGAATACGATGTCTTTCCTTCTATCGTAAACGGATTCTCTATCAGAGAAATGACAGTTGGAATATCGACTCCATCGAACGCAGCCCATCCAATGCTCGTCACACTATTGGGGATAGTGACAGAGGTAAGGCCAGAGCAACCATAGAACGCAGCCCATCCAATGCTCGTCACACTATTGGGGATAGTGACAGAGGTAAGGCCTGTGCATTCTCGGAACGCATAATCTCCAATGCTCGTCACACTATTGCCGATGGTGACGGAGGTAAGGCCAGAGCAATTCCAGAACGCACTAACTCCAATGCTCGTCACGCTATTGGGGATAATTAGATTTGTGATTTCTGTATCCTCGTCACTATAAATATGTTTAGCACAATATAAAGGATTAGAGTAAGAATCACCGAACTTGATTCCGCACCATATTGCTATATCTTTTACGATTACTTTTTTAAGGCCAGAGCAATATCGGAACGCCTCTTCTCCAATGCTCGTCACACTGTTGGGGATGGTGATGGAGGTAAGGCCAGAGCAACCACAGAACGCATTCTTTCTAATGCTCGTCACACTATTGGGGATGGTGACGGAGGTAAGGCCGGAACAACCATCGAACGCATAATCTCCAATGCTCGTCACCTTGCGTGTCCTGTTCATGTAGGTTACTTCCTCAGGTATAACAACATTGCCTTGATATTCGTTCGAATAAGAAGAATAACTGCTACCTTGGTAAGTAACCGCCAATTCCGTACCATTATTAGTGTAGTTGTAATAAATGGTAACGCCATCAGCATTCTTGACTTCAATGTCGTGGGCACTAGTTACCAAGGGTAGCAAAATCATTGCGAGTAAAAGTAATTGTTTTTTCATATTAGTATTTGTTTAAATATTATTATTCAATAAAGGTCTCGCCGTCCCACTCGTCGTCGATGGTGAGGGAGGAAGAAGGGTGTTTCCGTGCTTCATAAGCGTGGGTTTTATAGTAATGTGTGGCAAAGATATAAAATTTTCTCGACATCTACAAGAAATCACCCTTTTTTAGCGTTTTTATATGACTGGAACTGGAGTCCTTTGGTACCATAACCTAAATTGTCTGACACAATAGGTCTAACCTTGCAAAGTATTCATGTATTCATTTATTCATTTATGACAAGAAGGTTTTTCAAAGTGACAATGTCGAGGGCGTGACAAGCGTGACAGGCGTGACAGCCCTTTTCGCGCCACTACCTACCATGCATTACTGCTTATTAATATATAATATATATATTATATATATAATAAGACTATAACGTTCCCTTCCCACCCCACGATTTCCACTGTCACGCCTGTCACGCTGTCACGCTTTCTGTTGAGGAAGTTATGAAAATTATCAACAACAACAGAACACCCCTACAAGCAAGAATTTGTACCCTCACCAAGAAAAATTTGTTCCCCGCCCAGGGAAAATTTGCGCCCTGCCCAGCGCGCAAAAAACGGGAGTCGGAATCGCAATAGCAATAACCAACGGCCATCAATATTAACCATTAAAAATTATTACAAATTATGAAACACTGGGACGGGTACATAAAATAATCCAAGCCTGTATCCTAAACAAAGAACCCGATGCATCTCCGTGAGCGCATCGGGTTCTTTGCATATTGGTTATCTTTTCATTCTGCCAAAGGCAATCAAAGTTTTTATTCGGTTCTACAATTAAATAATAAATCATGCATTTTCGTGGGCATAATTCTGGTAGTTGCCCAAAATTTGCTCAATATGGATAACCTCAGAACAGGAATCCCACGTTACTCCTCCACCCATAAGATACCAGTGCTCACGTTCTTTGGCAGGTACCTTTTTCAAAGACGGAAAAGCAGAAATAGGCATCGTTACAGAACGTCCGTCTTGCAAGTCCACCTGAAACTTTCCACGTTTAGGGAATGACAACCTTTTGATCTTTGGCTTCACATCCCAATATCCTTCTTTCTTATACATCTTTATTTTTCTTTTTTTGTTTTCTTTACCGTTATCATCCTGACGCGTTTACCTTGTTTGAAAAGATTCCACTGCAGAATTAGCTTTTCCCGATATTCACTAGCGATAGCCAGTACTTCTTTTGCTTGAGAGTCAGTCAAGTCGCCTTTTTGAGCCAACTCAACCACAGGTTCTAACCATATCTTGCACAAATGCTCAGTTCCGCGTTTACCAACATGCACATGGGCACGATTCTCATTAAAATCTGTGTTCCAGATCAGAAATTGCCAGATTATTTTTGCAGTGATATACAGCAGTATCTTAGGCATTGTCGATATTATTATAGCTCTTTACACGGCAAAGATAAAAAGAAAAACTGATGATTCCAAACTTTTTAGAAAGAAAATTTTCTCTAGGGAGCAGACCTATGGTGTCAACAAACGATCCGGAAAGGCTGAAAAAAGGTGGAAATCTTTTGATTCGTATGACTTGATAATAAACGGATTATCCATAGCCTATTTTGTTTGCACATTCGGTTGCAAATATACAAACTTATATTGATTACACAAAATGTGTAACACAAAATGTGTAATTGTTTAAGAAAGTTTAAAGAAACACCGCTACTGGTACATTTCCGTTCGGTGATTGAATCGTAGGTTCAATGAAACACTGGGACGTGAAACACTGGGACGGGTACATGTTTCACGTACAGAGTCGCTTGAACTCTAATAGATAACGAAGGTCTTGTGGTAAAATAATCCAAGCCTATATCCTATACAAAGAACCCGATGCGTCTTCGCAATACCATAGTATCTTAAAACATCGTCCTCCAGCTCCTCTCTTGAAAGGGGACTGGCATACTTATTTAATGCTGTATTTCATCTGTAGCTTCAAGAAGGGTTTTACATGATCATACATGCGCATGTAGGTTTTGTTGTAACCGCTTTCTCGAAGTCGGCTGTAAAAAGGTACGGTGGCGCCAAGACCGAAATTGAACGATAGTTCCCTGGTGGCCTGAAGGTCGGCAAAGACACCAAAGCGCTCGGCGAGTTCGCTGATTTCCATTTTCCTGGGTAGGTCTGGCTTTTCAGGTCGTAGGAATATCTTATCGGTGACAAGTTCCATGCCCAGGGCACAACGCAGTTTGGGTGTGACTTGGTAGTAGAGGTAGTTGTTGGTCTCCATACAGTTGACACTCCATCGGTCGTTAAAACGATGGTTGTAGATAATCAGCGGATAGAGCGGCCATCTTACTGAGGTGCCTATCAGACAGATGGCTCCAAGGGAGAGATAGGTTGTGCGATTGCGGGTGATGGCAAACATGGCTCCCGTCATTGTCGAGAAATTCTCGTAGCCGTACTGTGAGAAGTGGCCTGTCACCGTGGCGAAGAGTGTAAATGGCTTGCCCAACCACTGGGTATTGTAAGTGCCTGTGACGTCACCGCCATAGTGGTGGTGAGCATCGGGAATGGGTAGCTGTGTCTGTGGACCGTCGGCATTAGGCTTCAGACTACGTGAGCTGAAGTTGTAGAAAGGGTTGAAGGCGAGTGAGAAACGTTCGGTACGCAATAGTCTGAGGTTAACACGCAGGCGTGCGTTGATACCTTGGCGTAGGCGTCCGTTTTCCAATACTTCTCCGTCTTCTGTTTTCCAGCGATAGTCTGTATTGCTGGAACCATCGACTGTAGCTGTGATACTTAGCTTTTCTCTGGGGTCGCCCAACTGTGCCAAAGTCATCAGGCACTGCATTGTTGCCAGGCAAAGGAGTATAGTCCGTTTACTTTTTTGTGCACTCATATTATTAATAACGTTCTGCAAGTCTTTCTATTGTTTCAGGAATTACAAAAAAAGCCTCGCTGCAAAATGCTTGAGCGAGGCTTCTTTTATGGTGTAATCGTTGATTACTTCTTTGACCTAAAGGTACAAAGCGACTTCGTCGATTACTTGTTCAGGGCGAGGTCGATAGCTACGGCGATAGCTACGGTAGCACCAACCATTGGGTTGTTACCAATACCCAGGAAGCCCATCATCTCAACGTGAGCAGGAACAGAAGAAGAACCTGCGAACTGAGCGTCAGAGTGCATACGACCCATGGTGTCGGTCATACCGTAAGAAGCGGGACCAGCAGCCATGTTGTCTGGGTGCAGGGTACGGCCCGTACCACCACCAGAAGCTACTGAGAAGTAGGGCTTGCCAGCCAGTGTGCGCTCCTTCTTATAGGTACCTGCAACGGGGTGCTGGAAGCGGGTGGGGTTGGTAGAGTTACCCGTGATAGATACGTCAACGTTCTCCTTCCACAGGATAGCGACACCCTCGCGAACATCGTCAGCACCATAGCACTTTACCTTCAGACGGCTGGGGTTGTTGCCATAGGGAACCTCCTTGACAACCTTCAGCTCAGAGGTGAAGTAGTCGAACTGAGTCTGTACATAGGTGAAACCGTTGATACGGCTGATGATCTGGGCAGCGTCCTTGCCAAGACCGTTCAGGATAACGCGGAGGGGCTTCTTACGAACCTTGTTGGCCATCTCGGCAATCTTGATGGCACCCTCGGCAGCAGCGAAAGACTCGTGGCCAGCCAGGAAGGCGAAGCACTCAGTCTCCTCGCGGAGCAGACGGGCAGCCAGGTTACCGTGACCGATACCAACCTTACGGTCGTCAGCTACAGAACCGGGGATGCAGAAGCTCTGCAGACCGATACCGATAGCCTCGGCAGCGTCAGCAGCGGTCTTCACACCCTTCTTGATAGCGATAGCGGCACCACATACGTAGGCCCACTTAGCGTTCTCGAAGCAGATACGCTGGGTGTCCTCACACATCTGGTAGGGGTCTATACCAGCCTTTTCACAAATCTCGTTGGCTTCCTCGATAGAGTTGATGCCATTCTCCTTCAGAGCAGCAAGAACCTGGTTGATACGGCGCTCCTGACTCTCAAACTGTACTTTTCTAATCATTGTCGTATCCTCCTTATTCTTTACGTGGGTCAATAGCCTTTACTGCACCCTGCTCCTCAGTCGTGCGACCGTAAGAACCGGTGTTCTTCTTCATAGCCTCATTGGCATCCATGCCGTTCTTGATGGCTTCCATCATCTTGCCCAGGTGTACATACTCGTAACCGCAAACCTCGTTGTTGGCGTCGAGATACATCTTGGTGATGTAACCCTCGGTGAGCTCCAGGTAACGGGTACCCTTGGCAACGGTGCCATAGAGCGTACCAGTCTGTGAGCGGAGACCCTTACCGAGGTCCTCCAGACCTGCACCGATAGCCAGACCGCCCTCAGAGAAAGCACTCTGTGTGCGTCCATAGACAATCTGCAGGAACAACTCGCGCATAGCGGTGTTGATAGCGTCGCAAACCAAGTCGGTGTTCAGAGCCTCCAGCAAGGTCTTGCCAGGAAGAATCTCGCTGGCCATAGCTGCTGAGTGAGTCATACCGGTGCAACCGATGGTCTCAACCAAAGCCTCCTGGATGATACCATCCTTCACGTTGAGGCTCAGCTTGCAGGCGCCCTGCTGAGGAGCACACCAACCAATACCGTGGGTATAACCCGAAATGTCCTTAATCTCTTTTGCCTGAATCCATTTTCCCTCCTCGGGAATGGGTGCAGGTCCATGGTAGGCACCTTTGCAGACGCTACACATGTTTTCAACTTCCTTTGAATAAATCATTTTTGTATGAGTATAAAATGAATAATAATTGATGTGTATTCGTTTAGACCTACAAAATTACTCAGTAAATTTCAACTATCCAAATCAACTTTCCTATATTTAAGAACAATTAACAAGGTATTTCGTTGCTCATTTGCTGTATTGCCAAATTCTTCGTAACTTTGCCAAGTGAATATTGCAAATGATATGAAATACGACCCACAAGATTTGGATAAGAGAGTAGCTCGTGCCGTTGATAATTTCATGGTAGGCTACGGATGTTGTCAGAGTGTTGTTGCTGCCTTTAGCGACTTGTATGGACTGGACGAGACGATGGCCAAGCGCATAGCTGCCGGATTCGGTGGTGGCGTAGGTCGAATGCGCATGATGTGCGGAGCTGTTTCGGGCATCGTGATGCTCGTCGGACTCGACTGCGGACAGACTGAGGGTAGCGACCGCGAAGGCAAGTCGGCATGTTATAAGGTGGTGCAAGAGTTGCTGGCCCGTTCCGAGGCAGAGAACGGCAGTCTGATTTGTGCCGAGATATTGGGATTGAAAGGTCATGAGAAAGCGCAATGCAGTTATGTGGCATCACCCCGAACGGCAGAATATTACAAGAGCCGTCCCTGTGCTGCCAAGGTGGAGAGTGCCGCCCGCATCTTTGCGGAATATCTGATGAGAGAAGTGACAGAGGAAAAGTGAGAAAAACAAGACGACAACCGATAGTTCGATTGTCGTCTTTCAGTCGGGATGAGGCGCCAACATGTATTGAGACTGAAATTTATCATTTTTGTTATACTTTTACATAAATGCCTGAATTACAAGAGAAATAGAAGTTAATCAATATAAGCATAATGATAATTTGATATAAATCAATTTATAATATCACGCCAAAAACACGCCAAAAATTAAGTGTTAAAATCATAATTCTTTCCTCATTTTTTTATACTTTTGCACCGCAAACGCCAAAAGCATGCGGTGGAGTGGCTCTCTGCCAATTACGGCGCAAAGATAATGATATTGTACTAAACGACCAAATATATGGTCGCTTTTTACGGAAATTTAAAAATGTTAGGTCAAAATGGCTCAGATAGAATTAAGATTGTCGAGTAAGGTACAGAAGGAAACAAAAATGTGTGAGGTGCTTATACGTTTCTTTCAGGGAACGAAGTTCAACACACGGGCAAAGAGTGGTATCTTCATTTCTCCTGAATACTTTGAATACTATATCGACAGGGCAAAGACGGAGAAGAATGATGTCAAGGTGCCTGCTAATCTCGCTACTGTCACTCAGGAGAAGGCAGATAAGAACAACTATGTCCTCAGGCAGAGCGGACTGATAGTTATCAAGCAGCGTTTGGAAACGCCTGATGTAAAATACCATCGTGAGCAGGCTAACCGGCTTGATGAACTCAAGAAGACTATCATCGAAACCTATGAAAGCAATAGGGACGAAAATGTCACAAGCGAATGGCTTCAACTTGTCTGCGATAAGTTCGTTAACCCAGACAAGTTTATCGTTAGAGCAAAGGAACAGAAGTCTTTCTATGTGCTTGCTGAGGAGTATATTGCCAAGCGAAAGATCTCCTATGCCCATGCCAAGGTGTTTCGTGTCCTGATGCGTGAGGTGGCAAGGTTCGAGGGCTATCTTCGTGCAAAGGAGCCCGGTTACCAGAACTTCGTTTTCGACATCAACACCGTCACACGAAAGGACATCGAAAACTTCATCGAATATCTTCGTCATGAATACAGCCTGTCTCAGGAGAATCCTGATTTATATAAGCAGTTGCTGACGGAATATCCCGCCAGCGTCACGAAAGGCAACTGCAAGTTGGAGGATCGTGGTGAGAACACTGTCATCAAAGCCGCCAAGCGATTAAAGTCACTGTTCCTGTGGTTCTATGAGGAAGAGTATACCAGGAACAGACCGTTCGACGGCATCAATATCGGTACGGAGAAGGTGGGTACACCTTATTATATAACTATAGAGGAGAGAAATACCATAGCAGAGACAGATCTTGCTGCAGCTTATGATGCTATGTCGGAGGAAGACAGAAAGGGTATCAGCAAGATTCATCTTCCTGAATATGGCGTACAGAGGGACATCTTCATATTCCAATGTTTCGTTGGTTGTCGTGTGGGCGACCTCCTGAATCTCACGCCTGGCAATATCGTTGATGGAATCCTGACTTATACCCCACACAAGACAAAGGACAATGGCGACCAGGCTGTTCAGGCTCGTGTGCCACTCCACCCTAAAGCCATGGAACTGGTGAAGAAGTATGAAGGCGTCAGCAAACAGGGTATGCTCTTCCCATTCATCAGTGCTCAGAAATATAACGACTCCATTAAGAAGGTCTTTAAAATGGCTGGTATAACCAGGAATGTTATCATCCGCAATGCCCGCACTGGAGAAAATGAACTGGTTCCCATTGATACCGTGGCATCGAGCCACCTTGCGCGACGCACATTCATCGGCAATGCTTATTTCAAAGTCAGCGATCCAAATCTGATTGGCAAGATGAGTGGCCACGTTGACGGAAGTAGGGCGTTCAAGCGATACCGTAACATCGAGGATGAAACCCTGAAGAGCGTTATTGACTTAATTGGCTAAATTTGCCCCAAAGGAATATAAAGTAGGATTATAATAAGGTAGGATTATAATAAAAAAAACGCGCAAAAGTATATCATTTTAGACAAATTATTTGGATATTTGACAAAAAAGATATAATTTTGCAGCCAAAACAGAGAATTTATGACAGCGACAGAGGCGATATTGAACTATGCAACCATGCAAGGAAGGACTTTCCATCGGAAAGACCTTCTGCTTGATGTCGCTCGTCGGAAAGAGGATATCAGGGTAGAGGCCATTGATTTGCAGATCAATCGTCTTATTGCTTCTGGGATGCTGCGTCGAGTAGGACATGGGGAATATGAACTAACCGACAACAGCTTGCCGGAGTTCGTCTATCGGCCATCAGAAGCTGAGAAAGAAATCTATGGCAAACTCAAACGGCAATTTCCATTTCTCGATTTCTGCATCTGGAGTCCGAATGTTCTGGCTTCATTCATGCTTCATGTTCCAAATATAGGCTATACCTTTATTGATGTCGAGAAGGACGGTATGGAGTCAGTCTTTAACGCCTTACAGGGAATGGAGCTAAACAGGAACATCCTCCTTTCGCCGTCACTCATGGACTGCGACCGTTATCTGACGGGCACGGATGCTATTGTCGTCCGTCAGCTGATAGGTCAGTCGCCGTTGACGGAAGTGGATGGTTGCACCGTACCACGTATCGAGAAAATCATGGTTGATGCCATTGGCGACAATGAACTCTTTTTCGCCAGTGGCTCAGAGATATATAATATATTTGAATACGCGCGTGAAAGGAACCATGTCAACATGAGCAAACTATTGAGATACGCCTCTCGCCGTAACCGTAAAACAAAAGTAGAACAAATCATAAACAGCATAGACAATGATAAATCCAAGAAGCAGATCCCTTGAATGGATAACGGAGGTAGCTCAGAAGATGGGTGTTCGCGATAAGGCATTAATGGAGAAAACCATCCGGGCTTTCTCGTTGTTAGAGGCTCTGGCCCGTTCTGGCTGTCCTTTCCTTTTCAAAGGCGGTAGTTCATTGATGCTTCACCTGAATACCAGCAAACGTCTGTCCATAGATATAGATATTATCTGCCCACCAGGCACCGTCATCGAGGATTACCTCGGCAAATATGCTGAGGAATACGGATTTGGTAAAGTGGAACTGGTTGAGCGAATCTCGCGCACCGATGTTCCCAAAAAGCATGCCAAATTCTACTATGAGGTGAGCTATCCCGGCAATGGCGGTCAAGATAAGATCTTGCTCGACGTTCTCTTTGAGGAAACGCACTACTCCAAAGTTGTTTCTCTACCCATCCAAAGCCCGCTACTACTTACCGAAGAACCTCTGGTTATGGTAAACCTCCCAAGTCACGAAGATTTGCTTGGCGATAAATTGACAGCTTTTGCTCCTCACACTACAGGCATTCCATTCTTCAAAGGTGAGAAGAAGTGTACGATGGAGATTATCAAACAACTCTTTGATGTGGCATCATTGTTTGACATCACTGACAACCTCTCTGTCACGAGGAGCACCTTCACGAAGTTTGCTGCCGTTGAATTAGAGTATCGTCACCTGCCGACAGACAATATCCAGCAGGTTCTTGATGACATCTACCATACCGCTCTATGCATTAGCATGCGTGGCGTGGAGAGTCCTGACGAATTCAAGCTGTTACAAGATGGCATCATCCGTATTGGAAACTTCATTCACAGCGAGAAATATACCCTCGACTCTGCCATCATCAATGCTGCTAAAGCCGCTTATCTCAGCAAGCTTTTGGAATACGACATAAATGAGGTGCATCATTATGACCCTGACAAATTGGGCGATTTGGCGGCACAAACCATTCAGCAGCCGCTTCCCACAAAGCTAAACAAACTAAAGAAGACCCATCCAGAGGCCTTCTTCTATTGGAATGCAATACAGTCTGTTCTATAAGCGGTATTCCTAAGTTCCTTATTTCTTGTTCTGATCCTTAGGGGTAACTGTAATCTTGATGATACGTTCTTCCTCAGGCAGTTCCAGTTGCTGCATGAGGAACTTCTTGTATTGTTCTGATGTGAATTGCATTTGATAAATTGGTTGTATTGGGGTCATTTTACTTTGTATTTCCTCAATGAGATCTGCGGCAGATTGCGCTTTTTTAACAACGCAGAACTCTTCAAAGAAATTGTATTTTAGCAGGTTGGATATGACGACCAGTTTGCCCGTATCTAAATCTGCTCTTTTCAATAATCGGCTCACTTCGGGTTGCTTTACTCCTAATTGATGGGCAAACTCGGATTGGGTCATTTTTGATTCTTTCAACTGCCTTTCGATAGACGAACCTATGTGAACAGTTGGCCATCGACGGCCCTCTTCACCTGAATGGCCGTCTTCCCGTCCACAGAATTCTTCAAAGAAATTGTAGTCCAGCTTTTCGCATATAACTTGAAGCTTGGAAGTGTCCATCGTTTCTTTTTTCAGGATTCTGCTTGCATTTGACTGAGGCATTTGCATCCTTCTGGCAAATTCTGCCTTTGATATGTGCATTGTTTCCATTCGGCTCTCGATAAGGGAACCGATATTGATATCTACGGGAAAATTGCCACTTATAACCATAATATAGTTAAATAAACTTAATTTGAATACCAAAAACTTGTCAGTTATGGTATATTTGATTAACTTTGCACTCGAATTTGAGAATCATTCTCAGGATTAAGCGCTGAATTTCGGTGCAAATATAATAAAATAATTCGAATATAACAAATTTAATAATAAAAAATATATGAGAACTGATAATTTAATTGAAAAGTCTACAATGACTTCAGGAGTGGCAGATAACAATTCTGCTTTATTCGCTGATTTGTATGCAAATCGGCTGGTGTCTCAAATTAAGAATTCTGGTGATCGCATCGATTTGACCTTTACGGGTGAAGGTGCTTTGGCATTTGCAAGAGCACTTGTGAAGTACGTTGATGAAAGGGAACCAAGAGTCGTGCAACAGGAGGAAGAGGATTCCCTCATGCCTAAGCAGGAGGTGATGTCAAAGCTTGGTGTAACTCATGCGACGCTCTGGAATTGGGCGAACAAGAACTACCTCGTACCAGTAAAGGTCGGTCGGAAAGTGTTTTATCACAAGGCTGACATTGACAATCTTTGTGAAAGCAAGAAGTAAGAGTAATGCCCTCATTGTGAGGGCTATACTCTCAATGACATTATATAAAATCATAATTTAAGTATATTATATAAGATGAGTAAAGTTGTATTGTTTTCGAATATCAAGGGTGGTGTTGGTAAGACCACGTTGTGCGCCCATTTCTCTGAGTACCTGAACGAAAAAGGCATGTCGGTGAGTGCTGCGGATGCAGATATCCAGGCATCGTTGACCAGACATCGTGAGCGCGAGATAGAAGCAAACCCGGAACATGCTGTATCATGGGAGATCGTAAAGCTCAATACGCTTGATGCCGGTAAGTTGAAAGCCGACATGAAGAAGCTCCGTCAAAAAGACGGCATCGTGGTGATTGACTGTCCGGGTAATCTCAACGACAACAACCTCGCCATCATCTACTCACAGGCCGACCTTATCGTGGTTCCAATGGCCTACGATGTTGACACTATCGACGCGACGGGTATCTTTGTTTCCGTCATCGGCAAGATGACATCTGCCCGTCTGGTGTTCCTGCCCAACCGCATCAACACTACGGAAGGCAAGGCGCATGAGAAGGAGATGCGCGAAGAGACCATTTCCATTCTTGGCAAACTCGGTACTGTCACGCCGAGAATCAAGCAGAGCGTGGTCATCAAGCGATACTCCACCCTCTATCCGCTCGACAAATACCAGTACGCTGCCGTTGAGCATGCTTTCGACCGAATCATAGAAGAAATCAATAAGTTGTAAGAGTTATGACAAAGAAAGAGAATAAACCAGTTAACCCATTCTTCTCAAAGAGTGGTGGGGACATCAGTCTGGCAGAAAGTGTAATGTCAGTTGTCGCTGATAGCTCGGCACACGCAGAGCCTCTTGAAGGCACTGTGAATAGTGGTAACGAAGGAAACTACAGCAAGGCCAGGGAGTGGAAGAAGTTCATGACGCTGCTCGACGACTATACAGGCGTGAAGGGACAAGGTGCTGCCGTCTGGATTCCCACCGAGGTGAAGAAGCAGATAGAACTCATCCGCGCCAATGCAAAGGCGAACATCCCCATCCGTGCCATTGCCGCAGCGATGATTATGGCCTTTATAGCCGAGCACCGCGGGGAGTTGCAGGGTCTATAGCCTCTCAGCCTCGTTATATACTTATATTATACGATTATATAATACAATTATTGAACATGATTGATAAGAAATACATTGATTTGATCCTCGACACGGTGGACCTTCAGGAGGTGGTCTCAGACTATGGGATTGCGTTGAAGGTGAAAGGTCATCGTGCTTGGGGATGCTGCCCATTCCACAATGAGAATACCGCTTCGTTCTGCGTCGATACTGCCAAGAACCTCTGGTTCTGCCACGGTGCCTGCCATGAGGGCGGCAACGTGATTACCTTCGTCATGAAGATGGAGAACCTGCCCTTTCCCCTTGCCGTCAAGAAGCTGCTGAAGGAAAAGAAGAACATCTCCCTGACTGACAATGAACTCCAGTCCACGCCGGAGGAAGAGGAGAAATACAAGAAGAAGGAGTCCATGCGCATTATCAACGCGAAGTTGTGCGCTTTCTTCTTCGAGGAGATTCAGAAGGACACGCCCGTCGCCAAGTTGGCGAGGGAATACATGCTTGGCCGTTGGAATGAGGAATACTGCCATGAGCAGCAGATAGGCTTCGCACCTGACGACTGGACATCGGTGGTCGATTTCGCAACCAAGGCAGGACTGAGCCTTGACCTGATGCAGGAGATGGGCATCCTGAAGATGAGCGAGAAGACCGACAAGCTGTACTGCGTCTATAAGAACCGCCTCATGATTCCCATCCGCGACCGCTATTCCAATATCGAGGGCTTCACGGCAAGAGCTTTGGATGACAAGGCAGAGCGCAAGTACATCAACTCGTCTGACAGCATTCTCTACAACAAGTCTGAGTCCATCTTTGGCATTGATGCAGCCGTCAAAGCCGCACGACAGGAAGAAAAGCTCTATCTGGTGGAGGGTGGCCCCGATGTGGTCAAGCTCCAGTCTCTCGGCATTCATAATACGATAGCCTCGTTAGGTGGAGGATGGACGAAGGAACAGTTCCAGATGCTGAAGGACTACCGCTTGAAGAGTTGTACGCTCTGCTTCATTCCCGATTCTGACCTACCGAAAGAAGGCGAGACCTTGGGCGCAGGATTCAAGAACGTGTTGAGAAACGGTGCCATCGCCATACAGCAGGGCTTTACGGTCAGCGTGAAGGAGATTCCCAACGACATTCATGCCGAACACGCGAAGAAACTCGACCCTGATGAGTTCATCAACGACAGATCTGACCTCTCAGGACTACAGGAAAAGGAGTTCATCGTCTGGTTCTTCTCCAAGAAACTGAATAAGGAGGGTACGACAGAAGAGAAACAGAAGGTGGTGGAGGAAGTCTGCGACTTGCTCCTTCATATCAAGAATGAGGATGTGAAGGAACAGTACATCACCCAACTCTCCAAGATTGACGGCTCCAAGGCCTTGTGGCATCAGGCTCTCAACTCTGCCAAGGTTCGTGAACAGCAGCGTCGTTCCGAGAAGAACAAGGAAAGCGGTATCGACATGCTCCGTTCCTTTGGCTTCACGGTGCAGCATGGTTGCTACTATGGCTGTGACAAGCATGGCGACGAGGTGCAGCTGTCAAACTTCACCCTGAGACCTTTGTACCATATCAAAGATGACATTCAACCTGTGCGGCTGTTTGAAATCAACAACACAGACCCGTCAACTCCCCCTGAAATCATTGAGTTGGATATGGATGCAATAACCTCCGCAAAGACATTCAGAAAGAAGCTACTGGGTATCGGCAATTACACTTGGCTGGCTGGCGAGGAAGCCTTGATCCAGCTGCAGAGATACCTGGCACAGGTGACAGAGACAGCGGTTGAAATCAAGCAACTGGGCTGGCAGAAACAGGGCTTCTACTGCTTTTGTAATGGTGCATACGAGGATGGAGAGTGGCATGAGGTCGATGGTTATGGTATTGTAAGGCTGAACTCAGGCAACTACTATCTCCCTGCCATGTCGAGCATCTACAGGAATAGTGTGGAGTTGTTTGCCAACGAGAGAAAGTTCCGCCACAAGCCTCATACCAACATTTCACTCCACGACTATTTCCAGAAGATGGTGCAGGTTCATGGCGACAATGCGATGGTGGGCCTTTGCTTTTATATGGCGACGCTTTTCCGCGACATTGTAAGAACCAAGGCACGCTGTTTCCCCATCCTTGACCTCTTCGGACCAAAAGGTTCCGGTAAGACCGAGCTGGGTCATTCGCTCATGTCATTCTTCATCAGCGAGAACGACCCTCAGAGCATCGTTTCCGACTCTCTTCCTGCACTGTCTGATGCGGTGTCGAGCTATAGCAATGCACTCGTCCAGATTGACGAGTATTCCAACAACATCGACATCAAGAGGATTGAGTGGCTGAAAGGCTTGTGGGCTGGTATCGGTAGGAGCAAGATGAATCTCGACAAGAAGGAGCGTGAACAGGCCAGGGTGGATAGTGGGGTGATCATCACTGGTCAAGAGATGCCCACTGCTGACATTGCACTATTCACCCGCCTGATCTATCTGACCTATGACCGGCAGCACCACACCCAGGAAGAGCGCGAACGCTGGAAAGACCTGGTTCACTACCGCCTGATGGGTGCCACGCATATCACTTTGGAGATCCTGTCACACCGGAATAAGTTCGAGGCCTGTTTCGATGAGGCATGGAAGAAGGCCGAGGTTGACCTGTCCTATCGTCTGAAGGGCTATGATGTCATGGACCGTATCGAGCGCAACTGGTATGTTCCATTGTCTGCCTACCTCGCTTTGGAGGACGTTATAAAGCTTCCATTCCGTTACGAAGCGCTATTGGACTTCTGCGTGAAGTGCGTGATTCGCCAGAACGACCTGTGCTCCAAGACCGATGAGGTGTCCGGCTTCTGGCGTATCATCAGCAGCGCCCAGCAGAAAGGAACTATCATGAACGGCCAGCACTATGTCATCAAGGGGAAGAAGAGCATCAAGACCAATGCACAGAAGGAGGCTATTGAGTTTGGCGATGTCAGACAGATCCTGATGATCCGAAAGGACATCATGCTCACCACCTATCGCGAACTCGGAAAGAAGATGGACGAGAAGCTGCTGTCAACAGAGTCCATGCTCCACTACCTCCAGATTTCAACCGAGTATCTCGGCGTGTCCTATGCCCCAGAGCGGTTCAAGAAGTTCAACTCCAACGGTCAGCCCATGCAGGAACCTATCATGGAAGGGTGCAACATCAAGGGCTACAGAACCATCTACGAGCAAGACCGCCCTTTGTGCTTCGACTATAAGATGGTGAGCGAGAAGTTCGGCATCAACCTTGACTCGTGTGTGGACTCCGGCGATGAGAAGCCTGTCGATCCTGTAGAGGCAGAAATTCCCTTTGGGAAACCGACGGATGACTTACCTTTCTGACAATTGCAAATTTGAAGAGGTACGAATATGGATGTAGCAAATGTAGCAAAATGTGCATTGCAGATAATCAGACACTTATCTACATTTTCAGATGTAACAAGATGGTGTCAATCTGTAGCAACGGAAAAGGCAGTTGTCTGTTCTTGTAGTAGTATGGTAGCAATTCTGAGCAATATATCTATTCCCTTTATTACTGATAGAAATAAGGAGATGCTGAAAACCAGCAAGTTGCATCCCGCAGCCTTTGCTGCATCGGTTTGCTACAATTGCTACAGCACCATTTACGGGCAGGCTTACAGCCTTTATCGCTCTCGTCCATTTGCTTGCGGCAGGGATTCAATGATGAATCCACAACATATTAGGGGTCATAATGTCAATGCTGCCATATCACCCCAATATGCCAAAGGCTCGTCAGCCCTTGGGACCCGACCAGGAGTGACCCTCTCCTGGACCTCCGCTCAGTGGCCTGCCCCTAAGTACCCCACAATCATGAACATTAATTGATTTCGACTATGGACATATCATTGAAACAATACCAGTCGCTGAACATATCGGCATCCGCTTCGTTCTCTACTGCCCAAGGCCGGGAGAACGAGCGTCGTGACTGGACAGAGGAAACCTATCAGGCCAAGAACAAACAGCCGGGCAACCGCTACGACTGGTCGAGAAGACATCTCAACTTTGAGGTAATGAGTGGTAAGAAGATAACTACGAGGAACGATAAGACAGTCTATATCCCGCCAAGGATTGTCCGTCTGGGCACTCAACGCAAATCCCTGAAGAAAAGATACGAGCTGCGACTGAAGGAACTGAACTTCAAGCCTTGGAGGGAGGACGCGCCGAACCAGCCGAACACCTGCGTCGATTTCGTCATCAGCGGCGACCACGACCGCATGACGGAGATTGCTTTTGGCAAGCCGATGGACTTCGACTGGCAGGAGGACAACAGTTGGGTCAGTCTTGCCGACGATCCCAACCACCCCGGCATGAAGATGATCGAGACAATGGCCATGGACTACTACGACTTCCTCTGCCGCAAGTTTGGCGAGGAGAATGTCATCGGCCTCGAATGCCACCTCGACGAGACCACCCCGCATTTCCATGCGCTGGTGATTCCCGTTGCCGAGCGGGTGAAGCGCGGCAGGGTTGGCGGCTATGAACTCGACCCGGACGTGGAGAGCGACGGCAAGGAACGTCCTGAGCACATCACCACCCGTCAGTATGAACGGCTGAAAGAGAAAGACCAATCCTTCTACAGACCTGCAACACCAAAGAAGGTGCTCACCGTCAGCTATTCCCACTATTTCGGCGAGACAAAGTATGAAGAATCGCAGTCGTTCAGGCAGTGGCACGACATGCTGCACGATGAGGTCAACTATAGATGGGGACTGGAGCGTGGCGAGGATACTTCGCTGATGACGGTGGAAGAACGGAAGGAGCATCGGAAGAAGAACAAACGACAGTTAGAGCGCGAACGACTGCTGGCTCTGGAGAAAGCGGACGAGGCCGAGAAAAAGGCTCAGGAGTCAGAGAAGAAGGCTCTGGAAACTGAAAAGAAAGTCGATCAGGCAGCTTGGGCGCTCAACAATTTTGAGTCATCACTGGCCGAGAAACGGGAAGCATCGTCAAAACTGAATGATTCGATAGACAATGCCCGCCAGGAACTGAACAGGATCAACAAGGAGAAGGAATCTGCGAAGAACGAGAAGACCGCATTGGAGCAGAAAGCCAGAGAACTGGCCGATGCCGTTGGCGACCCGTCGGAGTCGGTGGCAATCAAGGGCTTCTGCGATGCTGTCTTCACCTATAACGCAAAAAGCAACGGTGCCGTTATCGAGAACCTAAGAGCAAAGGGCAAGACGAAGATGACGATGATGGACGTGATTATGGCTGCATTTGAGGAGGTAGATAAGGTCAAGAGCCAGAAGAAATCAATCTTCACTAATGCCGATGAGTTCAGGAGGCAGCAGAACAATGAAATCAAGAGCATCATGACCGACATGCAGACCATCCTGCGCAGCTTCGACAGTGCTCACGTGGCAGAATTGACACGCAGGAGTCGGGCGATAGTCAAGCAGGAACTGCGCCAGAATGCCATCGCCATCCGCAAGATTCAGCAGTACGATGAAATGCAGCGTAAGGGCATTACTGTAGAATCATTCGAAAAGATTAGAAAAAAGGCAGATGATTACGATAAGATTCATGGTGTATTGGAATCAATCTGGCCCTCTATGTGGAACGCTATTAAGGTTATTACCAATCCGAGACTTGACGAGTATGAAATGAACGACGAAGAGAAAGAATCCATCAGGAGGGCACTAAGTAAGAATCCGAAAAACAGCTTGGCTAATTCCGAATGGATGCTACGCGCTGTTAAATCCGTCCGTGAAATAACGAACGATACGAAAGCGGAGATCTATGAGGTTGCTGCCGAACCTGGAGTTAACTATATCAAAAGACTCGGACTCGACATGGTCGAAGGTGTGGCTGATGATGTGGATAAGGTGGCTGCTACAACTGCCTGCCTGTTTTTTGGTTTCCTCGATGGTGCTACCACCATCTCAGAATCCTATGGCGGTGGTGGCGGTAATAACGAACTCCCCAAGAAGAAGGACAACGAGGATGACCTCTCCTTCGCCCGAAGATGTCATCAGATGGCCAAGGCTATGCATGCACCGAGGTACAGGCTTAGGAGAGGGTAAACAGATGGGATATTGGAAAGTCGTAGTTCTTTATGAGTTCGTCTGTCCATGATTTCAAACAAACAATGGATGGGGCAAAAAAGCTTTTATTTGGCGGTGAAATGCAAAAAAACTTATTTCACCGCTGAATAAACGCTATTTTCACATATTGAGTTTGTCGTTAGAGTGTCTGAAGTGACAGAACAAAAGCGACATGGCATCCTTGGCGCGGTGTATCAGCCAGTTCGAGCATACCGCCTTGCTGAATCACCATTCTGCGACTTAGAGACAAGCCGATTCCGCTACCGCTTCGTTTGGTGGTGAAGAATGGTACAAAGAGTGACTGGCGATTTTCGGCAGGGATGGGAAGGCCATCGTTACCTATATACAGACTCACTTGTTTATCGTGAAGACTGTCTTCAAGGACATCTATGAGCAACTTCTGTGCATTGGCCTCGATGGCATTCTTTACTAAGTTCATCAATACCTGGCGTAACATACCTGCATCAGCACTGACTTTCAAATCAGGAGAGACGTTTACTTCCCATGCCAATTGGGGATAGGCTTTGCTGATATCGTCAATCATCGTTCGCAGAGCGACTTCGCCCATTTTCGGTTTCTCCAGTTCAGACATTTTCCGGTAGTTAACCACAAAGTTACTCATGTGTTGAGAAGTTTCAAAGATGGCACGTATGCCATTCTCAAGTGGCGTCCCCTTTACATCGGAACGGTTCAACAATGACTGGCTGATACTGGTGATGGGCGCTGTGGCGTTCATCATCTCGTGTGTCAGTACACGGGTGAGCCGCTCCCACGATTCCACCTCGTTCTGGTTCACCTGTTGACGGATGGTTTCACCCAACTGATTCAGCGTTTCCTGCATGGCGCGTTCGCCAGGCAGAAGGCCGTGTGTAGGCATACGGAAGGTGAAGTCACGATTGCGGATGGCCTCCTGCATCAGATGGGCACGAAGACGAAGTTTCCGCTGATGGTGAATAAATGCAATCAGCAGAACTACGCACACGATACCTATTATAATAAGGAGCCACATCATAGCCGTTTCATCTTGTTATATAGCGTCTGTCGGGTGATGCCAAGGAGTTCTGCAGCCTGAGTGAGATTGCCGTGACAATGGTCGATGGTACGACGGATGTGTTCCTTTTCCATCTCATCGAGGCTGATGATTTCGTTTTGCATATCGAGCACATCCTTCAGCTTGCGTACCAATTCATCATTGTCCCACGGCTTGGTGATGAAGTCGGCCGCTCCGTTCTTCAATCCCTTTACAGCCAGATTGACATCGGCGTATGCAGTCAGCAATACGACTGGCGTCTGCGGATGCTGCTTACGGATGGTTCGAAGCCAGAACAGACCTTCGTTGCCATTGTTGACACCAAGCGTAAAGTTCATGTCGAGCAGAACTAAGTCGACGGGCTGCTGAGCCATCAACTTCAGGATTTCTTCAGGCTGGGTAGTGGTCAGTACACGCTCGAAAGTCTCATCCAGCAGATAGTGCATTGCTGTCAGAATTGAAGCATTGTCATCTACGATAAGTATGGTTCCGTACTTGTTCATGGGTGCAAAGTTACTACTTTCCGTCTAAAAATCATACAAAGGGGTGTATAAAAATTAGACGATCTGCATCCAGGCAACCTAAAATGCTTGCAGAGTATGAAATAAACATCTAACTTTGCATCAGCGAAAACAAGAATTGAGTATGAAACAAGCATTGATAATCCTCCTTGTGTTTACAGCCGGACAGTCACTGGCTCAGGGCGAGTGGTCCATGCAGCAGTGTATGCAGTACGCTGTGGAGCATAACCACGAAGTGAAGCGTGCAGAGCTGGAACTTGACAACTACAAGGCCAGCAAGACTGGAGCCATCGGACGATTCCTGCCTTCTGTGGATGCCAGCATCGGTGCCCAGTACAACTTCGGACGTGCCATCGACCCTGAGACAAACGGCTATACCGATGTGAGCACCTTCTATAATGGCTACTCGTTATATGCCTCACTACCTGTCTTCGATGGCTTCAGCCGCATTCATGCTTTGAAAGCCGCCGGGGCCAGTACATTGATGGGGCGAGCCAGCTTGCGCCAGAAGCAGGATCAGACCGCATTGAATGTCCTTCAAGCTTACACCAATGTAGCCTATTACGAAGGTTTGGTCAAGATGGCAGACGAGAAAGTGCAGGAAACAGAACTACTACTGAAACAGATACGCCTGTTGGAAGAGGTGGGACGCAAGAGTGCTGCTGATGTGGCTCAGGTAGAATCACAGAAAGCAGAAGCCGACTATGAGCTGACCCGCCAACAGAATCTCTATGCATCGGCCATGCTGGAACTGAAGAAGACGATGGCTTTCCCCATGCAGGATACGTTGTTGCTGTCAGTCCGTAACGTGCGAACTCTAAGTCCGTCAGGTACGAACTCAGAGTCCGCAACGTACGGACTGGGACTCGTACAAGAATTGAATCCGGAACTACAGGCTGCCCAATATCAAGTGCAAGCCAGCAAACATGAGTGGCATCAGGCCCGCGCAGCCTTTTATCCATCTCTCTCGTTGAGTGCGGGTCTGAACACCACTTACTATCATACGCTTCATTCCGATGTTGGAGAGTCATTCAGCAATCAGTTCAATAACAATATGGGTGAATATGTGGGTGCCACATTGAGTATTCCCCTGTTCAATCGCCTGCAGACCATTACGAGCATACGGAAGGCCAAGAACAACTATCGTATTGCCCAGGAGACATACAAGCAGAAACAGCTGGAGTTGGAGAAACTCAGTCGTGAGGCTTGGCAGGACTGGCAAGGCTATCTGAAACAGACAGTGCAGATGGTGGAGAAAGTAGAAGCCGACAGCATCGCCTATCAACTGACGAAACGCCAATTTGAAGAAGGGTTGAGTACGGCTATCGACTTGCGTACCACTTCAGCACAATTGCTGAACTCAAAGGCCACTCTGCTGCAATGCCAGCTGATGGCAATGGTAAAAGAACAATTGGTAAGATATTATAACGGAGAAACGATATGGACAGAATAATAGAAAAGACAAAGTCGCAAAGACTGATGAAGTATTGGCCGTATGCTGCAGGCGGTGTATTGTTGCTGCTAATAATCTGTTGGCTGGTTTTTGGCAATCACGCCTCTACGCTGAAAGTCAATGCCGACGATCTGACAGTAAGCGAGGTAACGAAGGCTGAGTTCAAGGACTATGTGCGCACCAACGGACAGGTAATGCCCATCCAGGTGGTGCAGATTTCGCCCGAGGAAGGCGGCATCGTGATGGAGAAGGTAGTCGAAGAGGGTTCGCACGTCAAGAAGGGCGATGTCATCGTCCGTCTGAGCAACAGCAACCTCGACCTGCAGATTCTGAATGCCGAAGCAGAACTGGCTGAGAAACAGAACCTGCTGCGAAACACGCAGGTCGCCATGCAGCAAGACCGTCTGAACAACCAGACGGAGCAGGCTCAACTCGATATGGACACCCAGCGCAAGCAGCGCACATTCGAGCAGAACAAGCGACTCTATCAGGAGAAGCTTATCAGTCGCGAGGACTACATTCAGTCGCAAGAGGACTATCAACTCTCTGCCAAGAAACGCTCTTTGGTGTCAAAGCGCCTGAAGCAGGACAGTATCTATCGCACCGTACAGATGGACCAGATGGAGGACAACCTCGACAATATGCGCAAGAACGTGGTGCTGGTCCGTCAGCGCAAGGATAAGCTCGAAGTGCGGGCAAACATTGATGGCGAGTTAGGTCTATTAGATGTAGAATTAGGTCAGAGCATCCAGCCCGGACAGAAGATAGGACAGTTGAACGATCTTAGCGACTATAAGGTGCAGGCTCAGATTGACGAGCACTATATCGACCGTGTGCGCCAAGGACTCACGGCTACTTTTACTCGTGGCGATAAACAATACCAGTTGCAAGTCCGCAAGGTCTATCCTGAAGTTCGTGAAGGCAAATTCCGTTGCGACTTCGTCTTCCGAGGGGAGCGTCCTGAGAACATCCGCACAGGCCAGACCTACTACATCGACCTCGAACTGGGTCAGCCCGAGCAGGCCGTCCTCATCCCTCGTGGAACCTTCTTCCAAACCACCGGCGGACAATGGATTTTTGTTCTTGATAAGAGCGGCCAGAAAGCCTATCGCCGTAACATCCGCATAGGCCGTCAGAATCCGCAGTATTACGAAGTCCTCGAAGGCTTGGAGTCAGGCGAGCGCGTCGTCACCAGCGGCTATGAGGCATTCAAAGATAATGAGGTGTTGGTGCTTAAGTAAGGAGTCAATGATGTTACTACGCACGAAAAGGGTAAGAACCCGTAGCAAACAGGGAGTGAGAGCCTACCTGACAGGGACGTGACCCGTACCTCTCTCGTTTTGTACACCCGCCCGTATCAATTGGGGCGCCCGCCCTTATATCTTGGAGCGAACGGTCTCATACACTGGAGCGCCCGCTCAAAACCGAATTTTGAACAACAACAATAATGCAATAAGATAAAGGAATTGATATATGAACGTAATTAGAAACATGCTTTACATGGCACGCCGCTTCAAGACGGCAACTGTATTGAACTTTGTCGGGCTGACAGTGGCCTTTGCTGCCTTCTACCTGCTGATGACGCAAGTGGTGTATAACATTTCCTATAATTCGTGTATCCCTGACAATGAGCGTGTGTTCCGATTTGAGGCGAAGATGGGATCCGACTCTCCGTGGGGCATCAACTGCAATCGTCCTACAAACGCCATCCTTTCGGAGATGCCACAGGTAGAGGCCATGACTGAACTGGCCAGTTGGGGACAGAAACGTGAGTTTGTTGTTGGCGAGAGTGTGGTCGAACATCCTCGCTCCGGCTCAAATCTGACACCGTTCGGTGCAATATCTGCACATTGTCTTGACGGCAAGCTTAGTTGGGACGACTACGGTGAGCGGAGTGTCATCATACCGGCATCGCTGGCTAAGAAGATTTTCGGTCGGACGGACGTGGCCGGACAGCCAATCTATTCGAAGAGTGACACGCTAACCGTGCAGGGTGTCTATGAGGACTTTCCTGCCAACTGTTCAATGAAGAACGATGTTTATTATGCCACACAAAACAATCTGCAGGACTGGAGTGAATGGAGCTATATTGTCTACGTCAAACTTCGCGAGGGTGTCGATGCAGAGAGCATGCTGAAGGGGTTTGGCAAACAGTTTAAGGAACAGTTGTGGAAACTGCAGTGGGGCGGAGCACTTGCTGCTGGAGAGGTTACTGAAGCTCAGGAGTCGGAGGTGCGTGCCATGTTCGACAGGCAATTTGACAATCAGGGCTATCGACTGACGCCCATACGCGACACATATTTCTCTGGTGTTCATGGCGATGACAAGGGCAATCCCGCCATACTCTTCATCTTGGAGTTATCATGCGTGCTGGTAATCGTTATTGCAGCCATCAACTTCCTGAATTTCGTCTTGGCTGAGAGCCCTATGCGCATCAAGAGTGTAAATACTCGTCGTGTGTTGGGCGAAGGTGTGGCGAGACTGCGATTAGGAATGATTGCCGAGACAGTTCTGACGGCATTGATAGCATACGGCTTAGCATTAGTGGTTTGTGCATTAGTGGCAAAACAGCCTACAGAACTGCTATTAGGCTCGCTGGCCCTTGGCGACCATACTGTCCTTCTGGCTATTACAGCGTTACTGGCTGTTGCCGTCGGCATTGTGGCGGGTGTCTATCCTGCATTCTTCGCTACGTCGTTTCAGCCTGCCTTAGTGCTGAAAGGCTCTTTCGGTCTCACGCCAAAGGGACGTAAGTTGCGTTCCACTCTTGTTGCACTTCAACTGGGCATAGCCCTGCTTATGGTGACCTATATCAGCATCTTGCTCATGCAGAGCCGCTACATCTATAACAGCGACTACGGCTTCGACAAAGATGAGGTGCTCTATGCCCCGCTCACAAATGAACTACGAGGTAAGAAAGATGCCATCCGTGCCGAGTTAATGCAACAGAGTGGCGTTTCTGATGTCAGTTTCTCGCGCTTTGTGCTGGGTGCACAGGATGGCTATATGGGTTGGGGACGCGCTGACAACGACCACCAAATCACCTTCACCAGTATGCCCGTCGATTGGCACTATCTTCGTACTATGGGCATCAAGGTTATAGAGGGGCGCGACTTCACAGAGCATGATGGCGACTGCTACATCATCAATGAGGCGGCCCGCAAGCAATGGCCCTGGGTGGAGATTGACAAGAAACTATTGGACAAAGATTACCCTGTCATTGGTGTTTGCGAAGATATCCGATATGCATCCACTCGCAAGGACCGGCATCAGGAACCGCTGGCCTTCATTATCTTCGGTGAAAGTTTTTCTGAATGGGGCGACCAGTTGGGTATTGCCAACATCCGTGTGACTGCTGGCAATGACAAGGTCGCTACTCGCAAACAGATTAGCGATGTACTTACACGGATGGGCAGTGGAGAACAGGTGGAAACAAAGTTCCTCGACCAGAAACTCGAAGACCTCTATCAGGATGAGTTCCGTTTCATCCGTCAGGTGGGCTGGTTCTCAGGTGTATGCCTCGTCATCACCCTCATCGGTGTGTTCTGTATGACAATGTTCGAGACGGAATACCGTCGCAAGGAGATTGGCATCCGCAAGGTAATGGGATCTTCGACGCAGGAAATCCTCATGATGTTCTGCCGCCACTACGCCCTGCTGCTCGCTGTCAGCTTCATCATTGCAGCTCCGATAGCTTACTACATAGGACGTCAGTGGCTTCAGTCGTTTGCCGAGCGCACGCCCATCTACTGGTGGCTCTTCCCCCTGGCCCTTCTGACAGTTGGCGTCATTACCCTCACCACCGTCATTATCCAGAGTTGGCGCACGGCCAATGAGAATCCCATTAATAGTATCAAGAACGAGTAGAAACATGAAGAGTTATTTCAAATTCCTATCGCGTAACAAGGCCTACACCTTTATAAATATAGCGGGCCTGGTGGTGTCGCTGATGTTCATCATCCTGATGGGCGACTACACGTGGCGACAGTATAGCATCGACAGCTGGCATAAGAATGCCGACCGCATCTACCTGATGGGCGAAGAGAATTATTTCTTCCTGTGGCCACAAGCCGCTGAAGGAATTGGTGCTGCCTGCCCTGATGTGGAACAGACTTGTTGCGTGATAAGCCAGAACGGCCGCATTAAATATGGAGACAAAGAGGTTAGGGATGCTGACGGTGAAAACGGCATCATCATGTTGGCAGACTCGACGTTCTTCCAGTTGTTCGACTTCCCATTGGTGAAAGGTAATCGGCAGACAGCCCTTGATGCGCCAGACAAATGCGTTGTCACAGAAAGGCTAGCCCACTGTCTTTTTGGCGACAAGAATCCAATCGGTGAGTCATTGCAGATAGTGGGTGACCACCAAGTATATATCAACCATGTTGACCCTTACGATTCAACGCTGGTCTATACCGTCAGTGGCGTGATGAAGGATATGGACCGCACTGTACTACCCAATGAGACTCAACTCATCGTCAGCATGCAGCGTTATCCGCAGGTGATGGGCTATAAGCTGGACGACAAATCCTTTGTCAGTGGAGGAACGGGCACCGTCAAGGCTTTCTTCATGATGAAACCCGGCGCGGATGTGTCTGCAACGAGAGAGATTGCATCTAAATATATCGACGATCACCACCACGGTGTATGGCGCAGCAGCAAGCCAGCGATGACACCACTCACCGACATCATGTTTGCACCTCAAAACAAGGGCTTGGGATTGCAGAAGGGTGACAAGACACGAATGCGCATTCTGCTGGCCGCAGTTCTAGCCATCCTCTTCTTTGCCGTCAGCAATTACATCAATTTGACTGTTGCCAACACAGGCTTTCGCGCCAAGGAAATGGCAACAAGACGGCTCTTTGGCAGCAGTCAGGGACAGATTTCATTGAAGCTGATTGTAGAATCAACATTGATGGTGGCTGTTTCCTTTGCCATCGGTTTTGCGTTGGCACTCTGTTTCCAAGACGACGCTGCCGATCTGTTCAAAGGAAAGATTTCACTGATGAACGATATTAGCGTGGGGACACTGAGCGTATGCCTCGTTTTCATCTTGCTCGTAGGTGTCATTTCCGGCATCATGCCCTCATGGCATCTTTCCCGCTATCAGCCTATCGACATCGTGAAGGGTTCATTCCGTTTCCGCTCGAAGATGATGCTTGGGCGTCTGTTCATCATCGTGCAGAACGTAGTCACTGTCACCATGCTAACATCATCATTGGTCATTTGGTTACAGCTAAACCACCTTATCCATGCACCATTGGGCTTTAACACAGAGCACCTTTTCTATATTGAGAGCTCAGCAGGCAAGAGTCAAGCGATAAGGAATATGTTGGAACAACTGCCCTTCATTGAGCGCATGGGCTGCTACAAAGGGAGTACCTTTACAGGCTATAACTTCAGCGGAAGGGGAGTCAAGAATGGCGAAGGCGACTACGAAATGCTAATGACAACCGATTTGGATAAAGAGGCTTTCGGCCTCTTAGGACTGAAAATCATCCGCGACAATGGTGCCGCTAACAATGGCTACTATCTTAACAAAGAAGCCCTTAGCCTGTTGAACTATACTGGCGAGGAAAAGGAACTAGTGTGGGGCGATGGTAAAAAGGATATTATAGCTGGTGTCATGCAGGATTTCCGTATCATCAATGTGCTGGAGAATCTTCGACCGATGGCTATCAGAAAGTTGGAAACGGTGGACAGTCCTAATTTCCTCGTGAAGACAAATGGCGATAAACAAGCGAAGGATGTTTTCATGTCTATACTCAGGGAACAAGGTGTCCCTGAAAATGACTTGCAGTATTATGTTCTCAGTATGGAGGACTGCATCACCGAGACCTTCGAAGATCAGCAGAACACGCTGAAGATTATCACGCTCTTCACTATCATTGCCGTGATTATCTCCGTGATGGGCTACGTGGGTATGTCGCTTTTCTTCATCCGTCAGCGCCAGAAGGAGATTGGCATCCGCAAGATTATGGGTTCAACATCGGGCGAGGTGATGGTACTGATGCTGCGCATTTTCTGTTCGCCGCTGCTGCTGTCGTTCGTCATCGCCGTTCCTCTCTCGTGGTACATCATGCGCGACTGGCTCACCAACTTCAGTTACCGCATCACGCTCTCGCCCTGGATCTTCGCAGCCACCTGTGCTTTTGCCCTGTTGGTAGCCATCCTCTCCGTCGGCCTCCAGATCATCAAGGCCGTCAGAACCAATCCCGTAGAAAGTATTAAAACCGAATAAAAATATGATTAAGTTAGAAAACATTCAGAAGGTATTCCGCACGGAAGAGGTGGAGACCGTGGCACTGGGCGGCGTGTCGCTCGAAGTGAAGAAAGGTGAGTTTGTGGCCATCATGGGGCCGTCGGGCTGTGGTAAGTCAACACTGTTGAATATCCTGGGCTTACTCGACAATCCCACCAGTGGCACCTATTACCTCGATGGTGAGGAAGTGGGTAAGTTGAAGGAGAGTCAACGCACGAAGGTTCGCAAAGGACAAATAGGTTTTGTATTCCAAAGCTTTAACCTGATCGACGAACTGAACGTGGAGGAGAATGTAGAGTTGCCTCTTACCTATTTGGGTGTGCCCAAGAAGGAGCGCAAGGCAAGGGTAGAGGAGGTATTGCGCCGCATGGCCATCAGTCATCGCGCCCATCACTTTCCTCAGCAGCTCTCTGGCGGTCAGCAGCAACGCGTCGCCATTGCCCGAGCCGTCGTGATGAATCCCAAGCTCATCCTGGCCGACGAGCCTACTGGTAACCTCGACTCTAAAAACGGCCTCGAAGTAATGCAACTCCTGACACAGCTGAACCAAGAGGGCACTACCGTCGTGATGGTCACCCACTCTGAGCGAGATGCTGGTTACGCCCAGCGCATCATCAACCTCCTCGATGGCCAGGTTGTTCCAGAAGTTAGTCTTTGAAGCATAACTCTCTCGTTGATAGCGGGCAGTTATCGGTCACCTTGACTGGTACTGTCCGCAATAAAAGTGTCAGATTAAGAACATTTAACGCCCGACGATGCAGGATTTCCCGCTTCATGGCGTTTATATAGACAAAAACATTAACAACAAATATCGAAATGAAAACAATGAAGATTTGGAGAAACATTTTTATGATGCTTGCTGCTTTCTCCCTCGCCTCTTGCAGCAGCGACGATGATAACGACAAGGACATTGTCAATGAGATTAACATGAGCATTTCTGCAGAACCGGGCGTGATGTACGACCTCTTCGATAGCATGGGAGAACATCCCATCGAGTGTATGCAAGTGATGACGGAAGACGAGCCGGGACAATGGCAGAACCTATACTTTAGCGAAGTCAAAGGCTTCACTTACGAAAGAGGTCATGAATACGTGCTGCGCGTGAAACGGACTATTTTGGCCAACCCTCCCCAGGATGCCAGCAACCGCACATACGAACTGGTGCGCATCCTCGCCGACAAGAAAGTGGAAGATGTGGCAGAACCTGTGGAGAAAGAGGTAAAGACAGAAGCCGACATAGAGTATGAGCAGCAGTGTCCGGTAGAGAAGTATGCCATAGTCAAAGGTGGTGAATACATGGTGGATGCCGATGGCAAGATGACATACGCCGATGGTACGCCGACTCCCGAATTTGACAAGCATGCACAAATCTACCTGGAGAACATTCTTGATAAGAGCCACCCGCTATGGCAGGCAGGAGCCCGTTATCAGGCAACATACGCCTACGTTCTTTCGCCTTTTACCGATGAGATACGCCTTGTGCCGGGCAGTCATTCAGGATTCCTCTTCAAGAACATACTTACCGAGAGCGAAATGGCATACGTCAAGCAATCGATGAAACAAGGCGAAACGCTGCACTACAATCTCATCCTCGCCAATGTTTATAAGCGGGGTATCCAGAAAGTAGAGTTTACGATAAAGAAGAAATGACAACAATGAAAATCTGGAAAATAGTATTTGTGTTGCTTACAGCCTTTTCCCTAGCCTCTTGTGACAAAGAAGATGAAAATAATATGATGTTGACAGCTATAGAATCTATAGCCTCAACGCAATGGTCGCTCAACAGGCAGGCAACACACAGGGAGGGCAAGACCGTGATAGAAAAGTTCGACACAGAGAGTGCATATCGATATGTCTATGACTTTCGCGAGACCGACTACCAAATCATCTGCTACCATACCGATGGAACAATGACATCCGTTGTGGAAAGGGGCACCTACACCTATGATGCCGTGAGGCGTGTTCTTACACTCGTTGATGCTGATGGCTTTGCAAAATACTATAGTGTTTCGAGTAATAAAGCCTACCAACTGAGCCTTCGTCAAACATTAGGCGATACACAGATAATATTGGAACTCACAAAAATCATCGAAAACAGGTAAATACAGCATGAAACAGAAAATGGCATTACTCTTTTCCCTCGTTGCTCTTGTACTGACAGCGTGCAGCAGCGACCCGCAATGGGCCGACCCAGAAGCACACGAAAAGACCGTAGAACTGAATGAACAGTATGGGCCGCTCATGGCCGGGACATGGCATTATGAGAAAATCGGAGAGCGGCAGCGTTACTTCGAGCGGCTGACGTTCAACGAAGATGGGACATTTACGGGTATGCGGATATGGCAATCTCGTCAGCTCGTCACCATCGACGGCAATGAGCAATATACTGACTGGACAAATGTGTTAGATGACACAGGTTGGGGCGATGAAGCGCCGATGAACGGCACGTTTACAGGGACTTGGCAGTTGGGGTACTGGAATCCAGAGGGAGAGGGCAGCACAAAGCGTAACTGTCTGCGACTGGAAGCACACTACGATAACGAACGTAAATACATGGCCTACTCATACGTCGCCACATTCGACTATGCCGATGACACAACCCTGCGTTTTCAAGGCTATTATGCCAAGGACGAAGACGGTTGGGTGAATTTCCAGCGAGGCGATGCAGAACCGAGTTTCTAAATACTATATTGTTGGAATGTATATCGGAATAAACTTTGTTACGAAAAAGGTAATATCCATCCTGTTTGCTCTTGCTTTGTTTTCGTGCCGCCCGGTAGTAAATCAGCCGACATCGAAATCATCTGCAAGTGATTCTGTAGAATTGAAGAAGCAGGAAGCATGGGAATCGGTACACAGGCTTGACAGTGTTGAAACCCTACTGGCGGAGGAAAAGAAAGAGTATGATGCTGAGGCATCCGCTTCCGACAAACCTGCGAGACAATACAGCGAGCATGAGTTGAACGCCATCATGGACACGATTGGGCAGCGGCTCAGCAAGTGCAAAGAACTGTCTAGCTGCATCAGCAGTTATTGTGTGGTGGCTAACGGCATAGAGGTGAATTTCATCTATAACACCGCAGAACGCCGTCGGCTGTTCCGCCAGAAAGTCTACAATGCACCCATTCTGAAATTTGTAGGGCCAGAATCTCCCATACGGATGTCAAAGACAGGTGTAAGCGATACGCTGGGCATCAGTATTCGTCCCACCAAAGAAGTTTTTCCTCTTATAGCCGAGACCGTCACCTTTATACTCAGGAACAACAGCTGCAGTGAATTGACTTGTGGCGAACATTGCGAGATAGCATTCCTTGATTCGGAAGGAGTCTGGCGCAAACTGCCCCGAAACGAGATGTTCAATGACATTGGCTATGAGGTGGACCCCAATGGAAGCAGGAAGGTCAGCGGCAGACTCAATCCCAAGGTATTTCCCACGCCAGCCACCCGCTACCGATTCTTCTATCCCATCACACATAACGGGAAGAACATCACCCTTATGGCAGAATATGAAATGAGATAATATGTGCAATGTATTGAAGCTGTATTTCGGACTTAAGGCAAAACGCCTGTGGCGGATGCTTAAGGATTTGGGAGTCATGGCTGCACCCGCCTTATTTCTTTTTTTGCTCATGGGCATACTTACTGTAACAGGATTAGTTTCTGCTCCTATATATTACAGTGTATCGCTCTATGTCTTCCTGTTGCTGGCTTATCATTTCACGCGCGGCGACTCTGCATTTCTCTTCTCGGTTTTTGGAAAGAGATACACGAAGATGTTGTTTGTTGTAGAATACATGCTTCTTTCAATCCCTTTTCTATGCATCTTCCTCTATCGCGGCGAACTTTGCGGCGTTGTGCTCGTTCCGCTTTCTTCGGTACTCGTAAGCATTATTCCTTGTGGAGGCTATTCCTTGCGCTTGCCCACTTTCCCGTTCTTGGCTTCTGGCAGCTATGAGTATCACCGTGCAGGACGTTTGACTATGCTTCTGTTACTGCCGCTAATGGCAGGAGGAGCGATAGGCGTGTACGTAGGGAATCGTAATCTTGTTGTCGTAGCCTATATGATTGCGGTTTCCGTCTTTAGCATGCTGCTGATGCGTGAGTGGCATGTGGAGTACTTGTTTAATTACAGGAGTGCTGCGAGGTTTCTAAAACTTAAACTCCTGTATGCCTTGAGGAATGTGTGTGTAATCTTTCTTCTGTTTATAGTATGCCTGATAATTGTCGATTCATGCCTGCCTCAGTTGCTTTTGGCAGCATCGTACTATCTTTGCGCAAGCCTCTTGTTGTTTCAAGTGGAAATGCTTTGCGTCGTAAGCGGTGGTACCAACAGCGGAGATGACATCTTACAAGTGATTGCTTTTATGGTCTTGAATGCCATATTCTTTGTGTCGTTAATTGTGCCACAGGCCATGCCGTTCTCCATAATAGCATCAGGCGTCTTGGCTTTTCAGGCCTATTCAATAGTAAGGAAATACAAATTATGATAGAGGTTAGGAATCTTACCAAGAAATATCGTGAGTTGCTTGTTATAGACAACTTCAGCCATTCCTTTGAAGAAGGGAAGGTATATGGAATCATGGGAGAGAATGGAGCAGGCAAAAGTACATTGTTCAGATGCATTGCCGGGATAGAATCTTATGAAGGCTCTGTCTTTGTCAGCGAGAACAGGCAGATTGGTTACATGAACGATACACCCTTCTATTACTCATACGTCACAGGCATGGAATACATTGAGTTCAGTCTTCGTGCAAAAGGAAAGAATGTCAGCAGAGAGGTGATAGAAAAGCTTAATGAGAAGTTCGCCTTGCCTCTCAACAGATATGCCAGCAGATACTCCTTAGGCATGAAAAAGCGGCTGATGCTACTAACGCTCATGCTTCAGGACAATGACATCGTCATCATGGACGAACCTTTCAACGGTATAGATCTTGCTGGGACAATTGCTCTCAGGCATTGGCTAAAGAAGATGAAGACCAAGAGGAAATGCGTCATACTTTCCTCACACATCGTTTCTGCAATATCTGATATATGCGATGAGATTACGTATATTCACAAAGGCAAAGTCGTGGCTGATTTCTCAGGTATGTCAGCAGAGTCTATTGAGCATTATATTCTTGAAGAATTCCTTTCACCTGTGTCCATAAAAGCGAAATGAAACAAGCAAAACTTCTCTTCCTCCTGATTGCCACCCTCGCATTCGCCTCTTGTCGTCCAACGGCACGGCAGGCGGTGGCAGATGTGGTACAGCCGACGGACAGTACTGAGGCCGTAACCAGTGCAGATACCCTGCGCCTCGTCATCACCGACAAAAGTCTCTCGCAAACCGACTCCCTTATACGGAGGATACTGAAACTTCCATTAGACTCTATTGTCGTGGAAATGGTTAATAATACCGACAGCACTTGTATGACAGGCGAGGCATACACCATCGAACAACGGATAAATAAAGAGTGGAAGGCATTGCCTATCAAGCCGAGAAAAGACGGAGCCGTCTATGCCTTTAACGATATTGGCTACGAACTCGCCCCACATAGTTCCCGCCAGTTCAGTATCCACGTGGAGCCGGACAAATATGACTTCGAGCGTGGAAAGGAATTCCGCATCGCCAAAGAGTTTTTCAAGTTAGGGCAGAACAATCCTAAAAGCGTCTATTGCTATTTTATAATTGAATGAACGCCTCGTTCGCTAATGAAGTAAGGTGAGAGTCAAACGCCAACAGCATTATCAGAACAAATCCGTTTGTCTATGTTTGCCTATCATTTTGCAAACTAATACAATTCAATTCAGTATAAATGGGGCGATAGCTCGTTAAATAATGTTATCACGCCAAAAACACGCCAAAAATTTCGTGAACGCCAAAAAGAAAAGGTGGTCGATTACTCGACCACCATGCTTTACAACGTACTGACTGTCAGGAACTTATTGTCAGCTTGTTTTAAGCGGTTGCAGGGCCAACTCCTGCGATTGACAACCTTGCGTTGTCGGGATGAGGCGACTCCGAATAGGGGAATCATAGTAAATTATAGAAAACGCATGTTTCGTAACTTATGCTGATTTTCAGCGATTTACGATGTTTAATCAGCAACTTCCGTAATCTTAAATAACCTTAAATTTCCATTATCACGGGAAAAACGCGGGAAAAATATTCGTATTCCCGTGGCAATTTTCTTAACTTTGTCGCCGAATCCGATGTTTCAATATTTAAAAGTTCGCTTTTATATTTGGTGCAAAGGTACATATTTCGTTTGATATTAACAAGCAAATTAGAATATTTTTACGAATAATGTCTGACATTGATGGCACAGATTGAGTTACGCATATCAAGTAAAATACAAAAAGTGACAGGAAAGAGTGAGATAATGATCCGCTTCTTTCAAGGTACTTCGTTTGACCTCTACGCCAAGAGCGAGGTGTATGTTAGCCCAGAGTATTTCGAGTATTACATCAATCGCGAGAAGACAGAGAAGGCTGGGGTGAAAGTTCCTGGGAATACAATTACGGTCTCTGTCGATAAGGCAAAGAAGAATGGCTACTTTCTTCGCAAGAGTGGAACCATCGTTTTCAAGCAGCGCCTTGAAACGCCGGATGTGAAGTACCACCGCCAACAAGTTGAACGCCTGGAGAAACTAAAGAAGTACATTCTTGATCAGTTTGAATCTGCAGACAAAGGGAGTTTGTCAAGCGACTGGCTTAAAGAAGTAGTTGATAGGTTCAATCATCCTGAGAAGTATAGTGTCAATCCAGAAAGCAAGTCATTCTACGATCTCGTGGAACTATATATTAGCCGCCGTCAGCTGGCTCCTTCCCACTTTAAGGACTTTTATGTCCTATCACGTGCTATTTCCAGATATGAGGGATTCATTCGAGCCACTGACACGTCAAGAAAGGCATTCACATTTGAAATAAATACGGTTACACGTAACGACATCGAGGAACTGGCCGACTATTTGCGCCACGAGAAGGCTCTTTCAGACCAATACCCCAATATCTTTGCAAAGCTTATAGAGGATTACCCTGCGTCATTGAAGAAAAGGCGAAATAAGGTCGAGCCACGTGGCGAGAACACCATCATCAAGATGCTGACCAGGCTTAAGACAATATTCAAATATGCGATTGATGAGGGTTATACCACCAATCGTCCCTTTGACGGCTTTAAGATAGGTACCGCTGTTGAGAGTACACCTATTTATATTACTATAGAGGAGAGAAACATAATTGCAGACTGCGACCTCGAAAAGAAATGGTCAGAGGCGGATGAACAGTACCGCAAGGACTGTGAGCTGCCTATCAAGACCATCCTCATGTGTCGTGACGTCTTCATTTTCCAGTGTTTTATCGGTTGCCGTGTTGGCGACCTGGTAAAACTAACACCCCAGCACATTGAGAACGGCATCCTTGTTTACACACCACATAAGACCAAGGACGGCAAGGAAGCCGTGCAAGCACGCGTACCGCTCCATGCCAAGGCCTTGGAGCTGATAGAGAGATATGAGGGACAGGATGAGAAAGGCCGGTTATTTCCTTTTATCTCTTCACAGAAGTACAATGACGCCATTAAGATTATTTTCACGCTTGCTGGGATTACGAGGAATGTTGAGGTGCTTAACACCCTCACCAATGAGTTTGAGTTACATCCCATTAACGAGATTGCGTCAAGTCACCTCGCCAGACGTACTTTCATCGGTAATGCCTATTTCAAAGTTACCGATCCTAATCTGATAGGAAAGATGTCTGGTCACGTAGATGGCTCCAGAGCGTTCAAGCGATACCGCAAGATAGAGGACGAGACCTTGAAGAATGTGATAGATCTTATTGGTTAAGATATTATTATCACGCTATCATTAAGAGGGAGCAATTAACTCTCTCTTAATTCTTATAATCCTAAAATCCGCAACTATCATCCAATACACGATTAAGGGTAGATTTATGAGT
>CAMIVY010000008.1 GCA_946402275.1 uncultured Prevotella sp.
TAAAACGCCTCACTTTTCATCCAAAAAGTTTGGTTTTTAAAACAGTATCTGTCCCTAGTGTTCCGGCATTTGCTCCCTGTAACCCTTAGGTGTACTTTCCGACAACACGAAATGGTTACGGTTACAACTGTAACCATGTAACCGCAGAGGTGGATAAAGACATATAAACAAAATGTAATTTATTGAAAATTAGATGTTTATAACATGATAGAGTATTTTGGCTGGATAAAAAGGTTACATGGTTACAACTGTAACCGTAACCGTTTTTGAGAGTCTGATTCCTCCCTATTCTGTCATTCAGGAACAATATTCCAAGAGTAACAAAAATTACTTTTGGAGTATTTAAATTTCTATTCGGAGTAATTGTAAATACTTCCGGAGAAACCATCTCAACTTACAATATCGGATGTCAGTCACCCGTCCCTGTGGCACACAAAGCTTGATTTCTTTTTTCGTCAGGCCGCAGAGCTGATAGACGATGTGGTCGATTCCTGATTCAAAGCAGCTCACGGGAACCGTCCGTTTTTTAGGAGTGAAACGCTGACCTGTCCCTAGTGTTCCAGATAGACATTGAGAAAGCGAGAAGAGTCAAGGAACTCGAAAAGCAAGAACTAGAAGAGGAAGATAACAACAGCCAGCCCCCTCATGTATAGCGGTTGAGTGCACAAGCGGAACCGCCCCCCTTGTGCACTCGAGTATTGTAACAAGGATGCCCCCTGTCAAATTTTTTGTCGTTGCAATAAATTGGTGCTAGGAGAAATTATCACATTGGTTTGATTACAGACCTGATGAAATCAATTTCATCTTCTATCCCATATTTAGCATATAGCTGATTATCTATCTCGTCTATGGATTTGCTCCAGTCAATATCACTATCTTTTGTAAAGTCTTGAAGGGGGACGAATTGGAAAACACTAGATGGATTATCTTGTGTCTTCTTCTTAATGAATACCAAGTAACGGAAAAATCTAGTATACATATATTTGATTATGTTTCTGCATATTTTTGCAGTTAATTTATTTTCTTTTTGATTCCAACCTATTAGTAAGTATGTCTGTGAACAAACGCTTTTTGGCTCACCATAAAAAGGGTGGCCAATTATTTGATGCGGTAATGCGTCTCCTCCGTTAAAAGCTTTTGAAAGATAGACTTTATGATATTTAATTGTTTCAGCGTTTTTAGGAATATCAGACTCCTTTATCCATGCATAACCTTGAGCCTCAACTTGTCTATTTAGATAATATTTAATGCTATAAGTTTTGTCCTTTTCTTTTTTATATTTATTCCATCTTGTCGTAAGCTTACCACCTTTATCATAGAAATGTTGTGGTCCAACTAAAGTGTCAAACGAATAACCCTCATTAAAATAATTACCCTCAACATTAATAATTTTCTTGATTATGTCAGATGCTTTAGGATCTCTGATAACAATACCAGCACCAAGGGAATTTAAAAAATCAATGTAGGAATACTCTTGCTTGGCTTGATGTAAAGTATAATGGCATTTTCCAGTATAAGAATCACTATATAAGAAATAGTTAACACCACCTTTAAGCTCAACGTCTTTAAAACAATCGGTTGTATCATAGAAATCACGGATTTCAATAAAATGATTGCCGTTTATGAGATTTTTTACCCATTTATCAGATATACCCTGACCGGTACCCGTCATCCAACGACTGGGTATTAATAAAGTTATGTAATGGGGTGAAAGCATGCGGGCAACCTCAACAAAAGCGGGATAAATCGCTGATGAAAAGGCCTTGTTAATACCAGCCTTATCAGTTGCTTTAATTGACTGATATGGAGGATTTCCTACTATTGCGTCGAATTTCATATCTTTAAGTGCTTTTATATATTTCTCGTTTTTGCTTGAATCAATTAAATCGAATGTATTGTAGTCTTTAATAATATTCTTTGAAGGAATGCCTAAAAGTGAGAATACTTTACGTGTGAATTCTTCTCCAGAAGTTGAAGTTGGGATTGCATATATATTCTTTTTACCATCTTCATTTCCTAACTCGCAGTATCGTTCATATAGTGCACAAGTGAATTCTCCTTGTTTAGAAGCAACGTCAAGAATCTTCTTATTTTGGCTAAAACAGTCTTCTGGCAGTATATCAACTATTTCTTTGGCTCGATTGGAAGGTGTTATAATTTCCGATACTGACATTCGTCCAAATCTTCGCATAGCATTCTTTACTCGTTCTACTGGTTGAATATTTTCGTCTTTGAGCAAGTCACTCATATCGTGAATCTTGTAATCAAACTCATTCAGTACGGAGTTCGAGATTGCTTGACGAAGTGTTTCGATATCAGATTTCCTAAGTCCAATGTGGCGAGCGATTCTACGATTATCATCATTTGCGTCAATGACGTTGACTATATCAGTCATTGTTTTTAATCTGTCATCGGAAAGCAGAGCAAAAATAAGAATCTGGAAATAGAAAGTGTACAAGCGCTCTCTTGTTTTCTCTTCTTCTGTTTTTTCCCCATTCCCTCCATCAGAAGAACTTGTTGATGAAGTATCGGATGTAGCAGAATCATCAGTATCGGAAGTGGCAGAATCAGTAAAATCATTCGTTTCGCCTTCGTGAGCCCCTAACTTAATGCCTTTAGACGAATCTATAGGATCAAGATTTTTAATGATGGATAGTATATGATCATTCAATAGCAGTTTTTCGTCAATAGGAATCTCTTGCGCTTCGTCCATTGCAGATCTGTTGGCGTTATATTTTCGAACCTCATCCATCACATTTGAAGCCTTAACTTCATGCATCTTACCTTTGTCCACAATTATGATTGGGGATATTTGAAGCTCCCTCTCTAATCGTTTCTCAACATTTTCGTTACCATTTAAGTTGGTGTTGTATGTGTAGATTTTTGATTTCTTTTCTTGCAGCACAAACATGCGGTTAGGCGAGAAATCAACCAGGAGTGTTTGAGGCTTATTGTCTATTTTTATTAAGTCCCCTTCTGCATTAACGTAGGTGGATATGTAGGGGTTTTGTATGCGGAAAATGGCTTGGTCGTATTCCTGAGGAGAACTTGTTTCTTTAAGAAAGACCATCGTATCCCATTCCTTCACCGTTGACCCTGTGAGCATTCTATTAACGGTCAGAGTAATCGTTTTCTGGTTTTTCTTTTCGCAACTTGCAATATGCTCGGCTACTCTGTCTGGAGAACCGAAGCGGCTTTCTAAGCCTGCGATATTTACTATCTCATATTTGTTTAGATTCTTAAAATGGTTGTTGTCGTTCTTTAGTAGAGCCTCCATTGCATCGCATGAAGCACAAAGAGGCAAGACAAAGACCATGTGTCTACACATTTTCCCCTTCTTTATTTTATCATAATCAAGAAAGCCAAACACCTCATCGTCCCGCTTGCTTCCATCAATTACTTTTAGAAAATCTAGTACTTCAGCTTCATGCTTAAATTTTCTAAAATTTTTTCTTGCGTCTTTTATTGTAGACTTGGGTTCAAAGAGGGTGAATAAGGATGTACTTTGTCCTTTATCTTTGAGTGATTCTAACAATTGTTTTGCCGATTTGTTGGGATTGAAGGCAAAACGAATCATCTCAGGAAAACCAAAGTATGGATTATCCCAATATTGATAAGGCTTACCAGTTAAGGGGTTTTCTACTTTAAGTTCAATGTTTTGCTTATTGTCTTCGTCCCATTTCTGCTTCTCATCAGCAATATCTACATAAGTCACCATCGAGATGACATCCTCTTTCTTGAATTCACTACCCATCAAGATTTTATACGGAGTGCCCGAAAGATGAAGGGTGGTGTCAACGTTAAAGCGCTTTTTGATTATCTGGTACGTTTCTTCTGCATTAGTATCAACTTCTTCTGCTTGCAACTCTTCTATGCGCTTCAATTCTTCTTCAACTTTATCTTCCTTCCACTTATATGTTTCCTTGAGCACATAACCATACTTCTCTGCTCGTGCACCAAAGTGGGTTTCATCTACAATCAGCAGGTCAATGTGAGTGTTAAAAATTTGATGATGTTTCTCCTTAATATTCTCACCTTGTAAATCCTGTAGTGTTAGGAAAACAGCAACGCGTTTGCCCTCGTTCAGATGATACTGAATAATTCCATCTGTTTGAAAATCATCTTTTGAAAGGAAAACAAAGTCCTTAAAATTAACATGCCCACGAATCGTTTTGTCCCACTCTGAGGCAACATCTGCTTTTGCTGAAACAATTAAAACTACATGAGCATCTTGTGCCATAGCACAGCACATCGCCGTATGCGATTTGCCAAAGCGCATGACTGCATACATAAGCAGATTGCGATGCTGGGCATCATAGGCTGATTTGAAATTGTCAACAACTTTTGATTGAATATCTCGTAGTGGAAAGTCTTTCCGTTCTATTTCTGGCTTTGATTCTTGTCCGTCAGACTTATATAGCTTATATTTAGTGGTGTTAGCATTCGCAGCTATATCATCAATTGCTTCTTTGACATCTTCAGGAACCGCGTCTTTAAAAAATTCGTTTGAGTAATATACTCCTTTGGGTACTTCGTTCTCAGGTAATACTGAGCGTTGCTTTTCGTGAATTAAATATTGGTGAACAGAATAGTCCCTAAAATGCAATATTTCCTTTGTACGCACTTGCGCCAACCACTCCCATTCAGGCAAATGATAGAGGTCTTCATAACCTTTCCTGCTTCTCCATTCTGCCAAACGAGTACCAATCAGACGCGAAGTGTCACCTACCTTTAAATAGCTGGGGAAAGTATTGGTCATAAAGGCATAAATATGGCGATCTATGCGGCCGTGAATTATTTCATTTATATCGGATGTGTCAATTCTCATTAGGCTCATTGGTATTATTTATTAGTGAACGAAACTCTATTTTTTGTTTCTCTCTGTCCTTTACTCCCCAATCTCGTATGAGACAAGGTATTCCATTGTGTCGGAGGATGTCGTCTTTGATGCAACCAAGGCACTCCTGTTCTTCAAACTTAGGCTCAGGGACAGGAACAGCCTCATCAGGGAACATCAGACTGATTGGATTATTTTTTGCCTCATCTATTTCTTTCTGGTTGGTGCATATCGTTGTTACATGGCAGCTATCTGGCACAACGCATTTCAACCCATCCATCTGCCAAATATTCCAAGAAACGATGTAGGCAATGTAGTTGATGCTTTTCAATAAAGGGGATTTGTTGAACTTTGCCTTGTAGTTCTCGATAAAGGTCCAAAGCAAAGCCTCACGTGCAAGCAGAAGGTTATCGCCCTGCCATTCGTAGCCGTAGATATTCTTGTAAGCTACCTGAGCCCATTCCAGCCACTCACCGCTTGTATCTGTATTCTCGCTCACCACACGCAGTTTTCTGTCGAGTATGCCGATGCGTCTTTCTAAGGGGATGTATTTACCAGTAGTGGTGTCATAACGACTGACGAGGTATGGAGCCTCACCACAAGTAATCTCCATACGAGTTGCCTTCACATAGTCCTTCCATGTTTTACCTTCTGGAAACTCTATCTTTTTACGATTAACTCTCCATGTGTGTTTAGAAGTATTTTCTGTATTGAAAACATTCTTGCGTCCAAACCATGCTTCGTCAACCAAATTGTTCTGAGCATTACAAACCCAAGAAGGTGTAAATACTTCTGCCATCCCTTTGGCACGATCCGTCTGTTGTTCTTTGGATTTAAGCACACGAGGACGAATCACCATTCCCCGTTCACCCGTTATCAGATGGGGCAGAATCTCAGAACGGTAATCATACTCTGAGCCGAGCGCTTCATAGTCATGCGTCGCCCAGAAGATGTTTTTGCCCGTGGTATGGTCACGCAGAAGTGTGTCAAGCACCTCTGCCGACAATGCCAGCAGGTCGTCCTCCCTGATGTCGATACAGGCAGGACTTTCGTCTTTATTGGACATTCTTTGCGCTTATAGCTTAATGGCAAAAGCACTTATCAGAACTCTTTGGGCCTTTATACAGCAAAGCCTCTATACACGATAAAAGCGTGTCCGCTCTTACCAGATATAGAGGCTCTCGCATTGCCCAATCAAGTGATAAGTGACGTCCACGCTATAAGCGCGAACAGTCACAATTATCAGCATCTTGATTTTATAATGAAATTTGCGAGATTTCTATATCTTCTAATAACTGCTCATGTCGTTATTGTTTAACCCACTAAAATCGCACCCCCACCCTGCACTCAGGGATTCATGCCGAAGCATGCGCCGTTTACGACGATTGGGTGTACTTGTTTGCAAAAGTACAAAAATAAAATGATAAACCAATGTTTTTCACAAAAAATATACGAGAATTGGGATGAAAGGGGTATTTCGGAGGGTCAATAAAAAACAGAACGATGGTACATACGGATTGTCTTTTTATTGTATATTTTTTCAAAATGCATGGTTTTCTAGAGAATTGGTATTTTTCGGGTAATTCTGCCTGTTTTGCGCTTGAAAATTTGAAAAAAAAATTGCCAGTCAGCCTACATGCCTACATAAAAATGCCTTCAAACCCTTTGTACATCGTGGTTTTCCGAGTTTTCAAGCCTACATAAAGCCTACATAAGCCTACATAAAGCCTACATAAAATTAGGGGTTTTGGGGGTAAAACATGTGTTTTTTGAAGTTTTCATAGGCAGGTAGCACAACGAAATATGCGTTTTCGCAAGATGTAAATCGAGTAATTGCAAATGAATTCTCTAGAGAATTTACTGACAGAACACGTACTTGCAATTGCTAGATAGGCTAGTAACCGTTCAATTCTCTAGAGAATTCAATTGCATTATAGTATCTGGAAAAATGCAAAAACTGTATTTTCTTAGTGCCAAATGCCTATGAAAAAAAATACAAAAAAATGTATTTTCTTAGTGCTAAATTCCTATAAAAAAAACAAAAACTACCGTTTTCGAGCCAAAAACATGTAGGCTTTATGTAGGCTTATGTAGGCTTGAAAACTTCTATAATACCGATGTACAAAGGATTTGAAGTCATTTTTATGTAGGCATGTAGGCTGATAGCGATATTTTTCAAAAAAAAAAAGCATCTGAACTTTTCGTATTTTTATTCACATCTTTGTGACAGCAAAAAGGAGGGATAATTGGTTTATATGCGAAAAAAACTCCAAAAAGTTTGGAAAGTAGCAAAAAACGCTGTATATTTGCAAAATAAACGTCATTACAGATGACATATGACATCAGAGAAAATAACAAAAACTTAAAATTTTAGGCGTATGAAAAAGAAAAGTATTATCCTGTATTCGTTGGCAGCCATATGCGTCATCGGATTGATTATATCTTACTATGTTGATTGGCCTGTAAATCTCAACGAGGCCGATGGAGATATCGCCAAAGCTGCTAAATTCTCTCGTGAGCAAGCTTCCGAGAAGATTACTAATATGGAAGAACTCCTTCAGACCGACTCTGCCTTCAAGGATGATATTGTGACAGCCCAGGTGGTGATGCAGACACGCACCGTCCAGTTCGCCACGCTGGTTGACATGTCAAATGAGGTAGCAGGCAAAATCCCTGCATTTGCCGAGGTGCTGAAGGAAATGAACGCCAAGCGTGAGATGGTGGACAATGTTGCCAGTTCGCTGGCAGAGTCAGCCGACAACCTGAATGCCGCCCTTGGTGGTGAGGAGTGTCCCGACTTGGCCCAGTCCTCCATCAACGCCTCACTGGCTTACATGACGTTGCAGAAGCAGAACAATTTGGCCACCCGTTTCATCGAGACCACCGACAAGTATCTAGAGACAGCTCAGGGTAATGATAAACTGAAGCTTGTTCGCGACCAGTGGTTGGAGTACCAGCAGATGACTGCTGCCCTCGAGGGTGACAAGGCAAGTGCTGAGGCATGGGCCAAGAAGAGCAACCTGCTTAGTGGCGAAAAGGCTCTTGCTGCCATAGCTAATTTCGGTATTGCTGAACGTTTAGTTGTGCTGCAAAGCTGCGAGTTAGCCAAGAGTTTTAAGCTTCCCAGTCAGATTGGAAACGCAATTCGGCCAAAGGCTCTCGAAAATGAGATCAGTAAGCTTTGCAATGCTCAGAAGGAATTTCTTTCCGTTAAACCACGCAAGATTGATTCTCATAATGCTCAGAAGGAGATTCTTGCCGGTAAAAAACGAAGGATTGATTCCTATAATGCATTGATGTTGCGTAGCGGTAGCAAGGTGATGGAGGCTTTCAACACCTCATTGAGCAATGTCGCAAAAAATCATGCCCTGAATCAGAGCCAGAATATCGGTCTCGGCCTTGTGATTGGCAACGTGATCAGTGAGACAGCAGCAGCCAACAATAGTGTAATGCTGAACAAAAAAGGCCCAATAATTGATAAATAATTACTGCGGTGTACATGCGTAACTGGATTGCTGTCCTTCTGCTGTCGCTGATTCCCTACATATCCAGAGGGCAGAACCAGACTTACTACCAGTATAAGACGGACGAAGCCACGCTGGTGTTCTTTGACAAGAACCTGTCGCGCTACATCCCTCACATGATACGCATGTACCAGAACGGCAAAGCGCTTCATGAGCAGATATGGACCAGTGATTCCATCTATCAGCCAGAAGCACCCCTGCTGTTATTGACAGACTGGGAGGACGACGGTAATGGCGGAGCATCGCCATTACCGCGTTCTTTTATACAGATCGGAATGGCTCCGTTGAACATGTCGTATTACATCACCCCTTCAGGTGAAAGGTACAGTCAGTTGTTCAAGCACGAATATACGCACATCGTCATGACAGACAAGTACAATCGTCGCGACCTCAACTGGCGCCGTTTTTTCGGTACGAAGGTCGATACCGACAAGTCCCAGCCCATCTCAGCCCTATGGAGCTACCTGAGCGTGCCCCGTTGGTATTCGCCCCGTTGGTATCACGAGGGTATCGCCTGTTTCATGGAGACCTGGCTCGGCGGTGGAGTCGGACGCGCCTTAGGAGGCTACGACGAGATGTACTTTCGCAGTATCATAGACGGGGGTGACAAGCTCTACTCGGTGGTGGGCCTGGAGACGGAAGGCTCCACAAAGGACTTCCAAGTGGGCGCCAATGCCTATCTCTATGGTACCCGTTTCGTGAACTACCTCACCAAGACCTACGGCTACGAGAAGATGATCCAGTTCTATAACAGAACGGCAGACAGTCGCACCTTTTTCGGAAAACAGTTCAAGAAGGTCTATGGACAGTCGCTCAGAAAAGTATGGAACGACTGGAAGGAGGACGAGAAGAAGCATCAGGAAGAGAACCTCGCCGCCATCCGCCAATATCCCATCACGGAGACCAAGCCGCTGACCAAAGAACCGTTAGGTTCCGTTTCACCATTCGTCTATGACCCTGCTACCCAGAAGGCATACGCCGCCATGAATGCCCCAGGTGACTTTGCACACATGACGGAGATTGACCTGCAGACAGGTGAGCAGAAGCGATTGAACGACATCTACGGCATCCAGCTCTATGACCCTGCTTACGTAGCACTTGACCGTAAGGGCCAACGCCTTATCTATACCTCGAACAATGCTAAGATGCGTGGTTTGGAAATCTATGACATCCAACAGAAGAAGGTGGTGAAGAAAAAGAAGTACCAGCGCATCGGCAGTATCGTGTATGACAATACCCACGACTGTCTTTACGGCCTGTTCTCCAACGGCGGTACACAGTCGATTGTGCGTCTAGACCGCGATTTGGAGAATCCGGAAGTGATTTATGCCTTCCCATTTGGTGTGAGCGTGTTTGACTCAGATATCAGTCACGACGGCAAATGGCTGTCGTTCACCAGCCAAGGCGACAACGGCGAGCACACACTTTTGCTGTTCAATACAGAAGAACTGGCAAAGGCTATCTTCAAACCCGTGAAGCTGATAACCTGGAAAGACAGCAACTTAGGACAGTTCCGCTTCTCGCTCGACGACAAGTACCTGATTGGCAGCTCTTACTATACGGGTGTCTCCAACCTCTGGCAGATTAACATAGAGACACGCGAGATGGAGATGCTCACCAATACCGACATCGGCCTCTTTGCACCCCTGGAGATAACGCCCGGGCAGTTGCTGGCACTCCAATTCAAGCGCGACGGACTGCAACCCGTCTTGCTTTCCCGTGAGGTGGTGAAAGATGCCAATGCCGTGACGCTCTACGGCCAGCTGGCATACGAGAACAACAAGGAGGCGATGGAACAGGTTGGTCTGCTCAGAGACTCGCTGCCTAGGAAGAACTTTGGCGATGTATATAACAACATCACATCCTACAATGTCTTTAAAGAGATGAGGTTCGCAGGAGCCTACCCTATCATCAGCGGCTTTACCGACACCAAAGCCTGGAACAAGATGACTCCCGTGTTAGGCTATCGCTTTAACGTGAACGACCCCGTGGGACTGAACAGTATGAAACTGTCAGTCGGTCTCTCTCCTTGGAGCAACAACGCCTGGAAGAACAAATTCCACGTTGACTTCGATTGGAAATACTATTTCTGGAACCTCAAGGCCGCCTGGAACCATATGGACTTCTACGACCTCTTCGGTCCGATGCGCAAAAGCCGTAAGGGGTATGTGGTACAGCTGGCCTACGACTATACCAACACGCTGATTTCGCCGTATAACAAATCATGGGGCTTCTCAGTGGCTGCCTACGGCGACATGGATGCGCTGCCCTTGTATCAGGAGATTGAGGTACAGGATGTCAGGTCGATGCAGACGGCATCGGTTTACGGAAAGTGGGCAAAGACCCGCACCTCGTTGGGTGGTGTGATGAAAGAGCAGGGCTACGAACTGGGCGTTGAAGGCTACGGCTATCTGGCAGGCGGACGGGTTTATCCTTCTGTAGAGGCTACAGGCAACTTCGGCACATTGGTTCCCTTTGACAGAAACACCTCGTTCTGGCTCCGTACGGCAGCTGGTCACAACTTCGGAGATGAAGAGTCGGTGTTTGGCACTACCTATTTCGGTGGTTTCCGCAATAACTATGTTGACAATAGAAATGCCTTCCAATATCGTACGACTTTGGCAATGCCTGGTGCCGCTATTGATGCCATCCCGGCGCACTCCTTTGCCAAGGCGACGGCAGAGCTCAACCTGCGTCCGCTCCGCCTCAACAACTTCGGTGCGCTGTTCTGCTATCCGACGTGGATCCAGTGCTCGCTCTTCGGAACAGGTCTCTCCGCCTGGAATCCCCACGCATCCCACAAGATGTACTATAGCACAGGTATTCAGGTGACTACCGAACTGGTGTTCCTGAATTATCTCAAGACAACGCTGTCTATTGGTTACGGCCATCTGTTTGCGCCAGCAGGATTCGATGGCGGAAAACGTGGAAACAATGAATTTATGATCTCACTAAAATTGTTGTAATGTTATTTGTCGCTGCCCTACTACCTGTGGTCATCTACATCTTTGTAGTCTATAAGATTGACCATTTCTCACTCATCAGCATCAAGAACCTCTTCTTGCAGGTGCTGTGCGGTATAGTGGCGGCATTGGTCTGCTTCGGTCTGTTCCAGTTAACTGGGTCTATCCTCTCCGAAGACCAGTCTGAATTCTTCAATCCTGTTCTGGAAGAAATCATCAAGGCCATTCCACTCCCCTGGTTAGCCACCCGGAAGAAAATCGTGTTCTTCATCGACAGTATCATCTGCGGTGCTGCCATAGGTGGTGGGTTCTCCATCCTTGAGAACATCTTCTATCTGCTGTTGGGCAATGGAATGGGCCTTGGAACCGTACTGTTCCGAGGTTTGGAGGTGGCCCTTGTCCACATGGGATGCAGTGCCATCATCGCTGCAGGACTCATGCTGGCAGTTCGTATGATTGAACGTTACCGTTCCAGACTGGGTATCAAAAACAGTGACGCTCTCATGGTCATCTCCCTGATGGTTGTATCACCAGTGCTACATGTATGCCACAACACATTCCATTTCAATCCCCTCGTGCAGTTCATTTTCGTCATTGGCACGATGGGAGGCCTATTGGTTTGGACCTACTTCTACGATGTCGAAATGATTCATAGCTGGCTTGACAAAGGACTCGACAAACAGCTAAGCTTGCTTGAATCCATCAAGAATGGACATCTGGACGACACCCCTACTGGTAAATTCCTCGAGTCGGTCAAAGACGTTTTCCCACCAGAGGATTATTTCGATATTATCTGTTATGTACAACTGCATGTTGAACTATCTGTAGCTTCCAGAAGTCGGGTGATGGTCCGGGAATCGGGTCTGGAGCGCGATCTTCCCTTGACTGACGAGATGAAGGAGCTGATCCTTTCCCAATACACAGAGTATAAACTTCTTGAGAAAAGACTTGGCCATGCAGCCAGAATGACTATCGCTCCTATCGTGAAATATGATCCGGCAGAATATAAAGCTCTCGAAGACCTTCGAACTGAATGCAAGAAGACAAACATAATAACAAATAAATCATGAAGACTATGCCTACAACAGAACGCGTATTCCAGATATTCAAGGAATTAAACCAGATTCCACGTCCGTCACACCATGAGGAACGGGTGGCTGACTATCTATGCCAGTTTGCAGAACGACTGCACTTGGACTACAAACGAGACAAGGAAAACTGTGTGGTAATCAGCAAGCCTGCCACACCAGGACATGAGGGGGCTGAACCCATCGTATTGCTGAACCACATGGATATGGTTTGCGTGGGTATGAAAGACCCCCTCTCCGACCCTATCGAGGCGTATGTGGAGAATGGATGGATGAAGGCGCGAGGCACTTCGCTGGGTGCAGACAACGGCATTGGACTATCAATGGCACTGGCTGTATTGGAGGACGACAGCATTGTACATCCAGCCCTGGAGGTGATGACTACCACGAACGAGGAGGACGGTATGTCGGGAGCCTCACAACTGAGCAAGGACTTCCTGAAAGGACGCAAGGTCATCAATCTGGATTCTGAGGACTACGACACTATCACCACAGGAGCAGCAGGCGCCTGTCTGCAGTTCCATCGCATCCCCGTGCAACGCAAGCCTGCTCCCGGAGGCAAGCGCCGTTGGTATAGAATAAGTTTTGAAGGGGGACTGGGTGGTCACTCAGGTGTTGACATCAACAAGGGCCGTTGTAGTGCGGTAGTACCTGCATGGGCTGTGATGGCCACTATTTACAATGAATTTGAGTATGACGTGGCTTCTATCAACATCGGTGAAGCCAATGCCTCGATAGCCTCATCGGCTGAAATCGTGCTCACCATCCCTTCGGGCGACGGTTCCGAGTTTGTGAAGCAACAGGAGGAGATGATGAACGAATGGCTGCGTGAGGAATATGGGGAGAGCGACCCGAAGATGCATTGCACGATAGAGAAATGCGAGCGTCAGGAAACGGTCATCAACCCCGAGGCTCTGGAAGCCCTGCTGACATGTCTGGAGCAGATTCCACAGGGTGTGGTGAAGATGAGCGAGGTGATGAAAGATACGGTGGAGACTTCGAACAACGTGGGCCGCATCGTGACGGAGGAAAACAATATATTCGTTTCCACCCACACACGAAGTTTCATAGACAGCGAGATGGAGGAACTGAGCAAGGACATCGCCAACGTCTTTGAGGCCTGTGGTGCAAAGAGTGAGACCATCATGTCGGCACCTGCCTGGCAGGAGGACCAGGAATCGGATTTCCTGCGCCTGACCTCAGACACTTTCAATGATGTGCTGGGCTGGCGTCCACGCATGGTGGCTATGCACTTTGTACTGGAGGCTGGATTTTTCGTACAACACTATCCTGGCATACAGATGGCGAGCATCGGTCCCCGCATCGTGGAGCCACACTCCACCAGCGAGCGCATAGAGCTTTCGACGATAGAAGACATCTGGAAGGTACTCTTGGAAATGCTGAAAAGATTGGCGTAGCAAAGGACCGGACTAATCGATGCTAATGCCATAGGTCTGCTTGACCTCACTCATGACGAAGGTGCTTTCTATGGAGGCAACGCTCTCTATCTCACCCAGTTTCGTAAGGACAAACTCCTGGTATTTCTTCATGTCACGGACGCGCACTTTCAAGAGGTAGTCGTAAGTGCCTGAGGTGTTGTAGCACTCTATGACGTCTGGTATGCGCATGATGCGACGTATGAAGGCATCGGCTATCTCGTGATTAATCTGCTTCAACTTGACCTTACAGAACACCAGCAACCCCCGATCCAACTTATCGGGATCGAGCACGGCGATGTATTTCCTGATATAGCCTTGCCGCTCCAGCCGGCGTTGTCTTTCAAAGACGGGTGTGGCACTCAGATGCACGATGTCTGCCAACTCTTTGGTGGTCAACTTGGCATTTTTCTGCAGGGCTTTCAATATCTGCAGGTCGATTTCGTCTAATACTTCCATCATCTTACAGAAAAATTTTCTATGATAACCTTATTCTGACACAGCATTTAGAGAAAATGCTAAGTTTTGTGCGCAAAAGTAGATATATTTTCTTAAATCAGCAAATAATTTGGCAAATATTTCCAAACAAAGTACCTTTGCACCAAATTTTTATATGCTGACGACAATGAAGAAACAGACTATTGCAATCAATACACCCTTCGTACGACCTGACGCCTATGGCTCGTTGGCCGTACCTCTATATAACAATGTGGCATTTGAATTCCAGGATGCCCAGGAAATGGCTGATGCCTTCTGCAACCGTATCAAAGCACCCGACTATGCCCGAGTGGAAAATCCTACGGTGACACAGTTTGAGCAACGTGTCAAGGCGCTGACCGGTGCCGAACACGTAACAGCCTTCAACTCGGGTATGGCAGCCATCGGCAATACCCTGTTGTCGCTCTGCGAGAAGGACAATAACATCGTGTCGTCACACCACTTGTTTGGCAATACCCTGGCTCTTATCAGCAACACGTTGAAACGATTCGGCGTGGAACCCAGACTGACAGATCTCACCAACACGGAAGCGGTAGAGAACGCCGTTGACGAGAATACGTGTTGCGTATTTCTGGAGGTGCTTACCAATCCGCAGTTGGAAGTGGCAGACTTACAAGCCATTACGGAGATAGCCCATCGGAAGGGCGTGCCTGTAGTTGCCGACTCCACCTTGATACCCTTTACGGAAACCAGTCTGAAACTGCTGGGCATCGACGTGGAAGTGGTAGCAAGCACCAAATACATTTCAGGAGGTGGCACTTCCCTGGGAGGACTCGTTATTGACTACGGCACATTCCCTGAAATCAACCAACGCATCAAATACGAACTGCTGTTCAATCTGGGTGCCTATATGACACCACAAGCCGCCTATATGCAGACATTAGGCTTGGAAACGCTTGACGTGCGCTACCAACGGCAAGCAGCCTCAGCACTCTGTTTAGCCAGGGAGTTGTCGGAGGTGACGGCTATCAAGCACGTGAACTACGTAGGATTGCAGAACAATCCCTACCACGAGTTGGCCAGGCGACAATTCGGCAATACGGCAGGTGCCATGCTGACGATTGACCTGGAGTCGAAGGAACGATGTTTCCGCTTTCTGAACAGGCTGAAACTGATACACAGGGCCACCAATCTTTTTGACAACCGTTCGCTGGCCATCCACCCTGCATCCACCATCTTTGGAAACTTCACGGAGGAAAAACGGAAGGCGATGGACATTCACGACACCACCATCCGACTCTCTGTAGGACTGGAAGCACCAGAAGATTTATTCGCAGACATCCAACAAGCACTACTACAAGATGACTTATAATTTCAACCAGATCATAGACCGACGAGGCAGCGGCGACTTAAAGCACGGCGTACTGAAAGAAAGGTATGGGCGCGATGACTTGCTGCCTCTTTGGGTGGCTGACATGGATTTTGAGACACCACCGTTTATCACCGAAGCCCTCCAGCAGCGTTTGCAACATTCACTTTACGGCTATACGGTGGTGCCCGACGAGCTGTGGATAACCATCATCCAATGGATTCAAGAACACCATAACTGGCTGGTACGTCGCCAATGGCTTACTTTCATACCGGGTATCGTAAAAGGAATAGGAATGGCCATCAACGTATTCCTCAAGGAGGACGAGAAGGTGATCATACAACCGCCTGTTTATCATCCCTTCCGACTGACACCCGAAGCTAACGGAAGACAAGTTGTGATGAACCCTCTCAAGGAGTTGCCTGACGGAAGCTATGCCATGGACTTCGAGCAACTGGCAAGTGTAGTGGATGAGAAATGCCGTCTGCTCATCCTCAGCAATCCGCACAATCCGGCAGGCATCTGCTGGGATGCTGAAACGCTGAGACGGCTGGCACATTTCTGTTACGAACACGACATCATCGTTGTCAGCGACGAAATTCATAGCGACATGGCCCTGTTCGGTCATCAGCATGTGCCCTTTGCCACCGTCAGCGAGGAAGCCGCACAAATAAGCATTACCTTTGGTGCTCCCTCCAAGACCTTTAACATAGCAGGCATTGTGAGTTCGTATGCCATCGTGCCCAACCCCACCCTGCGACGCCGTTTTTACACATGGCTGGAAGCCAACGAGCTGAACGAGCCGACACTCTTTGCACCCATCGCCACGATTGCGGCTTACAGTCAGGGGGAGGAATGGCGCCGGCAGATGCTCCGTTATGTGGAAGAGAACATCCGCTTCGTGGAGGATTTTTTCCATGCTCAGATGCCCCAAATAAAACCTCTGCGTCCTCAGGCTTCCTTCCTTGTATGGCTCGACTGCAGGGCATTGGGACTGAACCACGACCAGTTGATAGACCTTTTCGTGAACAAAGCCCGTCTTGCCCTGAACGACGGAGTAATGTTCGGGCCTGGAGGCGAAGGGTTTATGCGGATGAACGTAGGAACACCCAAAGCGGTACTCCAACAGGCGCTGCAACAGTTGTCAGAGGCGCTGAAATAGCTGGTTGGAAGCCCCAAAAGGGCGAAATACCACACTCGTGGTATGCGGAATGCCACAATTGGGTTATTTCACGGTAGGGAAAAACGCCGTACCTTTGCATCGTGAATCAATTACACAACAAAAGAAATAGTAAATTAATCAATTAAAAAAGGAAAGAGTTATGAAAACAATGATGGATTATCGAATGTGTTGCTGTTGTAGCATGCACATGACACGTAATGAAAAGGAGAGAGTAAACCAACACATTATTAATATATATCATCAACAACAATATGAAAAAATCAGTATTCCAAATAGCTTTGTTCGTAGGGCTGCAGCTTAGCCTGACAGCCAGTGCACAGACAGAAAAGATTTCGTTGAGAATTCCTAATTTCGCACGCCCTCTCGTGGAGAAATGGGCCAACGACTACAAAAAGGCCAACCATAACATTGATTTCCAATTTACTACCGGGAAATCGCAGGATAACAACACCCTCACACTAACTACAGACGCTGACGGAATCAGTTTCGCACGCTATGCCGTGCTTCCTGTTACCACAAAGGATTCTGAGGCAGCTCACCTTACGGCTTCACACCGACTGAACAGCAAGAAACTGCGTTCGCTCTTCTTCGTAAAAGACGAATGGGATGACGACACCAAGGACTCGAAGGCAGACCAGCAAGTTCACGTCTATACAGGTAACAGCACATTGTCCGCCTCACGTCTTTACGCTTCACACCTGAAGCAGGAAAGTGCTAATTACAAGGGAAAAAAGATATCAGGAGACGATTCTTTCCTTACAACAGCCATTAACCGAGACCCCCTGGGTATCACCGTAAACTACCTGTCTAACATCTACGATCTCAACAGTCGCGAGTTACGCCCCACCCTGGCCCTGTTGCCCCTGGAGCTTGACAAACAAGGACGCCAGACCTTTGAAAACGGACGTCTGGACAACATCATCGATTTGCTGGAGCAGGAGCAATATGCGGAAATACCCATTGGTAACATAGCCTTTGAATACAACCATACAAACACGGCTGTCAACGACTTCGTACGCTGGATACTGACCATTGGAGTACAAGACCTCCACCAGTATGGTCTGCTCTCTTTGCCACAGAAGGAACTGGTGGCACAGCAGCACCGCGTAGATCAGAAGTTCTTGGCACAGAAATAAACTTTAGCCATCCATTTTATATAATTTAGTAGTTTGTTTTAATTGGTAAAGGAACGGGCCTTCAGAGCCCGTTCCTTTAGAGAAAACTTGTGTTTATGAAAAAAAGATTGTTATCATCCATCATTGTACTGGCAGCAACTGTTTCTGCCTTTGCACAGACCACGTTGACGGGTCGTATCACAGATGCCCGTACAGGAGAACCATTGATAGGAGCCTCGCTGGTACCCAAGTCGAGCAAGGAACTGGGTGCCGTAACAGATATTGACGGAAATTTCAAACTCGTCACTAACGTTGAACTGCCATTGACCCTGAGCGTTCAGTTCATAGGCTACCGTTCACAGGAAGTTGATGTTTACGATGCCTCTGAGCCTGTTGACATTCAGCTCATCGACGCTTCCGACCGATTGAACGAAGTGGTGATTATCGGCTACGGTGCCCAGAAGCGCCTGGAGCTCACCAGTAGCATATCAACCGTTAACCAAGAGTTGTTGAAGCAAAACAGTCCCTCGGTGGAGAGTGCCTTGCAGGGAGCCGTTGCCGGTCTTAACGTGACTACCACATCTGGTCAGCCAGGTGCTGCCAGCATTATCCGTATCCGTGGTGGAAACTCCATCACAGGAGGCAACGAGCCTTTATATGTTATCGACGGCTTCATAGTCTATAACGACGTTGCCTCTAACAAAACGGGAGCCCGTGGTAGTGATGCTGCCCTTGACCCTCTCTCGTTTCTGAACCCGTCGGACATTGAGAGCATTGAGGTCCTGAAGGACGTCGCAGCCACAGCCATATACGGTACGCGTGGTGCCAATGGTGTCATCATCATCACGACCAAGAAGGGCTCACACGGACGTAACAACATCAGCTATAGTGCTTCCTTCGGATGGAGCAGCATCAGCAAGAAACTCGACTACCTGAACGCATGGCAATGGGCTGATCTGTGGAATGAGCTCTACGAAAACGGAGAGGTGGGCTACCGGCTTGACGAGCCAACGGCCAGCTACGATTGGCAAGATGCAGCCCTGCAGACAGGTTTCTCACAAGAACACCAACTTTCGGTTGTCGGCGGTGACGAGATATCACGCTATAGCATTAGCGGCAGTTACAAGAACCAAGAGGGTATTCTGCTGAACACGGGACTGAAGCGCTATGCTGCCCGCATCAACTACGAGCGGAATGTCTTCAAGAACCTGCTGATAGGACTGAATGCCAACGGTGCATACAACCAGATGAAGGGCCAGTCGGACAAGAGTTCTATGTTTGCAGCCAACTCATGGTATGGGGCTATTTCCCATACGCCCTACACACCTATCTATAACGAGGATGGTTCGTTCAATTACGACCCTACTCCCACAAGTGTGGACATCTATAATGGAAAGGTGGGCAACCCCATTAGCGACTTGCTGAACTACCAGACGGAAACGGAGAACACACGAATAATCGGAACAGGGTTTGCAGAATGGACCGTCATTCCACAGCTGAAACTGAAGGCAAGCCTGGGTGCCGATATCTCAAACACCCGTCAGAACTACTACGCACCGTCATATACTTCCGACGGACTGCCTTATAACGGATATTCATCCATCGGTCAGACGAAGACACATGTCTGGCAAACTGAGTTCACGGCAACTTACAGCAACGTGTTCAAGCGCGTTCACTCCCTCACCGTATTGGCTGGATATACCGCCCAATATACTGACCGCAGCAGATTTGCCACCACAGCCTACGGTTTCAGCAACGATGCCACCGGCTATGACAACATTGGTGCTGCTGCCACCACACAGCCTTCATCCAGCGCACATTACATCTCTACGCTGCAATCGGTGATTGGTCGTGTCAACTACAGCTACGACTCTCGCTACAATGCTAGCCTTACACTCCGTGCTGACGGTAGTAGCCGTTTTGCCAAGAACCACAAGTGGGGATGGTTTCCCTCGTTGGGGTTCTCCTGGAATATTGACCGTGAGAAGTGGCTCCATCTCAGCAAGAAGGTTGACTTCATCCAACTGCGTGCCTCGGTGGGTGTGGTAGGTAACCAGGAGATTGGCGACTATCAATTTGCTGCAAATGTTGTACCACGTACCGTTGTTGTTGATGGAATGAGAGCTACCAGCTATATTATTTCGAACAAGTCGAATCCTGACCTGAAATGGGAGACTACTGCTTCCTACAATGTCGGACTGAGCACAGGATTCTTTAAGAACAGGCTGACGGCAACTCTTGACGTCTATTATAAGAAAACCAGCGACCTGCTGCTTGACGTGCCCGTAGAACAAGTAACTGGTTTCTCTACCGTTCTCCGCAACGTGGGAAGTGTTACCAATAAAGGTGTAGAATTTGAAGTCGGCGGTGTACTCGTTGACAAAAAGGATCTCAAGTGGAATGTAAATGCCAATATAGCCCATAACAAGAACGAGGTGACCAGTCTGGGTAATGCCGAATACTTCATCCCGTCTCACGGATATACCAATCCGCTTATTGTCAAAATTGGTGAGCCTCTCGGTTCTTTCTATGGCTACCAGTTCAAGGGTATCATCCAGTCGGATGAGGATTTGAGCAGTCTGCCTTCACAGACTATCTCGCCCGTAGAACCAGGAAACCCGAAATTTGAGGATATCAATGGCGACAATGTGGTGAACGAACAGGACCGTGTCGTACTGGGAAACATCCAGCCTAAGTTCACCTATGGATTCAACACCAAACTGACGTATAAAAACTGGGAACTCTTCGTGAGCGCAAATGGCAGTTATGGAAACAAACTCTTCAACGAGCTGGCTTGCCGTTTGGACCGTGGTAACGGCTATTACTACAACCCGCTGGCTGAAGTGGCAGACCGATGGACACCCACCAACCCCAGCAACACCATCCAGAAAGCCAGCAATGCCACTTCCATCTATACGGACTCGCGCTTCGTGGAAGATGCTTCGTACCTGAAGATAAGAAACATCCAGTTGGCCTATACGCTGCCTATTCCCCAGATTACCAAGGATAGCCGTCTGCGTCTGTATGTGTCGCTCCAAAACTTCTTTACCATTACCAAATATAATGGTTATGACCCTGAAGCAAACAGAAGTGGAACAGACGAGACAAGTGCCCTCTATCAAGGTATAGACAACGGCACCTACCCCACCGCCAAGACCGTACTTGTAGGATTTAACATTACCCTTTGAACTAAAAAAATGCAGAAGATTATGAAAACGAAGATATACTCTTTCCTCTTACCATTCACCACAATCCTCTTTTTCGGTTGCGCTGATTTGGAACAAACGTCGCTGAGCTCAATAGACAGAGATAACTTCTATCAGAGCAAGTCAGATATAGAGACTGCCATTAACGGTATCTATCAGGAGTTTACGGTAGATGGCTTCTATGGAATGTTCAACAACCAGAGCATCTACATCAACGACCTTCAGACTGACTATGTGAAAGCTGGTGCTCAGACAAACTCTGCCCACATCCGTGAGATTTCCAACTTTGCAATACAACCCACCAACCTGTTTGTGGGATATGCCTGGGAGGAACACTATACGGCTATCAATCGTGCCAACGTGGTTATTGACAAGGTGAGCGAAGCTTCGTGGCTGGACGATGCTGCCAAGCAGAACTACATCAACGAATCGCGTTTCCTGAGGGCACTGATGTACTTCAACCTGGTGCGTTATTTTGGTGGTGTGCCCATTGTGCTGCATGATGGTGAAGGAGAAGGGGCACCACGTAACAGCGTTGATGAGGTGTACGAACAGATTGTCGCCGACTTCACGGCAGCGGAGAGTCTGCCTGCCAACTATACTTATTTGGACAGCAAAGCGTCCTCACTGGCAGCCACAGCACTCCTGTCGAAAGTATATCTGGTATGGGCACAAACCAGCAGCGAGAAGGGAAAGGCCAACCAGAGGGACTATTACCAGAAGTCCATTAACTATGCCCAGAAAGTGATTGACTCAGGGAAATACCACTTGCTCGACAAGTTTATAGACAACTGGTCTGTTGACAAGAAAAACGGTCCGGAACACATCTTCTCCATTGAACATGATCGTACTGTAAATGCCAATGTGACTGGACATTGCACCTTCGCTACTAACTGGAGTGATGCCGAGCCTGTTCTACTGGCTACCAGTTCACGATACTACGAGGAGAGCGATGGGAAGGACCAGCGACGCGACGGATCATGGGCGAAGCGAATCTATAACCCTAACACGGGCACAGACTTTGTATTCTCGGTACCTCGTTTCCGCAAGTATATCGATTCGCTGAATTTTGCGAATCCTGCATCATCGGGCAATGCCGCTGGACAATCTACCAATACTGTCATCATTCGCTATGCAGAGATTCTACTCATCAAGGCTGAGGCTGAGAACGAACTCAACGGGCCTACTCCTGCAGCCTATGATGCCATCAACCAGATTCGCCGACGTGCCTACTGGAGTCCGTATCATAATGTTCAGTACGCTCCGTCGGACGGCAGTCCTCTTGAACTTTCCAGACTTACCCAAGAGGAATTTCGTGAGAAATTGCGTGAAGAACGCCGTCTAGAGTTTATTCTTGAAGGACAGCGATGGTTCGACCTCATCCGTTGGCACATCCTTGTCAGTTATGTCAAGCAGAACACGCCTGCCTCAGAACCGCTGAAGATACAGAACATTTCCAAGCGTAACTATCTGCTACCCTTGCCGTTGGAGCAAATCATCCTCAACCCGAAACTGGAACAAAACTGGGGATACAGCGGTGAAACAGGTGACGGTCCGTATGACAGCACTTTCCAATAAGAATAAATCATTTATAGAGAATCTTTATAGTTAACAAAAAAATAAAAAGCTTTATGAAACAGTTAGTAAAATCAACATTGGCCGTCGTAGCATTGGCCACTCTTGCAAGTCAGGCAGTTTCTGCCCAGTCATCCATCTCCAAGGTCAACAGCCGTGAGCGCATCTTACAGGTTCTGGACCAGAGTCGTCCCAACGACTATGTGCCTGCAGCCTTCTTCCTCCATTTCGAACACAAGTTGGGACGTAAGGCCGTACAGGACCACAAGGACTTCTATCGTGCCACCAACATGGACTTTGTAAAAGTGTTCTACGAGATTGCTGTTCCCAAGATAGACATCCAGTCAGGAAAAGACTGGGCAAAGGTTCCTGTATATGGTGAAGGTTTCTTTGAGCCTCAGATTGCCGTTATCGAGGATTTGGCTCGCGAGTTTGGCAAGGAAGCCTTCATCCTGCCTACCGTTTACTCTCCGTTGGCTTTGGCAGGGCAGACATTAGGTCGTGACCAGCGTAAGAACTTCAAAAAACTTATTGAGGAAGACCCAAAAGCCTTTGGACAAGCCATCAAGAATCTCTCATTGAGCATCGAGAACTACCTACGTGCTGCTCGTAAGCGTGGTGCTGACGGCTTCTATGTATCCAGCCAGGGTGGTGACGGGAAACTGCTGTCTCAGAGAATCTGGAAACAATATGTTCGCCCATGGGACAAGCATGTATCTGAGGTTGCTGCAGAGATTGGCATCATCAACATTCTGCACATCTGCGACTATGGCACTCCTTACCAGGACGCTGAAGCCTTGTATGAATTTGCTGACTACCCCGCCAGCATCATCAATGTACCCCTGAAATTCGCTGACGGCTCTACCCTCAATCTCAAAGAGGCTCAGAAACGTTTCGGACGGCCGATCTTCGGTGGTCTGGAGAGACTGGGCGTGATTGCCAAAGGAAGTATCGAAGAGGCTAAGGCTGAGGTTGACAAAGTGTTGGAGAACGCGGCTCCTAACTTCATTCTGGGTGCAGACTGCACAGTACCTGGAGACACCGACTGGGAGAAGCTTCGTGCCGTTATTGACTACACGCACACCTGGAGACAGACACACAAAAAATAATTTTGCTCTAATTATTCTTTGTTCGGGTTGCAAAGTTTTAATGGCTTTGCACCCGATTTTTTAAAATATTATGTAATTTTGCAGCAATGAAAAGAACTTTGATTTGGATTGGAGCACTCATCGTGGGTGCCATATTAGGAGTGCTCGGGCAGGACTGGCTCAATGCGCTCATGGAATTTCTGGCAATCATCTATACCAGACTATTCCAATTGCTGGCTGTTCCCACCATCGTGCTCGCCGTCATAACCACCTTTGCGACTTTCGGAACAAAGGGTTCGGGGAAGATTTTTGGACGTACAATGACCTACACTTTACTGACAACCTTTTCTGCTGCAACAGTAGGGGCCATTCTCTTTGTACTGATTGCACCAGGCAATCTGCCTGCTCAGATTACGCAAACTGCAGCCATCACCCCTGAGACAACCTATTTCGACCATATTGTGAGTATCATTCCCAACAATGTCGTAAAACCATTCCTTGAAGGAAACGTACTCTCACTATTACTTTTGGCTTTTGCTATTGGATTCGGTTTATCCCATTTACCAGAATCGGAAAACAAGTCTGTTGTTGTAAAAGGACTGCTTGGACTCCAAGAACTTCTATTCTTACTTATTCATGGACTGATTTGGGCACTTCCTTTGGGTATTGTAGCTTTTTCTGCCCAACTGTCAGCCCAACTATCCACAGGTATCGTAGCTGATTCTATAGGGAAATATGTGCTCGTAGTGTTAGGAGGTAATGCAATCCAGTTCTTTGTGGTATTACCATTGTTCCTCTTAGCCAGAGGACTAAATCCCATTCACGTGCTGAAAAAAATGATGCCGGCAGTACTGATGGCACTATTTACGAAGAGTAGTGCTGCTACCCTACCTGTCACCATGGAAACAGCAGAGAGACGCTTGGGGATACAAAAAAAGGTAGCACGCTTTGTGCTACCCATCTGTACGACCATCAACATGAACGGTTGTGCTGCCTTTATTCTCGTCACCTCTCTCTTTGTGATGCAAAACGGAGGAACGCCCATCACTTCGGTAACTATCCTATCATGGATTTTCATTTCCGTCATTTCTGCTGTCGGGAATGCCGGAGTACCCATGGGATGCTATTTTCTCACCCTATCTCTGATGTCTGGCATTGGGGCTCCCATAGCTATTTTAGGCATCATTTTGCCCATCTATACCATCATTGACATGATTGAGACGGCAGAAAATGTATGGTCAGACTCCTGCGTTGCCGCAATTGTTGACCATGATGAGCGCGACATTGAAGTCACTTCTTGATTTCAATGTCACGCTTCACATTATTTCGAATCTTCGTCAGATAGCCCTTCATACCCTCAGCATCCCTGTTGTCGATAATCTCCAAGAGCTCCTTCAATTCCGTACGGATCTTTGCCACCTGGTCATGGGTATAGGGGTTGAACAGGATTTCCTGTAACAGATAATCGTCCTCGTTCAACACTCCCTTAGCAATACGCATGTGACGCTTGAAGGTTGTTCCAGGAGCATCTTGATGCTTCATGACAGCAGCAAAGACAAAAGTGGAGACAAAAGGAATACTCAGCGAGTACGCTACCGTCTTATCGTGCTCCTCGAAGGTATATTCGTAGATGTTGAGCCCTAACTTCTGATAGAGGTCCTTGAAGAAGATACGCCCCATATAGTCGCCTTCACTGATAATGATAGCATTCTCCTCAGAGAGCTGTTGCAGATTGGCAAAGGTTGGTCCGAACATGGGGTGTGTGGACACATATCTGCGACCCGACTTCTCATAGAATTCTTTCAAGTCGGTCTTGACAGAGGCAATATCACTGATGATACAGTCCTCAGGCAGATAGGGCATCACCTGTTCGAATACGGGGATGGTATATTTCAGGGTGACTGCGTTAATCAGCAACTCAGGCTTGAACGCCTTGATTTCCTCAAAGGTAGTGAAGCGCTGACAGTTATAGGTGAAGCGCATGCGTTTGGCATCTCGCTCATAGACAGCCACCTCGTGGTCAAAGCTCAGCAGGTCGATGAAAAATGAGCCCATCTTGCCTGCACCAAGAACTAAAATTTTCATTTCATTCAAATTTTAAAAATGAAAGAAATGAGGAATGAGAAATGGAAATGAAGAAATGTAAAAATGTCATGTCAGACTTATCATTTAGTCATTTATCATTTAAATTTCTCATTTCTCATTCCTCATTTTTCATTTATTTATTAATGATTTCAATCTGCTGACGAACAGACTCTTCGTGGATACTCTCGAACACCTTGGCAACAAACTCTGGGGCCATACCCGTGAGCGCTCCCTGCACACCACGCTTCTCCAGAATCTCGTTGTAACGGGAAGCCTGCAGCACGGTCATATTGTGCTCCTTCTTGTACTCACCAATCTGACGACATACATTCATGCGCTTGGCCAACAATTCCATGAGCTGGTTGTCGAGCTCGTCAATCTCTTTACGCAACTGCTGAATACCCTCGGTAGTAACATGCTCGTCACGGATAATCAGCAGCGACAGGATGTAGTCAAGGACATCGGGAGTCACCTGCTGTTTGGCATCACTCCAAGCCTTGTCTGGGTCGCAATGACTCTCAACTATCAAGCCATCAAACCCCAAGTCCATCGCCTGCTGGCACAACGGAGCAATCAACTCCCTACGTCCGCCAATATGCGAGGGGTCACAGATAATAGGCAGTTCTGGAATACGGCGATGCAGCTCTATGGGAATCTGCCACATCGGTGCATTTCGGTATATCTTCTGCTCGAAACTAGAAAAGCCGCGATGAATGGCTCCGAGTCGTTTCACACCAGCCTGGTTCAAACGCTCCATAGCACCAATCCACAGTTCCAAATCAGGATTAACGGGGTTTTTTACAAAGACAGGTACATCCACACCCTTTAAGGCGTCAGCCAACGCCTGCATAGCAAAGGGATTAGCTGTGGTACGAGCACCAATCCACAGAATATCCATATCATATTTCAACGCTAGCTCAACATGCTCTGGGGTAGCCACCTCGGTAGAAATCAACATGTGGGTTTCTTCCTTTACCTGCTTCATCCAAGGCAGGGCTTTCTCGCCATTGCCCTCGAAGCCACCAGGTTTCGTTCGTGGTTTCCACACACCGGCACGGAAATTATGGCAGCCTTTCATAGCCAATTGGCGGGCTGTGTTCATCACTTGCTCCTCAGTCTCTGCACTGCAGGGACCTGCAATGACAAAGGGGCGTTCGTTGTCACTCGGAAGATTCAGTTTCTCTAATTCTAATTCCATATAGCATTTAATTATAATTCTACGGAGTAATATTTTCTTTTTCTGTCTAAGGAATCTGGGAATTTAGGAATATTTTGGCGCCAGCCTTCCTTGATTCCTTGGTTCCTTAAAATAAAACCAATCCTTAGGCATAAACATTCTTTATCCTTAGCAGGGCCTCTTGGATTTTGTCTTCCTTAGCGCAAAGCGAGATGCGGATATAACGCTCGCCATTGCTTCCAAAGATGAAGCCGGGGGTGATGAAGACTCGGGCCTCGTGCAACACCCGTTCCGTCAGATCTTCCACATTCTTTATTTGTGCAGGAATCTTTCCCCAAAGGAACATGCCCACCTGATTTTTGTCGTAGGTACAGCCTAACACATCCATAATCTTTTCTGCCCCTTGGCGACGACGCTGATAGGTATTGATATTGTATTCCCTATGCCAAGCCTCATCATTCTTATATGCCTCAGCAGCAGCCAGTTGGATACCACGAAAGGTTCCACTCTCGATATTCGACTGCACCTTTAAAATCCACTGGATGAACTGTGGATTAGAGGCACACAGGCCGACACGCCAACCTGGCATATTATGACTCTTGGACATAGAGTTGAACTCTATGCAGCAGTCCTTGGCTCCTGGCACCTGAAGGATGCTCAGATGCTCCTCACTGAGGATGAAGCTGTAAGGGTTATCGTTGACCACGACAATACTGTGGTCTCTTGCAAACTGCACCAAACGTTCGTAGGTCTTACGCTGAGCCCTGCCACCAGTAGGCATATTGGGATAGTTGGTCCACATCAGCTTTACACGTGAGAGGTCCTTCTTCTCAAGTTCTTCGAAATCAGGTTGCCAACCATTATCCTCACGCAGGTCGTAGTTCACAATCTCGGCTCCCAAAATCTTGGAGAGTGAGGTATAGGTAGGATAGCCTGGATTGGGCACCAACACCTCATCGACCGGATTGACAAAAGCCAACGTAACATGCAAGATGCCCTCTTTGGAACCAATGAGGGGCAATACTTCACTCTTTGCATCCAAGTCAACACCATACCATCGCTTGTAGAATCCTGCCATCGCCTCACGGAGCTCGGGTGTTCCCATCGTAGGCTGATAACCATGGGCATTAGGCTGTTGGGCTACTTCACACAACTTATTAATGGTTTGCTGAGAAGGGGGCATATCGGGACTGCCTATGGCCAGGCTGATAATATCCTTCCCTTCGGCATTCATCTGAGCCACCTCTTTCAGTTTCCTACTGAAATAGTACTCTTGTACTAAGCTTAATCTTTCTGCTGGTTGTATCATCGTTTATTATCTTTCTAAAATTTAATCTTTAATCTTTCTGAAATTTAATCTAATTCGTCTGCCGACCGTCTTTATATTCTCCTAAAATCTTAAAGTCCTTCGTCAAAGGAATGATGGCATCTATGGACTGACGGTATCGCGTCAAATCGTCATACATCAAGTCAACATAGAACAGGTATTCCCATTCTCGCCCGATAATAGGAAGTGACTGAATCTTTGTCAAGTTAATCTTGTAGAACGACAAGATAGCCAATACATGGCTGAGCGACCCTTCTTCGTGAGGCAACGAGAATACAATGCTCGACTTGTTAGTCTCCGTCAGCGAACGCAACAGGTCTGCCTTATTGGGATTGGACACCACCAGGAAGCGCGTGAAGTTGTGCTTATTGTCCTCGATATGGTCTTCCAATATCTTCATGCCATAAAGCTTTGCAGCTTCCGAACTGCAAATGGCAGCCCAATGCTCACGATGTTCCTCACTGATCATCTTGGCAGAACCAGCCGTATCTTCTGCCTCCACATTTTTTAACTGCGGATGCTGAGCCAGGAACTGACGACACTGCATGAGGGCGACAGGATGAGAATGAACCTCGGTAATGGTGTCCCAATCATCGTCGGGCAGACAACAGATACAATGGGAGATGTGCAGCTTGTGCTCGCCTACGATAGTGGTCCCCGACTCGCGGAGAAGCTCGTAGTTATGCAACAGGGAACCTGCGATGGTATTCTCGATGGCTGTCATGCCTATCACCGTGGGATCCTGCTTAATCTGCGCAAATACTTCTTCAAAGGTTGCACAACAAATCAACTGAATCTGCTCCCCTTCAAAATAAAGGTGTGCTGCAATATCGTGGAACGATCCTATCAGTCCTTGTATAGCTATTCTCTTCATAATTCTAATAAAAATCCCGCTTTCACTTTTCTGTGAAGCGGGACTGTATTTCATATTTATCTTTCAATTGTTCTTTTCTTACATACGACCTTCCGCTCCACAGGTTGCTGCAAAGTAAAAATAAAAGCCGTAAAAGTAAGCGTTAAACATGTTCATTGTCTTGTTTTTTTGTTTATCGACTGCAAAAGTATAACTTTTTCACGAATTCACCAAACAATTTGAAAGAAATTTTGCGTTTGTAGCAATATTTTGTCCACTCGACCTTTCAAAAAAAGCTATTTAGATTTGATGTGTATTGTCTTGGTGGTTTGGGGAGTGGTGCTGGTCTTGCCGACTTTAAAGGCTTTACCCGAACCACCTTTATAATAGGTCAAGGCCTCAGGCATCCAAGCCTGAATCTGTTTGATACGCGTAGCATCGCTGGGGTGGTCGCTGTAGATATCAGACTTCTGACTGTTACCACTCTTAGCAGCCATACGCTGCCAGAAGCTGACAGCGACTTGTGGGTCATAGCCAGCCATAGCGGCAAAAATCAGTCCAAGATGGTCGGCCTCACTCTCATGATTGCGCGAATATTTCAGGTTCTTGAAATTAAACTGTTGCGACAAAGCCCATTGACCAATAGACTGAGCGGTAGCCCCAACTCCCACAGCACCAGCTACAGCTGAACCGATTTGAAGACCATATTGCTGTTTCATCTGGGTACTCATCTGCTCAGCAGAATGACGAGCTACAGCATGAGCTATCTCATGACCCAGCACAATAGCCAGCGAAGCCTCGTTCTGAGTAACGGGTAGCAGTCCCTCATACACACAAATCAAGCCACCAGGCATACACCAAGCATTCACCTGATTGTTCTGCACCAGGTTGAACTGCCACTTGTAATATTGCACATCCTCAGCCATTCCGTTGGCTTTCAGATAGTTGGTCACGGCAGTAGCCAAACGCTCACCTACCCTCTTGACCATCGCTGTGTTCTGGCTATTGGTGGAAAGTTTGGCGGTCTTCATGAATTCCTGATACTGCTGAGTTGAAAGGCTCAACACCTGACCGTCACTCACCAGCAAGTTTTGCTGTCTGCCCGTAATAGGCACTGTTTTTGTGGTACCGCAACCGATAAACACGGCGGTCACCAGCAATAATAAGAGGTTTTTGATGTTCTTCATTATACTTAAAATTATTGTTTAACTTACCCTATTGGCTTATTACATTTCTCAACTAAACTTATTGAGCACCCGTACTATCGTCTCTGCCTCTTGGACGGTTATTACCTGATTCATTGGTATGGATAGCTCCTGAGCATGAATTCGCTCTGTAATAGGATAGCTACGATGGTTCCATGCCTTATAACACTCCTGCTTGTGGGGTGGTATTGGGTAATGAATCAGTGTCTGAACACCATTCTCACCCAAATATTGTTGCAGCTCGTCACGCTTTTCGCAGAAAATGGGGAACTGGTGATACACGTTGTTTTCATCATCAATCCGTTTAGGCAAGGTAATCAACGGATTTTTGATATTCGCATAGTAATAAGCTGCCAACTGCTGGCGCTTTCTATTGTCTTCATCCAAATACTTAAGTTTGACATCCAGTACGGCAGCATCTGTCTCTGCCATACGACTATTCATTCCAACATATTTAAACTCATATTTCTTCTGACTGCCATAATTGGCGAGTGCACGGATGACAGAAGCCAATTCCTCATCATTGGTGGTCACTGCACCTGCGTCACCCAATGCCCCAAGATTCTTGCCTGGATAAAAAGAATGAGCTGCAGCATCTCCCAGCGCTCCCGTCCTCGTGAACCCTGAACCATGAACCATGAAGCCGCATCCGTGACTTTGTGCACAATCCTCCATCAGCTTCAGATGATGTCTTTGGCAGATTTCTCTCAGTCGGTCGTTATAGGCTATGCGTCCATAAAGATGGACAATCATCACTCCTTTGGTCTTGGGAGTGATATGCTTCTCTATCTGGTCAATATCTATCTCAAGATTATCAAAAGTTGGTTCTACTAATACAGGTATAAGATGATTGTCCGTAATGGCAAGAATGGTAGCTATATACGTGTTCGCAGGAACGATTATCTCATCGCCATTCTGCATAATCCCCATTTCCTTGTAGCCTCGAAGAATCAGTCTCAAGGCATCCAAGCCATTGGCTACAGCTATACAATGTGAAGTTCCAATATAATGAGCATAATCAGATTCAAATTGCTGGTTTTTCTTGCCTTGCAAGAACCAGCCTGACTCTATGACTCGATTGACTGCAGCCTTGATTTCATCACCGTGCATCATGGTGATGGCTTGTAGATCTAAAAGCTTAACCACTATTTATTTTGAATAAAATTCAAATAGTCATCATAAGTTCGTATATAGTCATCCTCGGAATAACCCTCAGAAGCCAATACCAAACAGATACTTCCTGATGAGAACCCTTGTTCCGAAGCCCAAATGCCCGGAGGAACATGCAGTCCCCAGAATGGACGGTTCAGCAGTACAGTACGTTTGTTAGTACCATCATCCAATGCCACCTCAAAGCTACCACTGGCTGCTATCAAGAACTGATGGCATTTCTTATGGGCATGAGCTCCACGATCTTCACCACCAGGAATATCGTATGAATAAAACACACGATTAATAGGAAAAGGTACATGTACGTTCTCATACATATATGTCAAATTACCCTCCTTATCATGCATCTTATTCAATTCGCATAGCGAACAGTCAAATACACTTCTTCCTCCAAAATCAACAATGCTATTGTTTGGAGCATTCACCTTAATGGAAGTCTTGGCATCAAAAGCAGTTGGAATTCGGCTATCGTCCTTTCTCCATAGTTTATATTCTTCATAATCTGATACATAATCCTGCTCATCATAATCCGTTGAAGAGAGAACTAATGCCAATGAGTTGGTAGAGAAATTGGTCATGGTGCGCCACATGCCGTTGGGGACATATAGACCGTAATAGGAACGGTTCAGCGGAAAAACCTGTTTGTTTTCTCCATCATCTATCTCTACGTCAAAACTGCCAGAAAGAGCCACGATAAACTCCTCTGTCTGTTTATAAGCATGACTTCCCCGATCCAAACCACCAGGCACATCATATATCCAATGCACCCGTTTTATTTCGAAGGGAATCTGCTTCAATTGCTCAATGATTGACAAATTACCTCTCTCATCTCCTATCTTAGGCAGATTCAATAATTTGCAATCTGATACAATCTTATAATTTTTCATCATTTTTCAAAAGCAGATGAATTTGTTCCTACTTACTTCTATTGCATTGCGTTCATTATAGATTCCAGAGAAATTGAGAGGGATAAATTTGTTTAACTTCACCTATAAGCATACTCTACCCTCCCCCATTTACAAAACAAATGGACTGGTTCAAGATTCGCCTAAAAGGGTATAGTTCAACAAATTACCACTCTACACGAGGGAACAAATCCCGTAGATTCCCTGAAAATGCATACTATATCGGGTACAAAGATAGTAAAAAAATTCTTGAATAGCCGTATGTTTTGCAGAAAAATTAAAGATTTATACCGTCATTTCGCTACAGTACTTTGCAATACCAGCGGGAGATGCGCAGCATAACGCTGATTCCACCTACGGTTTTCACAAACCAGTATTTCTGGTTCTTCTTACATAGTTTACCCCGAATACCAGCAAACTGTCCATGAACCACCATGACATCTTTTCCAGGAAGAGCTTCGCTATCATCTGCTTCAACAAATTCCTTAGGGGTCTTGGAGTAGTCAGGATCGCAAAGCAAGCGGAATTCCATCATCTCACGATCAGAAATCTCTGAAAGATTTCCTGAACTTTTATCTGTCATGAGAATTAATGGAGAATCACATTCTGACAACTTGGTACGAAGCTCTTTATCCCCAAGGTTTTTCTCTAAAAATATATAATTACGAACTACCGGGACCAACACCTTATGTGGCTTTTCTTCGCCTTTCTTAAATTTTTCTGCATAGAACATCGGAATGAAATGATGGAGATGATTCTTAGTCAAAAATGAACTAACCTCCATCTCCTTCCGGTTGAAAGTACGAATGACCACCCAAGTGGGTGCAGTATCTGTTTTTTCCATTAAATTCTAAATAGATGCAGTAACCTATAAGGTTATTCGACTGCAAAGATACAACTTTTTTTTATTATTAGCACCATGTTTACACGAAAATATATGAAAAACGAATAAAAGCATCAAAAAAAAGCCACCATCCAAAAGGACGATGACTTTCATTTGTCTGTTAAATTTTGTCTTATTATTTCAAACCACGGTTACTCAGTGTTACGTTGAGTAGCATCACATACTTACGGTACTGATCCTTGTTCAGCATATAATTCATGTAAGCAAGATCCTTGTTGATGGCTTTCTCCATCATCTTGGCACGCTCTTCCTTACCATACTGTGCCGCAAAAACCATTTCTGCACTAAAGGTCTTGTGAACTTCCTCCACACCTTCAACCTGGTCCTTTGACAGACCGAGAGCCTGACTGAGCTTCTTCATGTTAACCGTCATATCATAAGCCTCGGTAGTGTTCAAAGCATTCATGTTCTCATTCTCAGCAAATGTCATAGTCATGCTAAGCATTGCTACAATTGTAAGAATCATTCTTTTCATTTTTGTTACCCTTTCTTAATCTTTTTAATTAATACTTTTTGTTATCCTTACATCAACCTTTTTATCTGATTGACGATGCAAAGTTACGGCAAAATAAAACACGAACCAAACATTTTTGCAAATTGTTTGCGCACACAGCCCTAATTCTTGACGTCTATCAAAGAATGTGGGATTTCATTGATAAAGGTCAATTTGAATTAATTATTTAATTATTTGGTTATTCAATCACTAATTCGTAATTTTGCAGTCGAAAAATTAAACTGAACAAGAAACAAATGGAGAATAAGAACAAATTCATCTCTATTTCTTACCGTCTATATGTTGATGGTGAAGAAGGAAAAGAACTAATGGAGGAAACCCAGGAGGGAAAGCCTTTCCAAATGATAACAGGTTTCGGCATTGCACTGGACGCTTTCGAGAAGAATCTTGCTAATGTAGAGCAGGGACAAAATTTCAGTTTCTCATTAGAGAAAGAGGAGGCTTATGGTGACTACATAGACGAACGGGTGCTAGACCTTGATCGTGAGATGTTTTGCATAGACGGACGTTTTGACCATGAACACATCTATGTTGACGCAATTATCCCCCTGCAGAACGAGGAAGGAAACCATTTCTATGGTCGTGTACTGGAGGTGGGAGAAAATAAAGTAAAGGTGGATCTGAACCACCCTCTAGCTGGAGAAACCTTGCATTTTGAGGGTAAGGTACTGGAAAACCGCGATGCAACTGCCGAGGAGATTCAACACCTGATTAAGCACATGACGGGCGGTTGCGGCGGATGTGGCGGAAACTGTCACGACTGTGGTGGAGACTGCAATTGTGGAAACTGATGATGAACACGTTTGGCAACATATTCAGGCTTACAACATTTGGTGAGAGCCACGGTGACGCCATTGGAGGTGTCATAGACGGCATGCCTGCCGGTATTCCAATAGATATTGAGTTCATCCAAAAAGAATTAGACAGGCGAAAACCAGGACAAAGCCATATTACGACAGGCCGCAAAGAAGCCGACCAAGTGGAACTGCTGAGTGGTGTATATGAGGGGAAATCGACAGGATGCCCTATTGGCTTTTTGGTGCGCAACACCAATCAGCATTCGAACGACTACGACAATATGCAGGATCTTTACCGTCCTTCTCATGCTGATTACTCATACGCATATAAATATGGTACGCGCGACCATCGTGGTGGAGGGCGCTCATCTGCGCGCATCACTATCAGCCGCTGCGTAGCCGGAGCATTAGCCAAACTGGTTTTAAAAGAGATTGGAGTAAGCATTACTGCTTACACTTCACAGGTTGGACATATAGCCCTGGACCACGATTACAGGATTTTCGACCTATCGAAAACAGAAACGAACATTGTCCGTTGTCCCGACAGCAAGAAAGCCGAAGAAATGATTAAGCTGATTGAGGAGGTAAAAGCTGAGGGCGATACCATTGGAGGAGTCATCACTTGTGTCATTAAAGGTTGTCCAGCGGGATTGGGTGAGCCTGAGTTTGGGAAATTACATGCCATGCTAGGCGCTGCCATGCTGAGCATTAATGCAGTCAAAGGGTTTGAATATGGTGAGGGATTTGAGAGTATAACCACTCGCGGCTCGGAGCAGAATGATATCTTTGTAAACGAAAACGGGAGTATTACCACACTGACGAACCATAGCGGAGGCATACAGGGTGGTATTTCCAATGGACAAGACATTTACTGCCGGATAGCCTTCAAACCCGTCGCCACCCTACTGCGGGCGCAAAAGACCGTGGATAAGAATGGAAAAGAGACTGTGCTGACAGCTAAAGGCAGGCACGATCCTTGTGTGTTGCCACGTGCTATACCTATTGTCGAATCTATGGCAGCAATGACGATTTTGGATGCTTATTTGTTAAATAAAGCAGTAAAAATGTAGGAAAAATGCATTTAATTACAAAAAAAACAAAAAAATACTTGTTTGTTTAAAAGATTTATACTATCTTTGCAAGTGCTATTAAGGGTTTGGGAAAATCCTAATATGCTTTAGTTAAGTCTAGTTTAGTTTTTGTGTTGGTTGAGAGCGGCTAGTTGGCCGCTCTCAAATTTTACAAACACCCAATAATCTCATGGACATCCTGACAGCCATGATTGTCAAGCCAGTCAGAGATTCCATCACGAACCTTAATAGTAATAGCCGGATCCAAGAAATTGGCAGTACCAATCTCTATAGCAGTGGCTCCTGCCATCAAAAATTCAATAGCATCTTCTGGACAGGAAATGCCTCCTAGACCCACAACAGGAATTTTTACCGCCTTGGCAACCTGCCAAACCATACGCAATGCCACCGGTTTGACACAAGGGCCACTGAGTCCACCGGTATTGATGCTCAACAATGGCTTACGTTTCTCAATATCGATAGCCATACCCATCAGAGTATTGATGAGCGACACACTGTCTGCCCCTTGAGCTTCACACGAACGGGCAATATCCGCTATATTAGTTACATTAGGTGACAGTTTAACTATCAACGTCTTATGATAACGCTCACGAACAGCCTTTACAACACTCTCGGCACCTGCACAGGTAACGCCAAAGGCCATACCTCCGTCCTTGACATTGGGACAGGATATATTCAGTTCTATGGCAGGAATCTTTTCCAACGCATCAATACGCGCTGCACACTCTGCATAGTCGTCAGGGGAAGAACCACTGACGTTGACAATCATATTCGTATCAATATCCTTGATCTGAGGATAGATATGTTCACAGAAATAGTCAACCCCCTTATTCTGCAAACCAACACAGTTGAGCATGCCCTGCGGAGTCTCTGCCATACGGGGATAGTCATTGCCCTCGCGAGGTTTCAACGTGGTTCCCTTGACAATGATACCACCCAGTCCGTCTAGGGGGATGAAATCAGCGAACTCCAGGCCATAGCCAAAAGTTCCAGAAGCCGTCATAACCGGATTTTTCAAGGACAAATTGCCCAAATGAACTCTTAAATCTGCCATAACAATCGTTTTACGTTAAATACCGGGCCTTCTTTACAAACACATACATTTGTGCTGAGGGGGGAGTGGCTTGATTCAAGGACATCTTGGTTTTCCGCCTTCACTTTCTCCACACAACAGAGACAGGCTCCCAATCCACAAGCCATCAAATTCTCCAGAGAAACTTCACATTCAATATCATTCTCATGGGCATATCTGGCCACAGCCTTCATCATGGGTGTGGGTCCGCAAGTACAGATACGATCAAAATGCTCGTTGAGTACAGAATGATTGATCACAAAGCCCTTCTCACCCATAGAACCATCTTCTGTTGTCACGCACACACGCCCGTACTTATTAAATATATCAAATTCCAATAGATCCTGAGCAGAACGTCCACCCAACAGGAATGTGGGCTGAATACCCTGGGCATGCAATACAGAACCCAGATAAAGCATGGGGGCCATACCAACTCCTCCACCAACAAGCAGCACTTTCTCGTCCCGGTTTTCAGGCATTGTAAACGTATTGCCCAACGGAAGTACACAATTTAGCGTGTCACCAACCCTCAATCGTCCTAACTGACGAGTACCGTCACCAATCATAGCAATCATCAGCCATAATTCATTGTGCTGCGTATCAACATAATTAATAGAGATAGGACGACGCAGAAAGGTAGTGGGAGAACCATCAACACGCACTTCAACAAATTGTCCTGGTTGCATTGGAGGAAGCGTTTGTTCATGTGTCAAACGCAACAGGACATGCTTGGGACTGAGTTGTTCAACAGAGCGAACTATCAAGTCAAGAATGTATTTCTTCATAATCAATCGTTTACAGCGCTGCAAAGGTATAAACTTTCCGGCTCTTCTGCAAATGTTTGCCGCATTTCTTGAAAATTGTGGAAGGCAAATGAAAAATAATCTGTTGAAAACTTGGAGATTACAATAATAATAACTATATTTGCAAAATCGATGGATAAATTAATTTTTCTCACTATATTCAGCATCATCTTTATGATGCTTTGCATACAAAACAACCTCAGCCTGCTATCGGAAGGACCGATGGTGGGAAAAAGGTTTGATATGCGAATTCAAATCAACACGCAAGGGGTTTCAAAACGAGAAACGCCTCTTCCTGTATTATCATACCTACCTAAAAGTCAACACCTTACGTGCCAGCATACGCGAGCAGGCACCCTAGATGAATCTTACACAAAATGCCTAGTCAGGCATTTGGCATCGGAGCATTTCTTCGATGGTAGGGATTCCTATGCCTTTTAGGAAACATCCAAAGCTTTTCACCGCACGCTATTATTAGTTATAGGAACGCATAATAGTTTCCATGCAGAAAGTCAATAATCACTTCTTAGCAGGCACAAAAGTCTCATAAGTCTGATCGTCATAATAGACTCGAATCTCTGTCACACGACGTGGTTCTTTCTCGATAATTTTAAGTTCTTCACGTGTTAATTCCGGGTGTGTATTTCTTACACCCTGCTGATAATTAACACCAGAAGATGCAATTTGATGTCCATTTGACGAACCAGAAGCAGGAGAATCGAAATTTAACATCAGATCCTGAACACCGCCAGAGGTCTCCATATTCTCTTCTGACGATGTCATAGGGTGGGATATATACATCTCACCTGTACCATAGAGTAACCACTCTATAGATATGTCAGGAATTTTCTTTTTTATCGAATCAACGATATTCAAGGTGGGACGTGTTCTACCATTGAATATACTACTCAGCGTTGCAGGAGCTTGTTGTAAGAAGTCAGCGAACACCTGCTGAGTCATATGCTGATCTTCCATGATGAGTTTAATACGGTCTTTTGTATCCATTGTCGTCGAAATAGGGCAAAAAAAATGCCATTTTTGATTGATTTTACAAAGGTAAAGCATTTATTTGAATCCTGCAAGAAATCTGAAGAAAATTTTAATTTGTAAATGTTGATTTGTGTTTCAATATTCTAAATTCTAAATTTAAAAAATCTGAATTTTAGGTTTGGTGTTACAAAACCGAATTTACAAGCACAAACCATTACAAAGTATTTCTTAGTATAAAACACATAACTAATTGGGGGTTAATATCGTATGCACTACATATTTGGTGCTTAGCTAGCAATATGCATTTTCAGAAAGATAAAGGAAGTATATTTCTTATGAATTGTTTTCATAAAAACGCATATCTTACTGATTTTTAGCACTGTATTACGATGTTTACGTTTTAAATATCTATGAATATGCAAATATTAAGGTGTTAGTTTTGATTTGTATTTACGTATTTGTTTTCCAAAATTTGTCTTTACGAATGTAAATATACACTTAATATCCTACCAAGTTGGTTTGGTTTTCTTTAGTTTCAGTTTTCTAAATTCGTAATTTCAAAATACAAAATTTATTAAATCTATATTTTGACGTTTCGTAACCATTGATTTTTGAGATTTTGGGCAAATTCTGGGCCGTTGGAGGGAAAAAGAAAAATACGCAAAATATGAAGGGGAATAATCAGGGTGAATCCCTTTTACCATCGGGGTTTGAGCCCAAAATTTCTTGTACGGTAAAATTTTGATTCTAGAAAAAAGAGGCATCAGAAATGCCTCTATTTTAGTGAAATGTAAAAGAAATTAACTCCTTCATCAGTTCCCCTGGAGGGGTATTAGGGTTGTCTAGTCCTTTACTTTTGGCATCAATTTCTCTTATTTTGGAAATTATCTGGAACACTTTCATTCCACTGTAATTTTTCATACCTGTCATATAGTCACGCACTCCCCAGGGAGATTTCATATCCAACCACTGGGCTAGGGCCTCCTGACTGTTCTTTTGAGGACAATAATGCGCAAGCAGCAGATTCTGGAAAAAATTAAAGAGCATCGGAAGGAAGGAATAGATACTTCCTGCTTTGGGATTTTCATCAAAATACTTAATGATTTGATGAGCTTTGAAGATATTTCGGTTCACAATGGCATCGCGAAGCTCAAAGCTATTAAAATCCTTGCTCACCCCTATCTGGTCTTCTACGACCTGAGGAGTTACCTTTTTATTTTCCTCTGGCAAACTCAGCAGAACTTTATCTAATTCGCCTGTTAAACGGCTCAGATCAGCTCCAATGGAGTCTGCTATAATTTGTGTGGATTTAGGGTCAATACTGGCTCCACGGGCCTTTAAATAGCTTTCTATAAAGGAAGGCAGGTCACGTTCACGCAGTTTTTTACTCTCAAAAAGCACCCCTGCTTGCTGAATAACCTTAATATACTCCCGTTTTCTACCGTCAATCGTACCATTTTTATGGCACATTACCAAGATAGTAGAGGACATAGGAGCCTTCAAATACTTCTCAATAGGCTCTGTATTCTTCACTAATTGGGCTTCTTTGACGATAATCACCTGATGTTCAGACATCATAGGATACCGTTTCGCTGCATCAACAATTTGTGAAGCATTCACATCAGACCCAAAAAGAACGGTCTGATTGAAATCCCTTTCTTCAGGTTTCAGCACGTTTTCCGCTATCCAGCCACTAATCTTATCAATATAATAGGATTCTTCCCCCATCAGGTAATAGATAGGGCAAAATTGGCGCGCCTTAAGGTCGTGCATGATGCTGTCGTATGTTACTGCTGCTTGAGCCATGCTGCAAAATTACTAATTTCCTGTGAAAAATCTCAAGAAAATCTTGGCTTTTTACTTGCTTCTTCGTATTTTTGCACCTAAGATGTTTGAATTGAATCTGCCATCATACGACGTAAAACTACGTGGCACACAGGAAAAACCAGAGATTTTCGACTTCCTGCGCAGGCGTTTTGTTGCACTGACTCCAGAGGAGTGGGTTCGACAGCATTTCACGCATTGGCTAGTAGATTATAAAGGTTATCCCAAGGGATTATTAGGCAATGAGATAGAATTACGCATAGGCGAGAAGAAATTGCGTTGTGACTCCATTCTATACCATCAGAACACCAATCCACGGATGATAATAGAATACAAGTCACCCAACATCAAAATAAAGCAGCAGGTGTTCAACCAAATAACTGTTTACAACCTACTGCTTCATGTGGACTATCTCGTAGTTAGCAATGGTCTTCAGCATTATTGCTGCAGAATGGACTATGCCAACCAGCGTTATGAGTTCCTGGAAGATATTCCCGACTATTCCCAGCTTTAATCTTCTGTCTGCTCAGGAACGTCAGTTTCCTCTTTCTTTACGGTCTTGCGGATAGCACGCTTACGTGTTTTCTTCTCCTCCACAACAGGCTTTTCAAGCTTAACACCAGCCAGTTCCGGATCAATCAGAATACGTCCGCAGTACTCACAGACAATAATCTTTTTGTGCATCTTGATATCCAACTGACGCTGGGGTGGAATTTTATTGAAGCAACCACCACAGGCATCACGCTGCACATAAACGATACCTAGACCGTTACGAGCATTCTTGCGGATACGCTTGAAAGAAGTGAGCAAGCGCGGTTCTATCTTCAGCTCCAACTCTTTCACCTTCTGCTTCAGCTTATCCTCTTCTGCACGGGTTTCCTCCATAATCTCATCCAGCTCGCTCTTCTTCAGTTCAAGAGCCTGACGACGATCCTGCATGATTTCCTGATTCTGGACCAGTTCAGCTTTCTTATCCTCAATCTTAAAGGCAGCTTCCTTGATTTTCTTGTTGCAAAGCTCAATTTCCAGTGTCTGATATTCAATCTCTTTGGAGAGTGTATCATATTCACGGTTGTTCTTTACGTCATTCAGTTGGGCTTTGTAACGCTCCACACTGGCTTTAGCAGTCTCAATCTCACCTTTCTTTTGGCTTACGGCACGCTCATAATCGTTGATTTCTGCCTGGATTTTGTCCATACGAGTTGTCAGTCCCTCAATTTCGTCTTCAAGGTCCTGTACTTCCAGAGGCAGCTCGCCTCTCAATGCACGCTTCTCATCAATTCCTGAGAGCGTGGTCTGCAGTTGATAAAGAGTCTTCAGACGCTCTTCAACCGGCATTTCCATAGGGTCTTTCTTTGCCATAATTAGATATATAATATTGGATTTGTATTTGTCTCTGCTATCATGGTCTGTACGCCAGGGCATTCTTTCCGGATGATGTCACGGAACACCTCCACCGTGTATTGCTCGCTCTGGTAGTGACCGATCACACAAATCTGAATCTTCTGCTCATAGTCGAAATACTGGTGGTAGTGCATTTCTCCCGTTACAAAGGCATCTGCACCCTTGCCCAAAGCTTCGTCCAACAGGAAATCGCCTGCTCCACCGCAAATTGCCACTTTACGGATGGGACGAGCCAGCAATTCATTGCACTGGACGCACTCAACCTTAAAGCGCTCCTTGAGCAATTGGATGAAATCCATAGCAGGCATCGGTGAAGGCAACTGCCCTACTACACCACTGCCAGCTTCGATTCCTTCCACGCTTTTCTGAGCAAAAAAATCCACCTCCGTGAGTCCCATCTTCTCTGCTATTTTCCAGTTGACACCATATTTTGCATTGTCCATATTGGTGTGCATAGAGACAATGACGATGTCGTTCTTAATAGCCTTCATGACACATCGCTGCACATAATTGGTTCCACTGACCTGCTTCAGACCACGGAACAACAAAGGATGGTGGCTCACAATGAGGTTACACCCCTTTTCTATCGCCTCGTCAACAATCTGTTCGTTGACGTCTAGACACAATAATGCCCCTGAAACCTCCGCCTCTGTCAGTCCTACTTGCAGGCCAGCATTATCCCAGCTTTCCTGTAAGGGCAGAGGCGCGAATTGTTCAAGGGCGCACAGCACTTGCTTTATCTTCACGCTTCTATATCAAAATTAGACTGCAAAGGTACGAAAAAAGCACGAATTACGGTGAATTCGTGCCCATATTTTTTAATTTTTTAAGCCTTCCCTTTTCCCTTTTCACTTAAGTAAACCATTCCTCTCCATGACGCTCATGACAGTAAGATGTACCGTCAAAACAGTGGGTGCAGACACGCTCTTTGGGCAATCCGATAGAGTCTATCAGGTCTTCGATAGTGGCAAATTTCACACTGGACAATCCCAACCGACGGGCTATTTCGTTCACCATACGCTGATATTCCGGTGTCCCCGTCTTTGAATACAGGTCGAGTTTCTTCTTGTCGTCACCCTCAAAGTCCTTGATAATACGACGCGTAATCAGCTCCATATCACTCTTAGACGACGTGAAGCCAATAAACGGACAGCCATAGACCAACGGAGGACAAGAAATACGTACATGAACCTCCTTGGCACCATTGTCGAAGAAGGTGCGCACATTGTCGCGCAATTGTGTGCCGCGAACAATAGAGTCGTCACAGAACACGATACGCTGGTCTTTTAAAACAGCGGGGTTAGGAATCAGCTTCATCTTAGCCACCAAGTCTCTACGGTTCTGATTACCAGGGGTAAACGAACGGGGCCACGTGGGAGTATATTTCAGCACAGCACGCTTGTAGGGCACCTGTTTTCCGTGCGAATAGCCCAATGCCATACCCACGCCAGAATCAGGAATGCCACATACCAGGTCGGGCTGGATTTCAGTATCTTTCTCGCCCATCAGCCTACCGTTCTTCTCGCGTACATATTCTGTATTAATGCCCTCATAGTCACTGGCAGGGAAGCCGTAATAGACCCACAGGAAAGAACAAATCTGACAGCGGGAGAAAGGTTTCTGCATCACTTCAATACCATCAGCACGCAGTCTGACAATCTCGCCTGGTCCCAAGTCACGTACGATTTTATAATCAAGGTTGGGGAAGCTGGTAGTCTCGCTGGATACCGCATAAGCCTGCAGGAACTCGTCCGTCCCGATAGGCGACAGGCGATGTATCTGCTTCTCACCTATCACGATAGGGGTGCGCCCCAGGAAGTCGCGTGCCGCAATAATGCCGTCCTCCGTCAGGATGAGCATCGAGCACGAGCCCTGTATTTTTTGGTACACATTATTAATACCCTCCACAAACGTATCACCCATATTGATCAGCAGTGCCACCAATTCCGTTTGATTGATATTGTTGGCTGACATCTCGCTCAGGTGCATACGCTGTTTCAGCAAATCGTCGGCTATCTCGCGGAGATTGTTAATCTTGGCCACCGTGACTACCGCGTAACGACCCAGATGCGAATTGACGATGATGGGCTGAGGGTCTGTATCGCTGATGACTCCCAATCCCTGATGTCCCTTGAACTGGTCTAGTTCATCCTCAAAGCGTGAACGGAAATAGTTACGTTCCAACGAGTGTATAGAGCGATGGAAACCGCTTTCCTTGTCAAACGTCACCAGTCCTGCACGTTTTGTTCCTAAATGAGAGTTGTAGTCTGTTCCGTAAAACAAATCGTTTACGCAGTCTTGTTTTGAGATTGTGCCAAAAAAGCCACCCATATATTCTTTTACCTTAAGTTAATGACGGTTTATACGTTTTCGGTGTGCAAAGTTACAAAAAAATCGGTTATCCACCACAGCACCACCCATTTTTTTTGAGATTTATCGTGCTTTCTTACCTCTGGTCAAGATTTATTTCACTTGAGCAATACCACCAACAGTCCCATTACGACAAGTATCAGCAGCAACCGCCATTGCGAACAGAGTGGTTTCAATGCCCTTGCCACCGCATGGTTGACAAATGGGCGCACCGACTCACGCTTCGAGGCTCCATTGCCCAACAGGTATTCCCTCAGCGAATCGTGCTCCTGAAGGTCGCGACGATAGGTCCTCATGCCCCGTTTCCAAGCGAAATAGCCTTTCCACAGGACAACAGCCAATACCAATATGACGTAAGCGGTTATCATAGCCTTACCTGATTGTTCTGAATTCGAGAATTAACAGCCAGCACCGTCTTTCCACGCTGTGCAGCCTCCTGCAGCAATTGGTCGATGGCATTTTTCGTCTCAACAGCCAACGGCTGTGGCGGCTCGTCAACGATCAGCATCTGCTTGCCAGACTCCAAGGCCTTGTTCATCAGAAGCATGTAACGCTCATCTGCCGACAGCTCATTCCAATGCTCCAGTCCCCCACCCTTATAACCTTCTGGAACCGACAAATACTGCGGTACATAGGCTATCTGGCGACGGAAGTAGAACGCAGACATAGGGGTCAACAGTTCCCCGTCGATGCTGATAAACCCGCCGTCGATGGGAATCAGTCCTAGAACGGCACGTATCAACAACGACTTTCCCGAGCCTTTCGAGCCCGTGATGGTTACCAGTTGTCCTTCGCTCACCGTCAGTGATAAAGCTCTGATTTGCTGGCCAATCGTCACATCATGCAGTTCCAACATCATAATTTGGCTGCAAAGTTACGAAATCGTGAGTGAAAAACCAAATTTTTCACTTTTCACTTTTCATTTTTCACTTCTTTTTGTACCTTTGCAGCCATGAAAGTAAAAAAGAGGCGGATGCCTGCCGAATGGGAACCCCAGAGTGCCGTGCAGCTGACGTGGCCGCACGAGGGTACTGATTGGGCTCCTATCCTGCCTGAAATCACGGCAGTCTATGAGGAAATGGCGCGTGAAATCCGTAAGCGCGAAGATGTGTTGATTGTTGCACCCAAAGAGTTTCAATCCGAACTCTTACCTCTTACCTCTCACCTCTTACCTCTCACTTCCAACGACACGTGGGCTCGCGATCACGGCTTCATCACCGTTGAAGAGGCTTCAGCCCTCAGCCCTCAGACCTCAGACCTCATCCTCCTTGACTTCCAGTTCAACGGATGGGGTGAGAAGTTTGAAGCCGGACTCGACAATCAGATTAACAAGCATCTCTTTGACAGCGAACTGGTAAAGGGTATCTACGAGCCTCATCTGGACTTTGTTCTGGAGGGAGGAAGTATCGAGAGCGACGGCAAGGGCACTGTTTTCACTACCGCCTGCTGTCTGCTGGCTCCTCATCGCAACCAGCCTCTCACAGCACAACAGATAGAGGACCGTCTGAAGGAGTACCTAGGTGCCGAGCGCATCGTATGGCTTCATCACGGCTCATTGATAGGCGATGATACCGACGGACATATCGACACGCTGGTGCGCATCTGTCCCGACGACACCTTATTATATACAGGAGGCGACGCTGACCATCCTGACCTCGCACGCATGGAAGAAGAACTGCAGGCACTACGGACGATGGAAGGAAAACCGTATAGGTTGTTAAAACTACCATTACCGAGACCCATCTACGATACGACAGCCATCAACCATCCGCTCGACCCTCAGGTCGCTTTGCACCTTCAGGTCAAAGAGCCATCAGCCATCAATCGTCTGCCTGCTACATACGCCAACTACCTGGTCATCAACGGTGCAGTCCTCGTTCCCACCTATGCCCAGCCAGACCTTGACCAAGAGGCGATGCACGTCATCCAGCAGGCTTTCCCTGACAGAGAGATTGTTGGCATTGACTGTCGGGCTGTTATCAAGCAACATGGCAGTCTGCATTGCTGCACCATGCAATACTATTGAAGGGAAAAGTGAAAAGTGAAAAAAATGAAGATAGGACTGATACAACAACAGAACGTAGCTGACGTCAAGCAGAACATGCAGCATCTGGCTACGAAGATACGCGAACTAGCTAAGCAGGGCGCAGAACTCATCGTGTTGCAGGAGTTGCACAACTCCCTGTACTTTTGCCAGGTGGAGCATGTCGATAACTTCGACCTCGCAGAACCCATCCCAGGCCCTTCCACCGATTTCTATGGGCACCTTGCCAAAGAGTTGGGCGTCGTCATCGTCGCCTCGCTGTTCGAGCGTCGTGCCCCAGGCTTGTACCACAACACGGCAGTGGTGTTGGAAAAGGACGGAACCCTTGCCGGCAAGTACCGCAAGATGCACATCCCCGACGATCCCGCCTACTACGAGAAGTTCTACTTCACTCCTGGCGATTTGGGGTTCCACCCTATCCAGACCTCTGTAGGCCGACTGGGCGTACTGGTTTGCTGGGACCAGTGGTATCCCGAGGCAGCACGCCTCATGGCACTCCAGGGGGCCGACCTGCTGATTTATCCCACAGCCATCGGCTATGAGAGCAGTGACACCCCCGACGAACAGGAGCGCCAGCGCATGGCTTGGCAGACCGTCCAGCGTGGACATGCCGTAGCCAACGGACTGCCTGTGGTGACTGTCAACCGTGTAGGCTTGGAGCTTGACCCCAGCCAGCAGACCAACGGCATCCAGTTCTGGGGCACCTCTTTTGTAGCAGGTCCTCAGGGTGAATTGCTTTTCGAGGCTCCCAAAGACCAAGAGGTTGCCACCATTGTCAATGTTGATATGCAGCGTTCCGAACAGGTGCGCCGCTGGTGGCCTTTCCTGCGCGACAGGAGAATAGAGAATTATGGAGAAATAACAAAACGATACATAGACTAAAATGGCAAACAATTTAAGATTTCAGGTAGTAGAAGAAGCGTTTAAGAAGCATGCCCTTGAAGTGAAGGCACCCAAGGAGCGCCCCTCAGAGTTTTTCGGCAAGTACGTCTTCACCAAACAGAAGATGTACAAATACCTGCCCGCTGAGGTTTACGATAAGATGGTCGATGTGATAGAGAACGGCGCCCGTCTGGACCGTTCCATTGCCGATGCAGTGGCTGCAGGCATGAAGCAGTGGGCTATGGAAATGGGTGTCACCCACTATACACACTGGTTCCAGCCGCTCACAGAAGGTACTGCCGAGAAGCACGACGCCTTCGTCGAGCACGACGGCAAGGGTGGTATGATTGAGAAATTCTCGGGCAAACTGCTCGTTCAGCAGGAACCCGATGCCTCCTCGTTCCCCAACGGTGGCATCCGCAACACCTTCGAGGCTCGCGGCTACAGTGCCTGGGATCCAACGTCGCCTGTGTTCATCATCGACGACACCCTGTGTATCCCCACCATCTTCATCGCCTATACCGGCGAGGCTCTGGACTACAAGGCTCCCCTGCTCCGTTCGCTGCATGCCGTCGGCAAGGCTGCCAAGGACGTCTGCCGGTATTTCTACGACGACGTGACGAAGGTACAGGTCAACCTGGGTTGGGAACAGGAGTATTTCCTCGTCGATGAAGGACTCTACTCTGCCCGTCCCGACCTGCTCATGACTGGTCGCACGCTGATGGGTCACGAGAGTGCCAAGAACCAGCAGATGGACGACCATTACTTCGGCACCATCCCCGACCGCGTACAGGCCTTTATGAAAGACCTTGAGATACAAGCCCTCGAGTTGGCCATTCCTGTGAAGACCCGTCATAACGAGGTTGCTCCCAACCAGTTTGAGTTGGCTCCTATCTTCGAGGAGTGCAACCTGGCTGTTGACCATAACATGCTGCTCATGTCGCTGATGAAGAAGGTGGCTCGCAAGCACGGATTCCGCGTGCTGCTCCACGAGAAGCCCTTCGACGGCATCAACGGCTCTGGCAAGCACAACAACTGGAGCCTGTCAACCGATACTGGAGTGCTGCTGCACGCCCCAGGCAAGACAGAAGGCCTGAATGCTGAAGAGGCTGCCAACGAGACGCTGCGCTTCGTCACATTCATCGTGGAGACGCTCATGGCGGTCTATCGCCACAACGGTCTGCTGAAGGCTTCTATCATGTCTGCCACCAATGCCCACCGTCTGGGTGGCAACGAGGCTCCTCCCGCCATCATCTCGTCGTTCCTGGGCACCCAGCTCACCGAGTTGCTCGACAAGATAGAGCGTGGTGAGACGTCGGTGGTCAAGGGCAAGAAAAACATGCAGATTGACATCCCGCAGATTCCCGACCTCATCATCGACAATACAGACCGTAACCGCACGTCACCTTTTGCCTTCACCGGCAATCGCTTCGAGTTCCGTGCGCCAGGCTCCAGCGTCAACTGCGCCTCAGCCATGATAGCCCTGAATGCCGCAATGGCGGAAGCACTTACCTCGTTCAAGGAGCGTGTCGATAAGAAGATTGCCGAGTTTTCAGGACGTCCTGAATACAAGGCAGGCACAGGCCACACCGCTAAGTTCCACGCCCTTGTGGAAGTGCTCCGCCAGGACATCACGACCTGCAAGCCCGTCCGCTTCGACGGCAACGGCTACTCCGAAGCATGGGTGAAAGAGGCTGCCAAGCGCGGTCTCGACGTCGAGAAGTCGTGTCCCGTCATCTTCGAGCACTACCTCGACGATTCCTCCGTCCAGATGTTCGAGAGCACCAAGGTCATGAACCGCAAGGAGCTGGAGGCCCGCAATGAGGTGAAATGGGAGATGTACGTCAAGACCGTACAGATCGAGGCCCGTGTACTCGGCGACCTCGCCATGAACCATATCATCCCCGTCTGCACGCACTACCAGTCCAAGCTCATCAAGAACGTACAGGGCATGAAGGAAGTGTTCAGCGCCGACAAGGCCGACCGCCTGTCCTCCCGTAACATGAAGCTCATTGAGGAAATCGCCGAGCGTACCGAGCGGATTGAACAGCTGGTAGAAGACCTCACCGAGGCCCGTCGTGTTGCCAACCGCGTGGAGAACATCCACCAGCGCGCCATCCAGTATCACGATACCGTATGCCCCAAGATGGAAGACATCCGCACAGAGATTGACAAGCTCGAACTGATTGTCGAAGACGGTCTATGGACCTTGCCCAAATACCGCGAACTGTTATTTATCAGATAAGAATATGGAAAGCAACAACAAGCAGCAGAGTCTGCAACTGGAATTGCCACAGGATGTGGCACAGGGAGAATATGCTAATTTTGCCATCATCACGCATTCAAGCAGTGATTTCATCATCGACTTTGCACGAGTGCTGCCCGGGGTACCGAAAGCCCAGGTGAAGAGTCGTGTGATTCTTGCACCAGAGCATGCCAAGCGTCTGCTGGCTGCTCTTCAGGAGAACATCATGCGCTACGAGAATGAGTTTGGCACCATCCGCATTCCCAATCAGCCTGCTGTTCCCATCGCACCCTTTGACCTCAATAAAGGTGAGGCATGATTCAGTGAACCAGGGAACCCTCTTGGGGTTCCCTTTCATTCTGATACATAAACAAAAACCGCAGGCTCATCAGGGCTTGCGGATTTCATTTGTTATTTTACACTTTCTTCTTTTCTTACTTTAAATACATCTTTGCATTCTTGCAGATGTACATTGCCTCGATAGCTGCTACAGCCACAACGGCCATTGAAATAATTGTCAACATCATAATCTTTTCCTTTCTCTAATTCTTTAAAAATTAATATGTTATCCTATCTTTTTTATTCCCACACTCTTGGGGGATCTGTTATCCTTTTGACGATGCAAAGGTACAACACTTTTTGATACGTTGTATCTATTTTGCATCATTTTCGAAAGAAAAAGTCAGTAATTTTGATGATAATCAATACTTTGACATAGGTCAAGGCGATCCAAATATATTTGGCTTTTTCAAGTCACAAGACACCATATTTGGCATCATAATAAAGGTATATCGCAACCTCTGCGACAGCGAATAGAAGCAGGAGCAAAAAGAAAAAGGGGATGAGGGCCACGAAGACGCGCCAGATGACGCTGGGGTAGCTGTAGCCCGTCAGCTGCTTGATGGGGATGAGAATCAGCAGCAGGCACAGCAGACAATAGATAATCTCCACATCCGGCCTGAAGCACAGCAGCGAGGGAATAATGTTGTAAATGATGAACATATTGATGATGTAGACCATTGCCACGAAGCACTCAGAGAACCGCAGGTCGGGAATGGCCGGGCAGCGGCGTATCATCAGCCAGAGTGGCCAGGAGAAGAGCAGCAGGCAGGCCAGAGCCATCACCGAAGAGTGCTTTTCGCCCCATTTTCCTAATCTGTCTATTTTTTGGTCACCCGCCTTGTGTGCCAGCTTTCTCTTTCTTGCCTGTTCTGGCGTGTACTTCTTGTCATTCGTTTCCTCAGTTTCTTCCTCTGCATTCTCCTCTTTATCGTCCGAAAGTCCGAGGATTTGGTTATACGCCTTCTCGTTCACTACACTGCGGTTGATGCCCTGGATGTTGAAGCCCGTATCGACAATCAGCGACAGCGTGCAGAGCAGGAAGAACATCTTGAAGGGTGGGAAGTAGGCCATCTGCATACCCCTGAGGTAGTCGCGTATCATGTAGCCTGGGCGCAGTATGAGGTCGCGAATGCTGCGGAACATGCCCCGGTTGCCCAGCCCCCAGACGTCGAGGTAGAGCAGGAAGGCGTTCTTAAACGAGTAGCGGACTATCTTGCACGACTGTCCGCAACGGGGACAGTAGTTGCCCTCGTAATGGGTGCTGCACGTGGCGCACACATGTTGTTCCTCGGAGAGCGGGGCTACCTCGTGAGGCTGCTGTTCCCACTCGCGGAACCGTCTGTATTTGTTCTGTAACTTTTCCATTCAGCCGCGAAGGTACGAATAAGTGAGGACAAAACCAAATCTATTTGTTATTTTATGCCCGTGTTTTGTTATTTTATGCCTGTGGATTTGTTTTTTTTTTACCCTTAATTCCGCAGCGTCACATCGTGCCTGGCACGGTGTGGCCTTTCCCAATCAGCCTGCTGCCCCTATCGCACCCTTTGACCTCAATAAAGGTGAGGCTTGATTCAGTGAATCACAAAATAGTAGCAACTCTTATAAGAAAGCCTAGGCATATTCGCCCGGGCTTTCTTATTTCTTTCTTCATCGTTTGAAATTACTACGTCTTCGGTTCTCCGAAGATCTCACTGCGAAGTGAATCCAGACCACGTGCGCCTTCTGCTCTATCAGCAATTCATCGAAATCTTCGTTGTTCAGGTCGCTGATATCCAACAGAATCGCTGCATAGCGCAAAGCCTGTTCCATCCCGATGCAGCGGATATCTACGGCACAGCCCGTAAGGTGGTTGCTCGTAGCGACGCCTCCCACCGCCTTGTTCACCTCCTGACTTCTGAACCCACTGTTGATGATAATCGGGTCATCACCCTCCCCATACAGGTTGTTCCATCGCCTTCTCAATTGTTCTAACCATTGGCAAAGCCTTTTTAAATTCTCTACTTGTGCCTCATTCGGCACGTTCTCAATTCCCGTTCTCGTTTTGCAAAGCTCAGCGAGACCAAAGTGCTCGCTGAGTTTCATTATTTTTTCACTTTTCATTTTTCACTTTTCCCTTAAATCATTACATCCTTAATAATTTTCCTGTATTTCCCTTGTTTGATTCGCTCTATGAACCCATGCGTCATCCAACGGTTACATTGCTGACGAGCAGGGTTATCTTCGATGTCCAGCATACTCATCACATCCTTCACCCCAAAGGTTTCAGGCAGACTTTTGTATGCATCTGCATTCTTGGTGTTCCTGCGTCGTGGCACGTACTCGCGGGCAGCATTGTCCCAGGAGTCCTGCAACATCTGGCCAAAGAAGTGGTCTTGGAAGAAAATCACTGCGTCATAGATCAGCGTCGCAAACTTCAGGTCGTCATCCGTGATGTCCAGTTTTCCCGTCTTTCTGAACTCCTCGTACTGGCGAGCCAATATGCGAGGGATGGTCATCCAGGTGGCGTAGAACACCGCACGCTTTCTCAGATAGTCCAGCACGTGGTCGTCCGCAGCCTCCGCCTCTTGGGCACTCAGCTCGCAGAGGTCATACACATGGTCCGTCAGTCGCTGCAAGGGCAGTTCGCCATGCAGCTTCTCAAACCTGTAGCCCCACTGCTTCATCGCCTCGTTAGCCTCCCAGTCCACGTTCTTCTTCTTGATCATCAGGTATCGTGCCGTCTTCATCGGGAAGATGCAGACGCGACTGCACAAGCCATCGTTGATATTCCGAAGGGTGAACTTCTTGTAGAGGCTGATTTGCGTACCCGTCGTCACTGAGTTCCAGTAGATGGGCAGGATGTCGTTGATGCTGTCGTTGTTCGCATAATCCACACCCGAAAGCTCATTGTGGAAAGCCTTCAGTTCCAGGTCATGCTTGCCTATCCAGGCGCCACCCGATTGGGCGGTAATCGAAGAGTCCAGCTCCGAGTCGAACATATACAGGTGCAAGGGCAACACCTCACCATCCACCACTTCCTTCGCCCTCTTCAGTCGTCGGAAGAAGATATTGTTCGACGTCTTAGTCGGCAGGTAGCGTATCATACCCTCTGGCTCCACCAGTGCGTCCTGCTTCTGTGCCTTCGACGAGGTGCCTCGCTTCTTCTGCTCCTGTTTGTAGCGTGTCTCTTGGGCTCTCACCTCATCGTCCTGCTCTCGCATGACACACATAATTTGGTCGTCCAGGTCCTTGGCAAAGCTCTTACCCGTAGCAGGCTCACCGATAATCAGCACCTGTGGGTTCAGTCGCTGTTTAGCGCCATTGAAGTGTTCGTACCAGCAGCGTGTCAGCAGTGTACAGTACATCGCTCCCGAGGCGAAGACAGCGCCCAGCCAGTTAGGCCTGTCTACTTGCCTACAGGCTTCGGCATAAGGAGCGCTAAGGAGAGGTTCCAGCCTTTGAGCGTACTGCTCGTAAGGGATGTCAGCGCTTGCCACAGGTCGCTCAGCTGTTGCTGACTGGCTGAGTTGTACACCAGCACGCGCAAGAACCCCTTGCATCCTTTTCGGGATGTCCTTGTACATTCTTCGCTCACAAGCCGAATCAGCAACTCCTCTGACCTCCTCTTCTCCTCGCTCTCGGATGACGTCCTGCACAAATCCACACCGTTTAAGGGCCCTACACACCAGTTCCGGTTGGTTATCGCAGATATACCTAAGGTCGAGAGCCAGTTGCAGCATGGTTCTGTGGCGATCTCCCACGCCTGGCACACCACCTTGCGCTTCCTGCCACGCTTCACAGATTTTGTCATAGCTGACTCCGTGGTAGTCAAGTTCTCGTTCTTCATCATTCTCATTCCTCATTTCTCCTTTTTCATTTCTTTCATTCCTTTCATTCCTTTCATTCCTCATTTCTTTCGTAGGCTCAGTACTACCACTACGATAAGCCTCGCAATAAGCCTTGTCAAATTCTTCATTGTAATAGTTTAATAGTTCTTCTTCGTTCAAATAATACACATCCTCACGCATGGGAGCGTACGAGATTCTTGACGCGTCGATGCAGCTCAGGTCGGGTGTCACGCCCAGTTCCTTGGCCAGTGCTATCTGGTTATCAGCTATGTTGCCAATCTCCACACGGGCTTTGCAGACCAGTCGCAGTCCCTGTCCCGATGATGTCAGGTGCGCAAACACCACTACCCAGGGGAAACCCTCTTGCTGTGTCCGTTCGAATATCTCACGCGGGTTATCCACATGGTCCACGTCGAACATAAACAGACCGCTGAGGTGGATGCCAGCCAGCACCCTGCGCTTCATTGTCTTGGTGGGGTCTTTCTTCAGGGGTGTCTCGTCGAAATCCCTGGCTCCAAAGATAAGTGGTGGTAGCGACTCCTTCAAGGCTGTAGCCCATCTTGCCAGCTTTTCTTCCTCTGTCAGTTGCTGAAAAGCCTCGCCCACCTTCTTCTTTGCTGCTTCCTTAAGGCAGAATTTTTGAAAGTCGGTGTTGCTGGCCCACAGCTTGATGGCTTCAGGCTTCCGTACAGCCCTGATGGTCTCAATCTTCCACTTCGTCCTTGGCGAATCCAGAATCTCGTTCAGTTTCTCCAGCGTGCCGGGCACTGCTGGAGAAACAAATTGGTTTTCTTGTGTACAAAACATGTGTTACAGAGTCTGTAAATCCGTGATGTAGAAGGCGTTCTCGTGACGTGTCTGTCCGTTCTGATCCTGCCATGTACGGTGTTTCCAGAATCCCTTTACAATATAGGGCATACCTTGTTGGAACTCCGTATCGCGGTTCTTCGAGGCCAACTCGCCCACCATTTCACCATAGAAGGTGTCACCACCGCGTTTCATCGTGACGCCACGACTCTTGAAATATTCGGTGGTACCGTCCTGCTTCTGGTACTGGCGTTCCGAGAAATTGCCAACGTCGATAATAGTTACTAATTTTTCCATTCTCTTCAATTGTCAATGTTCAATGGTCAATGTTTAATGGTCAATCACACTTCGTCCATGATTTCCTCGATACTCTTCGTGTTCTTCAGCCAGTCGGTTAGTTCCTTGGCTTGCATCATCAGCTCTGCACTGCTGCGCCCACGTCCCATCGAGCGGTTTACGCTTACGAAGATCTTGAATTTCTTGATGCTCGCTTTCAGCCATCCACTGCTGGTCTCATACAGCGACTCATCCTTTGGTCTTTCGTACCCTGGTTCTCTTGATTTTCTTTTAAACGCGTTAAAGTCGTGTTCCTTGGTAAACTCGTTGTATCCGATGGTACCTTCCACACGCTTGCCCTCCGTCATTCGGGCATACGTCTTGTCATCTACTTTTACTTTGATAATCATAATTTTCTTGAGATTGCTGAGAGAAGTGTTGAGATTGGGGCCCCACACCTGTTTCCAGATGCTCAATTGATTCCCTCTGCTTCACTCAAGGTTCATTGTCTATTTTTTAATTTCTTAATTCTTTAATTTTTTAATTCTTTAATTTTTTAATTTTTGTTACCGTACGCCATCGCACGAAGTAGCATACGCATTCTCTTTTTCGATATGGGTTTCGTGCAACCCATTCCTACTCTGAAGGCTACAGCCTCCGCCAGTTCCAGCTCGTCTTCACATAACCAGCCCTTGTTTCCAATCTCTAATGCAAACCCGTGCTGCACGGTTGTCACCTTAATTTCCATGTTCAATTTAGTCATACGCATTTAATTTTTAATTTTTAATCTTTAATCTTTAATGTTTAATTTTTAATGTAACAAGTATCTCGACCCGTGTTTCAGTTCGAAATCCCTTCGTATGCTTTCTACGCTGGCCGGTTCCATTTCTTTCCCCTTGGCGATAGCGTTAAGCTCGGAGGTGCGTACCTCTATCAGAGAAAGCTGATATTCCCTACGCTGCACTTTACCACGCTGGCAGCCCAGAATTTTCAGCCCGTCGCTCATTGACCAGTCGTCGCACACCGCATTACCTCTGACATGTTTGCCTGTCAGCAGACAGCAGCGTCGCTCCTGATCGTCAAATCCACGGTTGTGGCACGAGCCACAACACTTCTTCACTTTAATGCCATAATCGTTGGCAATCATCTCACTTGCTTTCTTCATTTTTCTAATATTTGATTCCATAATATTTAAATTTTAACCCTGCTTTATTGCCGCCCCTTCCCAAGGGGCTCAAAATGTATCAGTATGTCAAAGATCTCTTGTCTTCTGGGCTTTCGTCCTTTCGACAATGCAAAAGTACTGTGACTTTTTGACCTGTGAAAGACCAGTCATGTGCCGTGTCGAACACTCTGTCGATATGTTCCTTATTTTGTCGAACATCCTGTCGAACCCTGCCTTTTTGCCTTGTTATATGCAGCGACAAACTGTATGGCAACATTCCTCCTTCTTCTTACCTCACAAGGCTCATCAGTGTCACTGAACGTCCACGTAGGATACACATCCTCCACCTTATTAATATTGCTTGATATAGTGTCTCTACAAGGCACATCCTCCACCCCCAGCACTTTCAGGTATTTCACGAACGCATTAGACGAACGGAACCCCTCGATACCATCTACAGCATACTGGTTGATAGCAGCCATGATCCATGTGAAGTCATAAGGATGTACTATCACCTTGTTCTCACGCAATGTCGTCAAGGCAGCCAGCAGACATTGGTCGCAAAACTCAATAGAATCATCACACTCGCCAGAAGCCACCATCTCCACGCCCTCCAGATGTCCCACCAGTTGCTCCACCAGCAGAGCCATCTCGTCATTCATTCTAAGAGTAATCTCTTTCATTGTTTCCTAAGTTTTTGTGAGCAGTGTTGAGGTGTAGCTACTTTCTCCTAGGTAACTCTCACAACAACTCAGGGTTCAACAATTTTAATCTATTTCGTCAAATACAGTGGGACAATAATGCTTGAACTGTTTTTTAAGATGTTCCTCCACATGCAATATCTTTCTTAGCGGGATGCACATCTGTTCCTCAATAAAGTAGAAAAATCCTCTCAAATTCCTGATAATATCATGAATATCATCATATTTCGTATTGTCAGTTAAGACACGACCATCCTCACCAACGAACATGTCAACACGATATCTCACATCCCCTGTACCATTGGTTTTTACTTCATGTATTACAATCTGCAGTTTTTGAAGTTCCCTATCATAGCTGATGCCATTCTTTCGCATCTCTTCCATCCTTAAGGCCATTTTGTGGAAAGAATCAAAACCACGTATCAATATCTGCCCCATCATCTCAAACACCAACGTAGCATCAACTTGCTTGCCTTCCTCGCCAAGGAGATAATAGTCCTTATAATCTTCACCATAATAGTCCAGATGCGTCAGGAAGTTCTCTACTGGTCTTCCTGGCGTCATAATCGTCAGTCGAGGTCTGTTGTCAGAACCCATACCTTCAAATTCACAGATAAAGAATTCATAACCTGTTGAATCAACTAAATAAACTTTTTTAGCCATAATACTTAAATTTAAATTAATAAAAACGTTCACGCGAACCAGCGTACTTGGGTGTTTCTCGAGACCCGTTCCTGACTGATTTACGCCGACAAAGGTAAGGACAAAAAATGATAGCATCCTTCAGTCGCAAGTGCGATACTGAAGAATGCTATCCTTAACTGAAGAATACTGAAAAACGAACTGAAAAACTACTCTTTTATGTAGATTTCGTTGATAGTATCTACTAATTCTGAATACTTATCATATATGTTTCTAATAGCTTTTTTAGTTGCCTTATTCGTGCCTTGTGGCTTATACTTTATATCCCAGTTATCGGGCGATCTTTTTGTTAAGAATCCGTAGGTATTGATTTCGTTGGCACTGCATTTCTTATCAACGCCAGCAAACCATTCCTCGTCATTCATCTGCTTTTCAAAATCCTCAATAGTGCATGTTGCTATGACACCAACTCTTTTTAGGATATAATACAAAGCATACCATTCATAAACAAACATTTTCTCTGTTATGAATCGGTCTTTTATAAAGTAATAGAGGAGGAGGACGTCAACTTTGTATTTAGATTTAGAGGGTTCCAAATTAAACACCTTATTCGTTTTCAGTAGTCGTTCTCTCTTCTGCTTGTCCTCGTCTGATTCTGGCGGGTTTCGCAACTCTTCTATCCAACGGTCATATTCTTCCAATTCAAATATTCTCTGAAAATAGTATTTCCACTGCTTTTCGTCTAATCTCTGTTCTTTCATTTGGATAGCCATCTGAGTAACATCCTCTGAATAATCACGCCATATTTTCCCTGATGGCGTATTATATTCAAACTCGTGGGCAGCTTCTTGCCTTAAACGCTCAAGTCCGATTACATCCACCTTTCCTCTTAATCTTTGTCGAGTAATATGTGAACGGAAGTTATTTGCTTGTGTAGGCCAGTATTTAATAGCGTACAGTAAATAATTGCGTTCATAATAACTTTCCATGCCTTCTTCCCACCGATTGATGGCAGAGTTCTTTAGTTCCCACAATTTATCTTCAAAGATCTGGAACAGACAGTCAAGACATATTAAAAGTTCAGCACCATTCATTTCATCTACCTGTTCCCGATTTAATTGCATCATACCTGTAGTTGATAGCTTTTCGTTGTTGTTATAAACGGCATCATCATAATACATTCTTTGTAACACATCAGAATCGCTTGGTGTTCCCACCTCAAATATATTGTTTTCCATCAATTTTGCAAACAATGAATTCATCTGTTGACGAGCGTCTATAAATGCAGACCATAAATCGCGATTCTTTTCATAACAATCGTCCATAAGATAAAGTTCGATTACATAATCGTAGTCTGTAACCGATTCACATAGATGCTGCATGACGAGGGTGAGATTTAGCGTTGAACGACTAATGATATTTACATCAAGATTATGCTCCAACACAAACTTTACATCTTCTTCATACTTCTTGAAACTACTGAACAGATAGGAAATATTCTTGTCAAAATCAGCTATTATTCGGCTTCTTTCTTCTATATCAAAAAAAAGAGGCTTATCGGAATGCTTTTTTATCAGTTCGTCAACTATGTCTTTCAACGGTCTGCACATACTTCTCCTATGCTAAATGACTTTCATCCTCAGCCCACTTTTCACACTGCTTCATTACTGTTGATAATGCCTGCTCATATCCCTCTGGTGGATAATGATATTCTCGAAGCAATCGTTTAATAATTCTTCTCATTGAAGCACGTGCTGAGTCTCTTTTATTCCAGTCGATTGTACGATTCTTGCGCAACTGTTCAGTAAGAGCCACAGTAAGTGCTTTAAACTGTTCATTGCTATATGCTTCTTTGATGCCTTCAGGCGAAGATAGTGCATCATAGAACGCCTTTTCTTCTGCTGTTAATCCAAGTGCATTACCTTCCTCTTCATTCTGTTTGATAGCTTGTGCCATCTTCAGAAGTTCTTCTATCACTTCTTCGTTGGTAAGCATTCCTTTCAGATAATTGGATAATGCATTATTCATCAAGTCGCTGAATCGTTGACTCTGAACAACATTTATATGTTCATAGTTCCTGATACGCTCTTTAAGGAGTTTCTCCAATAACTGAACAGCAATATTCCTTTCCTTCATATTGCGGATTTCCTTAATAAATCCCTCATCAAACAAGGAGAATTCGCGTTCGTCAGCAAAGAGATTTATCACCCCATCACTTTGAATACTCTGTTCTAACAAAGTGGAAATACGTTCATTGATTTCCTTCTTGCTAATCTTTCCCTTCTGGGTATAGCGTATCAACAGAGTTCTTACAGCATCCATAAAAGCTACCTCTCTCTTCTGCTCTGAAGCTAAGAGTGAACGACAGAGAGTCATCGCATTATGCAGTAACTGGCTTTCTTTTAAAAAGTCTTTTCGTTTCTGCTCCATAATAGGTGATAACATAAAGTTTACACCTCCTGTTATTATTGAGCCTCGTTCTGCATCTGTGCCATTTATGAATCTTTGATAATCGTACCCATGTATTAAGTCCTGGCATATTTCCAACTTCTCCTTGAACTTATTCAAGGCTGCCTCACGGATGTCTGGATTGCCAAAACGCTGGCGGTCACGATTAGTATAGTCTTGCATTGCCTGTTTTAAGGCGCTTGCAATACCAACATAGTCAATAATCAAACCACCTTCTTTCTCTGGGAAAACTCGATTCACTCGCGCTATAGCCTGCATCAGGTTGTGTCCTTTCATCGGTTTATAGACATACATCGTTGCCAAAGACGGTACATCAAATCCAGTGAGCCACATATCAACAACAATAGCTATCTTCATTGGACTATTATCGTCTTTGAATAGCGTAGCAAATTCTTTGTCTGTCCAGTAATGCACACCATCCTCTTTCTTGGGCCTGATAACGTCAGCCCAGTCGGGATTATCTTTGTTGCTGCTGCTTACAACAACATGCATCATATCTTTCCACGAAGGACGCAGCCTTAATATCTGTCGATATATCTTCACGGCAGCCTCTTTGTCAAGAGCGACAATCATCGCCTTGCCGGTAGTTATATGCTGGCGGTTTTCTTCATAATGGGTGACAATATCATTGCAAAGACTTTCTATTGTCTTGTCGTTGTTCAATATGCCACGAATACCACTATTTGTACGCTTTGCATCTTCTATTTGTTCTGGCGTGGCTCCTTCCTCAGCCAATTTGTCAAACTCTATATCGAGTTGCTTTAACGTATCATCATCAAGGTTTAGCTTGATAACTCTACTTTCATAATATACAGGACGTGTTGCACCATCGGCAACTGCCTGAGTCATATCATAGACATCAATGTAGTCACCAAACACCTCTTCGGTATCCCTGTCTCTTTCTGATATGGGTGTGCCTGTGAAGCCGATAAACATTGCATTAGGCAAAGCCTCGCGCATAATCAAGGCAAAGCCTTTCTTTGTCTTCTGAACTTTGTTGTCATAGTGTTCATCACCATATTGTGAACGATGTGCCTCATCTGTTATAACAATGATATTCTTTCTCTCACTCAGCAGTCCTGTTCCCTCTCTAAACTTCTGAATAGTGGTGAAAATCAGACCACCTGTTTGTAAGTCTGTGAGTTTGTTTTTCAAGTCGAGGTTTCCGCCACCTTCTGCAGCAACCAACTTGCCGTTTTCGTTTAAGGCATAGCCTACACGTTGTGGAGACATTCGCAAGAACTTCTCGCAACCACAAAATTGTTCATAAAGTTGCAGGTCTAAGTCGTTTCGGTCGGTCACAACCATGATGGTACATGTTGGAAACTCCTGTATCAGTTTGTGGGTATAGAACACCATTGAAAGACTCTTACCGCTTCCCTGGGTGTGCCAGAATACTCCAATCTTTCCGTCACTCTCTTGTGCCTTATGTGTTCTTGCAACAGCCTTATTGACTGCAAAGTATTGATGATAGGCAGACATTATCTTGGCTGTCTTACCGTCCTTGTGGTCAAAGCAGATATAATTCTTGATGAGGTCACACATTCGCTTGTGGCCAAATATACCCTCAAAGAATGTTTCATAGTCAGCAACTGCTGTGCTCTCATATTCTCCATCCTTTGTTTTCCATTCCATGAAGCGTTTCTCTGGTGCTGTGATAGTTCCTGCCTTTGTTGTCAGCATATCACTTGTAACGCAGAAAGCGTTATAGGCGAATAGCGAAGGACATTTCTGCATGTATTTTTGCAGTTGATTGTAGGCATCGTCCTCTTCTACATCATCATTGGAAGGTGATTTCAATTCTATCACTACCAAAGGCAGACCGTTTACCATCACCACCATATCGCACCGGATGGGTTCTATATCCTCTACGCGCCATTGATTTACTATCTTCCAAGTGTTTGCATCAGGATGCTCAAAATCCATCAGATAGACGGTATCCGTTACCTCACGTCCTTCTGCGACATGAGGTACGTTTATTCCATCCTGCAACCACTCAGTGAATGTTTCGTTACGCTGCACATAACCACCATCATTATTGCTTGTAAGCATTCTTATTGCTTCATCAATAACATCTTGGGATAGCTGGGGATTGAGCCACTTAATTGATTTCTCCAAGTCATCACGATGGAAGGGTTCGCGATAATCACGTGCCACATCATAGCCACACTCGTACTCATATCCTAACCTATCTGTAAACAGATGGATAAGAGTCTTTTCGTAACTATCTTCTACGTATTTATCTTTTTCGTTGCTCATAGAATGTCGTCTATTTCATTTACTTTCAGTTCTCCCGACATCAGTTTGGGAAGGAGCGTATCGCGAAGTTCCGCAAGGCGACGGGATTCTTTCATACAGCATATTATTTTATTATATGTATATGTTGATAATACCGAATATCGTTTCATTATTTCCGTTGGAGGAATAACAATTGACAATTTTGATGTTTCAACAGGACTCAAATTTGCTTGAGCTGTTCCCCTTGCAATTGAGATTAATCTTTCTTTAAAGTCAGGCATTCTAAATAAGGTATATATATATCCCAAATCACTTTCCACATGGGGCTTAATTTTAGCAACGCGTTGATTAAGTAATAAATTATCTTCATTAACGAGACTGCATCGACCTACATTTCCTGTTAGAGATAACAACACTTCACCAGTATTTAATCTACAAAAATCAGGCATCCTATTAGGAATATCTGATATAAGATTTGCTCCCTCTGTATCCAAGTACCCATCTTGAACATTTTTTATTGTGACAACCTTATACACACCATTTGTAGTATACGTGTCCGATTTAAAGGCAAATCCATTTTCAAACTTACATATATCTTTAATTTGTCCCACTCTCCACCCTTTAGGAATCATTCCTAATTCTGACTCTACAAACTCTCCATTTTTGAAGGGCTCAAAATCTACAAACCAAGTCCTAAACAAAGCCTGCGCCTGCTGCTCCAAATTGTCATTTATCCGCCTGTTCACTTCTATTTTGTGCATGATTGATTCGGCAAAGCCAATCAATATCTGCTGATATTCATTAGGAGGCAAGGAAATTCGTACATTTTTAAGCCTATTAGTATCAATCTTTCCTGCTCCAATGCCTGTTGTTTCTAATATGGCACTAATTGAATCTTTATTTCCCATTAACCAATAGAACAGAAACTCTGTAGAGACAAGTTCTTTGTTTTTCGATTCAATGCACTTAACATCTTGATTGTAGGCCAAATCTCTCATAGTATAGCATACAGGGATTCTATTAAACAATCCACTGCCTCGTGTGAGTAGCAAAATGCTGCCTTTTGGTGCTAATCTGCTTCCGCTGGTTAAACCATCTTGAGATATTTTCAGTTCTGAAGAATACAAATAGTCATCGTACATGAATTTTGCACTTATCCAGGGTATGTCGCCATCCCAATAAGACTTATTGTTCTTATCGGGAGTTCCACCAGAATTGAGAGTTATCAACTCTCCCAACTTATATTCTTTCCACTCTTCCATAAACTGCTATTTATAGGTGATAAGGTTCTAATTCCTCAGTCTCATAATGTTCATCCAACATCTGGTAGAACATATTACGAACTTTTATGAAAGCATCTTTCTCCTCGTAATAATCAGAGTAACGAATAAAGAACTTCTCTTCAGCAGTAGCCTTCTCATATTCATCTTTTAGAACAGACAAAATTTGGTCTTCAAGTCCTGGATGTATTTCGTCATAAGTGTATGCTCTTCCAATTGCCTCTAAACTTAATTTGTCGAAGAAAGTAAGATGTTGGGGATAATCATCAGCTAAGAAAGCAATGCCAGAGTCTTTTTCAAATTTGTTCAGATCCTCAATTGCACGTTCACATATACGGCGTAAAACTTTCTCTGAAAGGGCATCACATTCCCTAAGTATATTTCTCAATAGGTTTTCCTGTTCTTCTTGGAACGTAGGTATGTGAGTGTTAAATCCAATAGCTTTCAGATTGTTATTTACCTTTTCTTCTAAATAACGCCCTTCTTCAAACAACGCACCCAGCTCCTTTGTTAGGCGCTCCATCTTCTCATCAAATGGCTCGCCATCATCTTCTTGCTCAACAATGCCTACATAGCGGCCTGGAGTCAGGATATAATCTTGTGCTGCAATATCATCTAATGTCTTTACTGCACAGAAACCTTTTTCATCTTCAAGTGTTCCATTACGGAAACTCTCAAAGGTGTCGGCAATCTTCGTGATGTCTTCTTGCATCAGTTCGCGGACAGCACGAGTCACCATAGTACCCATGTTACGAGCATCTATAAAGAGCACCTTGCCTGGTTGTTGTTTCTTGCGTGAAAGGAACCAAAGCGATACTGGAATACCTGTACTGTAGAATAATTGCGAAGGTAAAGCAACTATACCCTCTACAAGGTCATTCTCCACTATTCGCTGACGAATAACTCCCTCACCGCCTGTTTGAGAAGACAAAGCACCATTTGCCAACACCAAACCTATTCTTCCTGTTGGTGACAGGTGGTGTATCATGTGCTGCATCCAAGCAAAGTTGGCGTTGCCTGCTGGAGGTATTCCAAATTTCCAACGTACATCATTAGCCAACTTATCTGCACCCCAGTCACTTAGGTTGAACGGCGGGTTAGCCATGATGAAGTCAGCCTTCAATGTGGGATGCTGGTCATCAAAGAAAGTGTCTGCATACGTTTGTCCCAGATTGGCTTCCATTCCACGAATGGCTACATTCATGTGGGCCATCTTCCAAGTGCTGCTATTGGCTTCTTGTCCATAAACGCTGATGTCACGGAGTTCTTTCTGATGTTGCTCTATAAACTTGGCACTCTGTACAAACATACCACCAGAACCGCAGCAAGGGTCATAGACACGACCTTTGAAGGGCTTGATAATTTCAACTATTGTGCGAACAATGCAACTTGGTGTGTAGAATTCTCCAGCATTCTTGCCTTCCATCGAAGCAAATTTCTGCAAGCAGTATTCATAGACTCTGCCTAACAAATCTTTTTCATCGGCAGAAGAATGCATCTTGATGTTAGAGAACAGGTCAACCACATCACCTAATCTACGCTTATCCAATTCTGGACGATTATAGTTATTGGGAAGGATACCTTTCAATGTTGGATTTTCTTTCTCAATCAACAGAAGGGCATCGTCTATAGTTTTTCCAATCTCAGGAGTATGTGCCTTTAGAAGAATATCGCTCCAGCGAGCACCTTGCGGAACAAAGAAAATACGTCCTTCTTCTGCTCCTTCATATTCGTCTTTATCTTCAGGGTCAGCATATTCATCTTCCTTCAGTTCGTTATACTTAGCTTCAAACTTATCGCTGATATACTTCAGGAATATCAATCCAAGCACAACACCTTCATATTCTGATGCGCTCAGGTTACCACGCAGTTTATCTGCTGCTCTCCAGATGATTTCCTCAAATCCTATCGAGGTAGTATTTTCTTTTTTTGCCATATATCATTAAAAATTTTCTTCAATATACTCCAGTAATTCTTTCGTCTCAGGTTTCGAAAGATTCATGGCACCCATTGGGGCGCTCTTCAATCCTCTTTCCAGAAGATTAGCCAACGACAAACGTCGGGTGGTCGTCTCTCCTGTAAGTATCAGATGAGCGTAGATGCTGTCTTGGTGGGTGGCGTTAGCCTTCAACGTATCACCAGAAACAAACTCATCGTCTTGATCCATGAAGGGTTCGTAAGGCATATCAGCCTCTTCTACCTCAAACTTAAAGCGGATGGCACTCTCAGGCGAAGAACCATAGATATAACCAGTATCACCAGCCTTGAAACGACAATGCTGAGTCCAATAAACTTCTTTGTACTTATCGTAGCAATCCTTTAGATTGAAATACTTCTTATTATAAGGTATTAGCCAGACTCTCTTGCCGTCCTTTTCAGAACGTGCTGGGACTTTCTTCTTGTTGGGCTCAGTGATTTCTACTGACTTCAACCCATTCTTGTGAACTTCGCATATCTCTGCATCATCAAGAAGCATGGCTACTTCCTTGAAAATCTCCAGTGCTTCTTCGGGCTGAACATTAAAGAACTCTCGATTGTTACGAATACGCAGATTGGTGAAGCGCTCAATGTAGCGATGCACCAATTTCTCTGCCTCATTGTACTTTACCGTCTTCATCGTGGCAAAGACTTCAAAGGGCAAAGGCACTGCAGTATTGTCAAGCTCCTTGCTGCGCACATCCACAGGACGAGAGCTCTTGCCAATCTTCACCCAGTCTTCTCTGAAACTGGGGTTGGTCAGTATGTAAACATAGCCTGGTTCTTTCGTTGCCATATTGTTAATATCTTACTTCACATTAATTATCTTCGTTGTAAAATCAGAATAAACAATTATCTGAACACCCTTCTCGTCTTCGTTGACTGGTAAACCATTCAGATTATATCGTGCCTTTTCAATCACTTCATTTTGTTTTGTGTCGTTTTGAAGATTTTTAATAGCACTTGAAGCTTCAGGATTCGGCATGGATAGAACAACAAATCTTTCTGATTTTGATACAATGACATAGAAATCAACAGAATAGCCTATTTGTGACAATCTATCAATAACTTTTTTTCCTGATAATAATTGTATATCTGAGGACAAACTAGAAGGTACATCTCCATATATCTTTCTTATATGATAAACTGGTATATCTGAATATAAAAACAGATATGTCCTACTTTGTGTGCTATTATCTTTTGACATAAGAATATATTCTTCATAAGTACCACTCGCTTTTTTAACTGAATATTTGTCAATAATAAAACCTTGAGATGCCAACTCATTGACTTGTGAGACTGACTGGCCAAAAGTCCCATCAATTATTTTATACTCTTTCTGAGAGTAAACATTACAGTATGCAAATAGCATAAAAAGGATAATACTTAGCTTTTTCATAAGTTTATTTTTAAGTGATTCAGCAATTTCGTTATTCATTCACCCTCTGCCGAGAAGGTAGCTTTAATCTTTCTTTGAACAGGGTGCGGAGGTAGGCCCAGAACAGGGGGATGGTGTTGTCCGTGCGACTGCCGATGAAGGTGTCGTAGTCCTCGATTCGGATGACTTTCATGTCGTAAGTGTCGCGGGCTATCTCGAACATCACCACAATCTGCTCGTTGGCGTATTCGTGCGACGGGGAGCTTTCCTCGATTCTGTGCCAAGCACGGGAGAGCCCGAAGTTCTTACCCTCGAAGAAGGCATGGGTCAGGTCTGCCTCCGTCAGGGGCAGCTCGGCCTTTGCCATGTACTTCTGTACGAACTTGATAGCTCGCTTCATCGCCACTGTGTCGCTCATCTCCGCTGGTATTTAAGTACCCACGCGATGTGACAAGGGACTATCCCTCTGTCACATGCTCCGATAAATCCCTCTTCGTGGCACATTTTGGCAAACTTGCTACCTTGGCCTAACATGACTCTATTGTACTTCATCTTTCTTATATCTAAAATCCTCAATTACATTAACATTCAAATCAATAGCTATTTGTCTGTTTTCAGACGATAACTTGCCGGCTACAACGAGATACACCTCATTATCGTAGTTGAGGTTGTCGAAAATGCGGGTAGCATCCATAACAGCCTGATATTTTATGCATTGGAATATTCCACGAAGAATGTCTTCGTCTGGAGAAGTAGAAGGTTTTACCTCTATTGCAATATGCCTATTTCTTTTGCATTCAAAATATACATCAAGTCTATCGCCAGACAAAAGATCATACTCTGTTTTCGCACAAACCACCTTATTTATCCCCAGTGATTCGGGATGGCTTGCTATATATTCCTTTATTGCCTTATGTTCTTTTCCTTCTCCACCTGCGCCAAATTTTGAAGTCTTGATTTTCTTTAATTTTTCTGATTCGTATATTTGGGCAGGTTTTAGACCTAAGCTGTCTAATACCCAGTTCCAATCATATTTGTGGGCATCTTCATTCAATTTTCTGACTTCGCCTCTTTTGGACTCGTCGGATAGTTTGCTATAGTTCTTAACAACATAATCAAATCCATCACTTGGCAACCCCGTCTTTCTGTTTTGAACTAAGCAGTTTAGTGTGGGAATTATTTTTCCAGAACTCTTTTCAAGCTCTTTAATAATGTCATCTATCGTTCCCATGACATTACCAATCTGATTGGTTTTATGACCAACAGATGCTGACAAGTCTGAATAGTAATGAGGCTTATCCCATGCACCCTGTGCCCATCTTATTAGCACAGGTATCATCCTTAAAGCCCATTCTTTATTTGTTGCCATATATCTTATTTTCTTTTTCGTTTCTTTTTAAAATCCTCACTATTCTCGCGAACCACGAGGAACGTTCATTTTTTTATTAATAACTTAATTTTCTCGCTTTGCAGCGGGAGTGAAAACTATTTTATCTCTAGGAGTACAGGGATAGCCCCTTACTTAATCACGACCTTGAGCTTTGCTCGAGCTCGCTCACGTTCGATAAAGCATGAGCAAGCTCTGCTTTATTCTCACTTAATCACGACCTTCTTGCCATTGATAATATTAATGCCCTTCTTAGGCACGGACTGGCGAACACCATTCAGGTCGTAAATCGTAGTATTCTTAATTTGCGTATTCTCAATAGTTTTGATTCCCGTAGGATTAGCTTCAATAATGCTCTTAAAGTTTTTCCAAGGGTCAGCTACCTTGTATGCATTAACAGCGCTTGCTGGTACATGAAGGGTAGCATATTCGATATAGGAATCTTTAAAAGCATCAGTGTCCGTACTGGGTACATTTTCTGCATAGCATGTTACATCAGTAAGTTCGGGGCATGATGCAAATGCAGAACTTTCAATATATTTGATTCCGCTTCCGATAGTGATGGAGGATAGACCGGAGCAACCTGAGAACGCATAATCTCCTATGCTTGTCACACTATTGGGGATAGTGACGGAGGTGAGGTCTGTGCAACGAGAGAACGTACCATCACCAATTCTCGTCACACTGTTGGGGATGGTGATGGAGGTAAGGCCAGAGCAATAATTGAATGCTCTGTCTCCTATGCTCGTCACACTGTTGGGGATGGTGATGGAGGTAAGGCTGGAGCAACTTGAGAACGCATAAGCTCCTATGCTTGTCACACTATTGGGGATGGTGACGGAGGTGAGGTCTGAGCAAACTGAAAACGTACCATCACCAATGCTCGTCACACTGTTGGGGATGGTGATGGAGGTAAGGCTAGAGCAACGATCGAACGCATAATTTCCAATGCTCGTCACACTGTTGGGGATGGTGATAGAGGTTAGCTTAGAGCAAAAATTGAACGCATAATCTCCAATGCTCGTCACACTGTTGGGGATGGTGATGGAGGTAAGACCAGTACATTGATAGAACGCAGAATTTCCTATGCTCGTCACAGGATATTCAACATTTTCGTACGTAACTTTCTCTGGTATTGCAACACTGCCAGTGTATTTATTAGGATTTTTGGTTACTTCGGCCTGCTTAGCTTTCGAAATCAGATTGTAATAAATGCCATTAATTTCAACAGGGTCAGCACTAGCTACCAAGGGTAGCAAAATCATTGCGAGTAAAACTAGTTGTTTTTTCATATTTGTAGTGTTTTATAAATTAGTATTCAATAAAGGTCTCGCCGTCCCACTCATCGTCGATGGTGAGGGAGAGGCGGAGCAGGTTTGCTTTGATGTTCTTCTGTATCTCAGGATAGAGGGGATCCTGAGTGGCGTCGGGATGCTGAGCCACGAAGGTCTTGACCTTAACGTTGAACTTGCCAATACTGTCGGAAGTGGCTACGTCAAGGGTCTTTGACTCGGCATGATAGGCGACGATTTCGGGATAGTGCGTCAATTCCTTCTCGCAGGCGACTGCGAGGAACATGCTCAGGATAAGGGAAATAAGGGGAAAAGTGCGGGGAGCAACAAAGCCGTAGGCTTTAGAAAATACCCCCCCCCCCACCGCCTTGAATTTCCGTGTATTTACGTGCTTCATAAGCGTGGGTTGTTAGTAATGTTCCTGCAAAGATAGTGATATTTTTCAAGAAGTGCAAATGTTGAAGCAAAAAATATCGATCGTAGTTTTATCTTTTGCATGTTTTACTGATTTTCCCTAACCTTTGCAGTACAATGTTGCTCCCCAAGATGGGGAGTAATTGCGCAATTGGCGATTGCGTAATTGGATATTTATCCGTCTTTTAAGTATTTATTCAATTACGAAATCTGCAATTTCGTAATTGGTCATTTATCGAGTTTGTGACTTTGGTACTTGGTACTTTGGCGAATCACGAGGTCAACTGATACAACTCCTTAGCGTGAATCAAAGTTCCTGTTCCCCTGATTGTCTTCTTTGACGAGGCGTTCTTTCTCAGCACGGATGCGCTCCAATAATACGGAGGCTGGCTCGTCGTTCGGGTCCTGGGGAACGAGCTTACCACGTATGGCGAGGTCGAGTATCTTCTGGCGTAATTTCTTTGTATCCATTATCCGCAATACTTACTTGTTAACGTCCATCTCAACTTCATCATCCTCAATAAAGTTCTCGAAGCGGGCTTTAGCTGCCTCTAACGACTTCTGAATCTGGCGCTGCAGGACTTCACGTGAAGGTAACTCCGTAAGATATTTGGCTACCTTAATGCCTGACTTGTCGAGTTGCAGCAGTTCAATCTGTTCCTCACTACCTTCTGTACAGAGCAAGAGACCAAGGGGTGATTCTTCGCCTGGCTCCATCTCGTTCTTCTCAAGCCAACGCAGATAGAGTTCCATCTGACCTTTATATTGTGCCTTGAAGCGACCCAATTTAAGGTCAATGGCAATGAGTCTGTGCAGACGACGATGATAGAACAGCAGGTCGAGATAGAAGTCCTCACCATCGATAATCATTCGCTTCTGACGAGCCACAAAGCTGAAGCCGTTGCCAAGTTCTATGATGAATTGTTCCAAGTGGGCTAAAAGACTTTCCTCTAGGTCTCTTTCGCTATACATGCCTTTCAGACCAGTAAACTCCAGGAAGTACGGACTCTTGAAAACTAAGTCAGGCGACATCACGTTATCGTCGCGAAGAGTGGAGAGTTCTTTCTTGATGAGTTCGTCGGGCTTGCCACTGATAGCAGTACGCTCGAAAAGCATACCGTCGATTTCTTTGCGGAGCTTGCGCACGCTCCATTTTTCGGATGCTGCAAGTGTCAGATAGAACTCACGTTGAAGATCGTCTTTGAGAGGAAGAACTTCCACAAAATGAGACCAAGACAATTGTCGTGACACTGTCGCGACAATTTGAGAGTCTGGGAAAAGTGAAGTAAATTGCATCATTCTACGGATGTTCTTCTCATCAAATCCTTTAATATTATACTCCTGCTGCAATTGTCGCGACACTGATGCGACAATTTGTTTTCCATATTCAGCACGCTGATTTCCAAGCACTTCGTGATTGATGCGCTCGCCAATATGCCAGTACATCATGGTCAACTCATAGTTGGCTGTAGCAGCCACATGTCCACGCGCCTGCTCAATAATCTGGCGTAAATCCTGTATCAGAGATTGCGTTGCAGCTTGCGACACAATTTGCTTGTTGTTATCTATTTCGTTCATTCCTCAATTCCTTTTAATAATTCCTGCAACTGTGATACAGCCTTGCTGATGTTGTCGCTCTTCTGCTGGATGGTCTGCATCAGTGCTGTGAGCGTCATGTCATCATCGTCGTTGGTTTCCTTGATCCACGAGGATCACAGGGCGGTTCCTTTGATTAACTTTCTTATAACTCGGTGTCGTATTGTGCTTCATAAGCGTGGGTTGTTAGTAATGTTCCTGCAAAGATAGTGATATTTTTCGTAAAGTGCAAGAATAAGAAAGGAAAAGTTATTTTGTTATTTGTTACTTTGTTATTTTAAGCCATATATTTTTGTCTGCAAGGAAAGAAGGGGCAAAAGAAGGTGGTGTAAAGAATTAATTGTTAATTTATTTAATACTTATATATAATATATATATTATATATAAGTATTCATTATTTCCCGTATTTTTGAAAACCGCTTAAAGTAACAAGTAACAAATAACAACGTAACAATCGAGTTGTCTATATTTCATGCATTTTAATTTCTTGCAAAATTAGGGCGAAAATTAGGCTTCAAAAAGTATGGTTTTTCGGGATTTTATTTGCAAGACCTTTGAAAATTTCGTACCTTTGCATTGTCAATAGGAACGATGGATTTTGAGCGCAGGGCACCAAAAATTTGTTTTCAGGCCTGACAAAATTTTCTGCCTGCCCAGAGCGTAAAAAAGTAGTCGCGAATGGAGACAACAACCAACAACCAATAAACAATAACCAATAACTAAAAAATTTAACATTTGAGTCATTCCCGTTAAACGGGAAAGCGGCGTAAGCCAAAAGGGCTCATTATTATCAACTATTTAAAAACTAAGAGGAGATTAAAACTATGACAATGAAAGTAAAAGCAATTGAGAGGAAACTGAAGTTTACGAAGGACGAGAACGATCCCGGCGTATGGCGCTACGTGATGTCGCCCGAACAGTACTCGAGCCTGAACCAGAAGAAGGTGATCAAGGAGGCAGCTCTCCGCTCGGGTGTGAGCCAGGGTGTGATGCAGGCCTGCTGGGATGCTGCCGGCGAGGTGATCAAGGCGTGGGCAACTGAGGGCCACAGCGTGGCACTGCCCGGACTGGGTACCATGCGCTTCGGACTGCGCTCGAAGTCGGTGGAGGACGTGAACAAGGTGAAGACCGGTCTGATTACCAGCCGTCGCATCATCTTCACTCCCGATGTGGACCTGAAGGACGAGCTGAAGAACACGGCTATCGTCATCACCTGCTACGACCGCGACGGCAAGGAGGTGAAGCGCGTGACCAGCGCGGACGACGGCGACATCGAGGACGAGAACGGAACTACGGGTAACGGAACTACGGGTGACGGAACTACGGATTCTGGGAACAATGGATCTACGGGTAGCGGAAGCACGGACAACGGTGGCAATACCGGCACTGTAACTCCCGGCGGAGGTGACAATACCGGAGGCGGTGGCACCGCAGGAGGTGACGAAGGGTAAGGCGAAAAGAGTGCCCCACAAGGGGCCTCTTTTCTAGTGAAAAGTGAAAAGTGAATAGTGAAGGCTGAAGGCTGAAGTAAGATGTAAGAAGTAGCGTATGAAGAAGAATCGTTTTATTGAGGTAGTGGTGAAGGTGATAGTAGCCGCTCTCACAGCTTTCCTGACGGCACTGGGCACGACCAGTTGCATGGGATACGGACCGTTTTAGCGGACTTCGTCCTAGTGAAGAGTGAACAGTGAAGAGTGAAGAGTGAAAAGTGAAAAGTTAAAGAGAAGAGTCCTGCAGGCAATGATGCTTGCGGGACTCTCGTTTTGGGGACACATCTCTGTAAACATACGTTAAATAAGTGGCAAACTACTTAATTTCCTTTAATAACTAAACAATTTAGTTACAACGAACTAAAATTTTTAGTTACTTTGCAGCAGGTTTGATAATGACGCAATTTTGAACTAAAAACTGAATGTATTAATGACAATGAAAAGGCTGACAAATAAAGAAAAGGAAATCATGGATCTGTATTGGCAACACGGTCCGATGTTTGTGCGCGAGCTGTTGGAGCACTACGCAGAACCTCGCCCCCACTTCAATACGCTGTCCACGATGGTTCGCATTCTGGAGAAGAACGGGTTCCTGGACCATAAGCAGTATGGCAACACTTACCAATACTTCCCCATCGTGACGGAGAAGGAATATGGGCGCTCCAGCATTGCGGGAGTCATCAAGAACTACTTCAACGACTCGTACCTGAATGCCGTATCGTCCTTTGTCAAGGAGGAGAAAATTTCCGTAGAAGAACTGAAAGGACTGATTAAAGAGATTGAGAATGCTTGACTTTCTGATATATGATGCCAAAGTGGCTGTGCTGATAGCCGTGTTCTATATGTTCTACCGGCTGATGCTCAGCAAAGAGACGTTCCACCGGGTCAACCGCGTGGTACTGCTGGCTACGTCGGTAGTTTCATTCATCCTGCCACTGTGTGTCATCACGATGCACGAGACGGTGACGGTGACTGCCGTGCCAACGGTGAATGTAGGCGACGTGCAGGCAATGGTCGTTGAGGAATCCCAGCCACTTTGGTTGCACACCCTTCTCCCCACCCTATTTATAATAGGTATGGTGCTGACGTTAGGCTATACGCTGCTGTCGGTATTGAGAGTTGTGGTGCTGATTAGGAACAGCGAGCTTCATCCGCAGGAAGACGGCATCGTGGTGTGCGTCACAGACCGTCAGGTGTCGCCCTTCAGTTGGATGCATTATATCGTCATGAATCGTGAAGACTATGCCGAGCACAACGAAGCCGTGCTGGCTCATGAACGGGGACACATCCGCCTGCGTCATTCGTGGGACGTGTTGCTCGTTGATACCCTCACCGCCTTCCAATGGTTCAACCCCGCCATGTGGATGCTGCGCCAGGACTTGCGCGCCATCCACGAATACGAGGCCGACGGTGCAGTACTCTCCCAGGGGTTCAATGCGCGTCAATACCAATACCTGTTAATCACAAAAGCCGCGAGCATTGGCGGGTACTCCATTGCTAACGGTATCTCTCACAGTACCCTTAAAAACAGAATCCGTATGATGTTACATCAGAAATCGCAGGGCAGCCATCTGCTGAAGTTGCTCGCCCTCTTGCCCATCGTGGGCATTGCCTTAGCCATTAACGCCGAGACCGTTACCAATGTGATATATCAACAGCCTCAGAAGAAGATCATCAAGAAGGGCAAGAAGAACGCAACGGTCAAAATGGGACCAGTCAATGAGATTGTGGTGGTGGAACAAGCCCCTGCCGATCAGAAGGAAGTGAAGCCCGTGGAAATGCCCAACGCCATGAAGGTCAAAAAAGCAGAAAAAGAAGCCTTCGACGTGGTGGAGCAGATGCCACAGTACCCTGGCGGTCCTGCTGCCCTGATGCAGTTTCTGTCTCAGAACGTCAAGTATCCCGTGGAGGCACACAAGGCTGGTGTTCAAGGGCGCGTCATCGCCAACTTCGTCGTTGAAAAGGACGGCAGCATTACAGAGGCAAAGATTGTCAAGTCCGTATCGCCGGAATTGGATGCAGAGGCCCTGCGCGTCATTGGAAGTATGCCCAACTGGATGCCTGGTATGCAGAATGGCGAGCCCGTCCGCGTGAAATACACCGTACCCATCACCTTCAAGCTGCAGGGCGGCAATGACGTAAAAGTGAAAGAGGAAAAGTACATCTTGGAGATTGACGGCAAGGTGGCTGACGACACCGAGATTGGCAGCATCCCCCCGGGCGACATTCAGAGCATGCACATCGAAAAGGGCGAGAATGATCAACCTAAGAAAATTATCATCACGACCAAGAAAAAGAAATAAGCACACACTAAATGAAACATATTAAAGTATTTGCAATTCTTCTTGCACTATTCCCGTTAGCTGTTTCAGCACAGGAAGAGCGCATTGATACGGTTATTCCAAAATTCCTTTCCAACGGATATTTCTTCCGCGAGATGCCCAAGTTGCCTGATGGCGAGAAAACACTGATGCGACTGAAGGATAAAGAAGGTAATAGTGTTGTTATCATCAACGTCAACGCCACACTGCCCAAGTCGCTCATCCGCAAAGCCATTCCGCGCGAGCAGGTTCACAATGCCAACCAGTTTCTTAATGGCATTAATATGATGAGCACCATGCACGAGTTGACGCAGGCTGGTGTAAAGGCTGACGGCACGTGGTATTCGCCCAAGGAGGGTGAGCCGTTCCCTCAGTTCTCAGAGCAGGACATAGACGGACGGACATGGACAAACGACAGCATCCGAGGCCACGTCATGGTGATTAACCTTTGGTACTCTGGCTGTGGTCCCTGCCGTGCCGAGATGCCTATCCTTTCCGAGTGGAAGGAACAACTGCCTGACGTAATGTTCTTTTCTGCTACCTACCACGATGCTGAGACTGCCAAGCGCATCACAGACAAGCACCACTTTACATGGACGCACCTAGTCGAGGCAAAGGATATGATTTCGTGGATTGGCACCGAGGGCTTTCCCCTTACCATTGTCGTTGACAAGAAAGGTATCGTCCGCCATGCCGTCCACGGCACCAATGAGATGAAACGCGAAGAACTTCTGGCGAAGATTAAGGAAGCTGAAGCAGAATCATTATGAACAAAATCCTAACCATATTCACCCTCGCCCTACTGACGGCTCTGCCATTAGTGGCGGGGGCTTCTTGCGCAGGCTCACACCCCCAAAAGATTACCCAGAAAGCCGATGATTACGCATTGCTTTCTGCAACATACGAGGTCGTAGCGCAACAGGTTGAGGAAATTGCAAAGAAAGACAAAGACCTGATGCGTCTAGATATCGGAAGCCATTCTTCACAGTTCAGAAGCGTCATCATTGAATGGATAAAAGATAACGGCCTTGTCCCTGGCACTCCAGAAAGCCTTAACCATCCTTATAGAGGTTATACATGGTTGGAATATCAAGTCGTGAAGAACCTGCCCAAACAAGGATATATGTTTTTTACACATGGACGTATCTCAGTTCGCGACAAAATGGAAGGACTATTTGATTGGCAACTGATAGATGAAGATTCTGTAGTCTGTGGCTATCCTTGCAAGAAAGCCAAGACAAGTTTTCGTGGTCGCATCTGGACAGTATGGTATTCACCACTTCTGCAATACAGTGATGGACCTTGGAAATTCTGTGGTTTACCAGGGTTGGTGCTTCAAGCTGATGAAGCAGAAGGAAAACTTTCCTTCAAATGCAAAAAGGTAGAAAAGGATACAAAGTATGGAATATTTCTCGTTAAAAAGAATGCCTCACCAATGCTCAGAATGGAATCCGATGTTCTTGATACGTATCGTCTTGAGCGTGCATTAGAACTGATGAAATTGGAGAAATATGACCCTACGGCTTTTGTAGAAGAGATACATGGTGGTATGAGCGCTCCTGACATAAAGTCTACACGAACTCTACAAGTGACAAAGAACGGCAAACAGATGGAAACACTTCACCATACAGCCATATTATACGAAAAAACGGCAAAGTAATGAAAAGAATCCTTGTTTTAATTAACATCGTGCTTCTGCTGACGATAGTTTCAAAAGCAGAAGATATTGACACCCTCAAGATTTATATTGAGGCTGGAGATAGCTGCATGAAGCAATACAATACTTTCGAAGCATTGAAGTATTATCAACGAGCATACGAATTAGGGAAGGCCATTGCGGGCAAACAGGCTAAAGACACTTTAAAGCTTCCTATTGAGTATCTTGACCAGATGCCTGAAGAAAAGGCAGAGAAAATCATCGACCAATTGATAGCAGGAGCTGTAAATAGTGCGACAGCCCCCTATTATATCTCAGCCAAGCTCGCAGATTGTTATTACAAACGAGGTAACTATTTCCAGTGTTCCGAGTTGTTGAAAAACACTCCTGAGGATAGTCTCTCACATGAGTCTTTCCGACAGTTAGCCTATAGCTATCAGAACCAAGGTGACAATGGTTCCTATGTCTATTGGACGGGACGTTTAGTAGAGCATTTCCCGATGGATGGTGAGATGGTTGCAGGACTGACACTTGGACTATCTCGCGATAATCAAGCTTGGAAAGGAATTGAGTGTGGTCTAAAGTACTATCTGAAAGATTCCACTAACATCCTTGTGAATCGAGCTATAGCAGATGCCTACTTTATGGATCGTCAGTTTGATAAGGCTGTGAATATGTATGAACGCCTATTACAACAAGGCGATTCTACTTTCAATACGCTCTATTCTGCTGGTTTAAGCTACTCCATGATAAAAGATCTCGATCGAGCTTACCCGTATCTGCGTGATGCCCTTTTCCTCTCTCAAATGCAACACGCAAATTGTGCATGGCGACTTGGGGTTGTCTGTGTTGACACCAAGCGATTTGAAGAAGGGCTTGGCTGTCTTAATCTTGCCACCCAACTACTGCTGCCTGATACTACAACCATGAAAGCCATTACTCTATCAAAAGGCGAAGCATACTATTTGACTGAGCACTACGATAAAGCCGTAGAAGCATGGAAAGAGCATCTGGCTTATAATCCATCCTCTCTAGCAACCTATTATAATATTGCTAGTGCCTACTACTATTATCACCCCGATGGCCAAGAGGCTAAAACCTACTACGAGAAGTTCCTTAACCTGGCTCGCAAGGAAGAAAAGCCTACCCAGCAATTAAAGGAGATGATAGAAAAGGCTGATATGCTACTTCGTACAACCAACTTCGGAAAAAGTAAAACAAAAAAATGAAAAAGATATTCACCGTATTACTTATCAGCACGTTGTCGCTAATCTCTGCTTTAGCGCAAGAACGCTTCAGCATTACCCTAACCGTTGACTCAGCCATAGCCAGTCAGCCACAACAGGTGTATCTGTATTCGCAAATAGAGCGTGAAATGCAGTTGCACGACAGCATCAGCATTGACTCGGTGCATCGTCAGGGAACATTGTATGGAACGGTGCCCTACGAATATAATGTTAACCTGATGTTCAGTCGTCGCGGACCAGGTATCGTACCTGTCGTTGTGAAGAACGGCGACCGTATGAAGATACATGTGGGCGACGAGGACGATGGTTTCAATATTCGTTATATCGACAAGGTGGAAGGTTCGCCCTCGACGCTGGAGTACGTGCGCTATTATCAGCAGATGGACAGCATCAGCGAACTGAATCGCAAGGTTTACCGCCAGTTGCAACGCTATGGCATCACGGAACAGGAAGCAGACTCGTTGGGTAAGATTCGTCATGAACTGGATATGGCTAAGGAGCGCTTGGCACTACACTATGCCAATACAGGCAAGAGCCCTTACGGTGTGTTGGGTGCTGCGTCCAGAGTCTATGGCTCGCATAGGCTGAATCCTTCCATGCATGGTTATACGGAGAAGGAGGTTGACCAGATGATGCACTCGGTATTGCGTCGCTTCCGCGACTATCCTCCCATTCAGGCTTTTGTCAACGACAGCGTGTTGGGACGTAACTACATGTCTGCTGAGAGCTTTTCCATCAACAGCATGTTTTGGAAACGCTATAGCCGTCGCTTTTTCGACGAGACGGAAGACTCCATTGTTCGTCCTCTGAAGGTGGGCGACTATATGAATGTGCTCCATCTGAATGATTATCGCGGACAATATCTCTATGTCGATTTCTGGGCTTCATGGTGCGAGCCTTGTCTGCAACAGATGCCCAACATCAAGATGGCGGCACAAATGTTTCCTGAGGACTTGGCGGTGGTGCTGGTGTCAATGGACAAGACATCGAAGCAATGGTGGTCAAAGGTCAAGGAACTCGACCTGCGCAGTCACCCGAAAGACGCGCATCCTTACGAAATAAAAAACCTGCGGGCCTTCAACGACAAGACAGGCAAGATGCTGCCTGAGGTGAAACGCCTCAACATCCGAACCATTCCACACAACTACCTGGTAGATCGCTCAGGGCGTATCATCGCCAAGAACATCAGTGGCAACCTGCTGATAGACCGCATGAAAGAACTATTAAAGAAGGAGGGGAAACAATGAAAAAGATACTGATGACATTTCTCTTTTCGCACTTCTCATTCCTCATTTTATCGGCAATGCCAGCAGACAGTCTTCGCATACAGGCAAAGCATCTCTTTGAGCGAGGATACTATCAGCAAAGCATCGACCTGCTCAGAAACATCAGTGAGGACAGTCTTTCTCTTGATGATATGCGTCTGCGCTACGACTGTTTCTGTCAGACGGGACAGACGGATTCGCTCATCTATTGGGGCAAACGGGTGGTGAAACGCAATCCTATGGCTGACATCATTCCCGACCTTACCTATCGCCTGAACAATGCAGACAAGGAACACGTAAACCCAGGGCTGGTGATTGAGATTTGTGAGCGATACAAGCAACAAGATGCCACCCACATCTTGGTAAACCGTCAGTTGGCTGATGCCTATTATCTGGTGGGCAACTACGACTTGGCACTACGCGAATTGGCTAATCTCGAGGCGTTGGGCGATTCCTGTTTCAAGGTGCTCTATACCAAGGGCTTGATATATATGAACACTGCCCAGTATGGTGATGCCTACGAATATCTCTCACGCGCCACTGCCCGCCACAACGACACCCACGGCTATTGTCTCTTCATGTTAGGCATTGCCGCCAACAAGATAGGTTTAGGTGCCGAGGCATTGAGCTATCTGGACGAAGCAAAGAAGTTGATGGTACCTGACCGCAAGACGCTGTTCCGTCTGCATCAGGAATTGGCAGAATCGTTCCGCATGAAGGGCGAGCCAGACTTCCGTTTGGAAGAATTGCAAGAGTGTATGCGCTATGCGGAGGAAAAGGACGTCAACACCCTCACCTATCAGATGGGCAAATGCTATCTGCAACTGCGCCAGTTCGACAAAGCCCGCGAATACCTCAGCCGATTCCTCGACGCCACGAAAGACAAGGAATACAACAATACCACCAAGTCTATGCGACAGTCGGCAGAAGAATCCCTCCGCATGATGATGTGGTAATTTTTATGCGTTTTTTCTGAAAAAAATTAGGTGTTTCATAAAAAATGTGTATTTTTGCAGTGAAAAATCAATTATAATGGCAGATAATACAACTATATATCATGGTAGCAATATGATTGTGGAAAAGCCGCAAATCATAGTGTCAGGTTATTATAAAGACTTTGGCTATGGTTTCTATTGCACAAACCTTGAAAAACAAGCAAAGAAGTGGGCTCTAACCAAACGTGGTGATAGTTATGTTTCTGTTTATTATTATCAACCCAATAAGAACCTCAAAGTGTTGTCATTCCCTGTTATGACAGATGAGTGGCTTGACTTTGTCGTCGCCTGCCGTCATGGAATCAAACACGATTACGACATCGTAGAAGGTCCTATGGCAGATGACCAGATATGGGATTATGTTGAAGACTTTATGGAAGGAAACATTACCAGAGAAGCTTTCTGGGTTTTGGCGAAATTCAAATATCCCACTCATCAAATAGTGTTCTGCACACAAAGGTCGTTGGAGTCGATTACCTTCAAAAATAGCTATAGCCTATGACAAATGTTTTTTTTCCGGAAGATAAGATAACTACAGATGACTTATATTTCGTCTGCTATATGATTGAGCGGATTGCTCGTCAACTGAAGCAGCCCAACAAATATGTTGCAAACATGATGGGGCATGACGAATTGGCTAAGAAACTTTCATTGGCTGATACCCTGCATTCCGAAAATCCTGTGGCAGTTGTGGCAGACTGGATAGACGAGTATCAATTACAATCAGGCAACTATGATGTCACAAAGGTTGATAAAGAACTTTGTCCAAGCATTCCTACGCCAACCCAAATGGGGAAAGTATATAAGCGACTGATTCTAAACACTATACAATCAGGAGAAGACTTTGCCGATGCAATTCTTCGTGTTTATAACAACCCTATTTGCGAAGTCATTGACAATTACAATACCAGCGCCTATTACGAACCTTCTCCCTACATCGCTCGCAGCTACTATGGAGGCGGGTTTGTATAATTGTGATTTGAAAGAATCAGAAAAAAGAATGAACGATTTCAACTTTCGAGTGTTTATCATTATGAGAGCGCCTCAGAAATGGTATAACATAAAAGGTATAAACAAAAATGAGAAAGACAATCGTTATGATGCTGACGCTGGTGTGCAACTTGACCGTCAGAGCACAGCAAGCTGAAACCATAGAATCCTTTATCGCCAATAGTCATGAACCAAAATGGTATGAGGCTCAGGCTGAGGCTTGGCAAAAGAGAGTAAATGAAAATCCGCAGAACCAATGGGCATGGCGAAACCTGTTCCGAGCCACTTGTTATCACGACCAGTTTACTGGCGGATGGGGGGAGAATCAAGATGAATCCAGAACGGCCGACATCATCCGCAAGATGGAGGCTACGCTGCCCAACAGTTATGTGCTGAATCTCAGTAAGGGTCGCTTCTGCCTAACTACCGACTCAGCAGCCAGACGGGGTGACAATATATACAAAGCCATCGAGTATCTGCCAGAGGATGCTTGCGCAGAAGACATCAACTATCTGGCTTGTCGTCTGTGGTGCATAGATCCTGACAACAAGGATGTTGGTAACCTGTTCAGCGGGGCTTATAGAAAAAGATGGTTCCCTGCCCGCATTATGCAATTCAGCCGCAATATGCTATTGAGTATGCAGTCTGGTGCATTATATTTTGCTAACGGAGATGCTGTTACAGCTCCCATGAAAATGATTCAGGAGGCGCTGGGGGAACGTCAGGATGTTACCGTTATCCCTATTTCCTATCTTCATGTAGAATCCTTTATGAAAGCACTCTGCAAAAGACTAAATATCGAGCCGCTGAGCCTGAATGTGCAGGATTATGGAGACAAGTATGGCGAAGATTGGTACAAGCATTACGAATCAGACATTATTATGTATCTGATAAAAGAAAGCAAACGGCCCACCTACTTCTCTACTGACATCCTTTCGCTTACTGCACTTGATAAGGACAGCATCTACAACGAGGGCCTTGTGCTGAAATACAGTCCCAAGCCCTATAACAACTTCGATGTGGCGATGCATAATGTGAAGGAGGTTTACAGTCTGGAGTACCTGGCCGAACCCGACCTCGTCTATGACTCGTGGGAGACGAGCGAGATGCTTGACATGAACCACGTAACGTTACTGGCTAACCTGATTTCAAAGTTCAGAAAGAATGGAGATGCTTTTCAGGCTGAACGTCTGTACCGTATCCTCAGTAAGTGCGTGGAGCGATGCGTGTCAAAGAATCCAAAAGAAACTGAAGAGCGGAAGGCTTATTACGAGAATCTGCTGAAGGGACAACTCCAATGATTATCACCCATTTGTTCAAACCCCTCTCTGCACTCACGGATGAAGAACTGATGCAGCGGGTAGGCAGCAAGGACGACGATAGGGCTTACGACGAGCTCTATCATCGTCATGCTCGCCGACTGATGGGCTTTTTCTACAGGCAGACAGGTGGCAACGAGACTCTGGCTGCCGACCTGACGCAAGATACCTTCATGCGAGTCTGGACGGCACGCGACAGGTTCTTAGGTTCAAGTTTCCATACGTGGCTACTCACCATCGGCTACAACCTCCTCAAGAACCATTACAGGCACAGCGAACACGAAAAGGCCTACGAGTCGTTTGCCATACAGACTCATGAAGAGGCTGGCGACAACAATATCATAGACCAGCTCGACCAACAGGCATTTGACCAGACCCTCAGCCGTTTATTGGAAAAGATGCCGCCTGATAGCCGACTACTCTTCTCACTCCGATTCGAAGAAGAACTGACCGTTCCGCAAATAGCCGTTGTCATGGCGGTGCCGGAAGGAACGGTGAAGTCAAGGCTCCACATACTCACCCAAACGTTAAAACAAAAACTCAAATCATCATGAAACAGTTCGAAGATAAACTCCAGACATCGGCCCAGCGCCTTGCCCATCAAGAAGACAGCAAACTGCACGTCCCGCAGAATCCCATGCAGCAGAAGCGCGCCTATTGGGGATGGGTAGCTACGCCCGCAGCTGCAGTAGTAGGCATTGTCTTTGGGATGTCCATGCATCTGTTTTCGGACAACCATCCCGATGCCTCTCTGGCCCAGTCCAAAGATACCGTTCGCATCTTCCAGCCCGTACACGACACGCTCTATCTGACGCAGGTTGTGGAAAAGGAACGGATTGTAAATAAGTATATGTCCACGCCTGAGGTTTCTAAGGCAGATGTGAAGGAGTCCAACCCACAGCCAGAGGAATGTACCTCCATCCTATGCGACGGCATCAACTACGCTATCCTCGCCTCAAAATAATTATTTTCGAAATGCTGGTAGTCCTTGAGGGAGCGCCATGCCCCACCCCATTGGAAACCATGCTGGGTAATGGAACGATATGACGATACGCCGATTTACAGTATTAGCTATTTTGCTTGCCGTTTGCGTGACATCCTATATGGTATGGCGCGGCAATGAAGACCATCGGGAGTTTCCTGAGAAATTAGAGGAAGCCATCCATTATTGTCGCATGCGCACTTATCACGATCCCAACTACGACTACGAAGTACGATACCCTTCGTTCTTTGAGCAACTGCCCGACTCATTGATTGACGAGCCAGGATTCAGTCAGTTTCGCTATTGGGACAACTGGGTGCAAATAGAACTGACTACGCGTGTTGTGCCAAACGAAGACAGTCTTTCAACGCAGGAAGGGATGAAACGATTTGCCCAACTGCTTCACGCCAAAGAACAAGTAATGCATGACGATTCCTTCATGCTTTCAGGACCTTTGTACGTTAACGGGAGCGAGATTCCCAACTACCGTTATCATTCTAAATACGTGCGCCACCGCCGTTTCTGGTTCGTTCAGATGCTCGTATATCCTGTCAATTGCGAAAGAGCAGTCAGACGACTGATTCAGCAAGTGGACGATTGGAGGGTATGGAGGTCTATGTGTTAAACTCTGCTAAACGTTGTTTGGTTTTGCAGGGCTTGTGTGTCTAATAAGTGTAGAACAAGAAAAGATGGACAAAAGTGCATTTGAACAGAAAGCCCGCACGTGGCGAGAAAAAGCGGTCAGCGCGAGCCTCCACTACGGAGCGGGCAAGGAAGTGGCAGAGGACATCGCACAGGATGTGATGCTCCGTCTGTGGCAGATGCACGACGAACTGGAACGCTATCAGTCTGTTGAAGCCATTGTTACCATCATGGCGAGACACCAGTTGAGGAACCATCAACGACGAAAACCCGACGAGGCTTTGGACGAAGCGAAGCTGATGGGGATAGAGACCAGTCCTCAGACGTTGTTGGAGATAAAAGAGGACGAAGCATGGCTGGAAAGAAAGTTGCAACAGATACCAACCACCCAACGCACCTTATTATATATGCGGCAAGTGGAACGGCGCAGTCACGAAGAGATAGCCCAGCTTTTGGGTATCGAAACAACCTCAGTAAGCACCTTATTAGCAAGGGCAAGACGAACATTATTGGAAGAAATAAAACGGAGGAATAAACGATGACAAAGTACACAAAGGATTATATTGCAAAGTTGCTGGACAAGTATATGGACGGCACATCGACGCTCGAGGAAGAAGACATTCTTGCAGCATACTTCCGAGGGCAGGACATTCCTCAGGAGTGGGCAGACTATCAGCAACTCTTCCAAGAGATTGAAGCAATGAAACCTCAGTCAAAAGTCAGGAAGCGATGGATAGGCTGGAGCGTGGCAGCATCTGTGGCAGTTCTGTTTATTGCCATCATGTGGCAGCAGACAGGGCAACATGATACGGAACAAACATCAGCAGTACTGACCGCAAAGGCTGATACAGTCAGCAGTTCACGCATAGAGCAAAAAACAGACACAACGACTTTCCAGAAAGTGCAGCCTCAGCCTGTCCAAACCAAGAAACGCAGACTACGCAAGCCAAAGCCAACGATGACAGATATCGACAAGACGTATGCGCTGATGGCAGAGGCTGAGCAGGAAGTCATTGAGGCGCAACTGGCTGCTTACGGCTACATACCCGTGATGCAAGAAGATGGTACCATCATATATATCCACGAACAAAAAGAGTTATTGTCATATGAAGAATAAAAGCGTCATCATGGTGGGGCTGTTCCTATTACTGCCTTTCACCGCTACAGCACAACAGCAAATTGAGAAAGCTTTCGAGGCCCTGCGTCAAAGCAAAGCGCAAAGAGAAGTATGGTCAGAGCATACTATTGAGAAAGACCCGGAAACAGGAAAGTTGGAAGGGTTGAGCGACATCTACGACTTCCTGATAACGAACTCGCAGAAAAAGGAGTTGGTAACCGCTATTGAACAGGCTTTCCGACAGGATGAAGGCAAGGCTTACAGCGTGAGGACTGGCAATCGCGGAGGCGAGGAACACTACACCGCTTTAGCAGTAGGCAACAGCAATAGAGGGGGAGTCGCTATCGGACTGATGAAAGGCTCAAAGTATATCTATGCCTTATTCCTTGACCCAAAGGATTCCAAACGAGAGCACCGCTATGCATACGCCTTGGAATGGGTGGACGATGGTGATAAAATAAGGGGACGTATCGCTAAGACTTATGCCACCACGCAGGAGTATCGAAAAAGCAACAGGCAATCAAGTACCATCAGCATCAATGGTAACACATTCAATATTGATCATAGGTTCTCGAGTTCGGAATCGTGGCTCAGCGAATTCAACACTTTCAAGAACCTGTTTCTGAAGAATCCTACTGGCACCGCAACAAATTATTACGTAAGCCATATCTACAAGCTATGTAAGAATGCTGGTAGCCTGGATGATGCCGAGAAGGTGATGGTCATCAAGGAACTGGAGAAGTTGAAGAAGGAAGCCAAAGATGATTTTCTAAAACAGATGTTCGAGATGAGTAGCGAACGACTGAACAAATAAAGCTATGAAACATATAAGATTAGTATGCTTTTCGCTGCTGTTGGTAGCGAAAGCAGGGGGTACTATGGCCCAGACCCAGAAGGATTCAACCACCGTAAGTAGCGACTCCATCACGTGGAGCAAGGAACTGGAGGGTGTAGTGGTAAAGGCGCAGAAGCAACTCATCAAGCAAGAAATTGACCGCATAGGCTACGACGTGCAGGCTGATGAGGAGTCGAAGACGCAGACGGTGATGGACATGCTGCGCAAGGTGCCGATGGTGACGGTGGACGGACAGGACAACATCTTGGTGAAGGGCAACAGCAGTTATAAGATATACAAGAACGGACACTACGACCCGAGCCTGTCGAAGAACGCCAAGGAGACGTTTAAGTCGATGCCTGCCTCGATGGTGAAGCGCATAGAGGTTATTACCGACCCTGGTGCTCGAGAGGATGCCGAGGGTGTGGATGCCATCCTGAATATCGTGATGGTTGACGGTTCGAAAATGCAGGGTATGACGGGTGTGGTGTCGGCTAGCTACAATACAAATAATCAGCGCAACCTCTACACCTCGCTAACAGGACAGATGGGAAAACTGCTGGCATCTGTTGATTACGGCTATGGCGGCATGTCGAGCCGCTCAACAGTAAGCATCACAGACACAGACCGCAGGTATCTCGATACAGGCAATCGCATGCAGTCCCATTCAGACGGTACGAATCCCGGTGCTATCCACTATAGCAATCTGAATGCCAGCTACGACATCGACTCGCTGAACCTGCTGTCTGCCTCGTTCGGTGGTTATTTCTACAAACTAAACGTGCAAGGTGACGGTTCGACAGCACTGACCAATCCTGCAGGACAGCCTGTCTATAGTTTCAACAATCACTACTGGATGCCTGGCTACAGCCATTCCTCGTGGAACGGACGGATGGACTACGAACACAAGACGCGGCGGAAGGGCGAGCGACTCACACTCTCTTACATGCTCGCCCTGACGCGCCAACACACAGATCAGGAGAACACCTATTCGGACCTGGTGAATGCACCATTCCGTTACACTGGCAGTCTGCAAACCGAACGCGAACGCTTCACGGAACACACCTTCCAGGCAGACTGGCTCCGTCCGCTAGGCAAAGGGCATCAGTTAGAGGTGGGCGCCAAATATATTTCTCGTAATAACAACAGCCATAACACGCAGAATTTCTTTGACCTAAAGGTGCAAAGCGACTACGTCGATTATTCCGGCATTGACATGCTGACTGACAACGAGTTTGAACATACCACTCGTGTGCTGGCAGGTTATGCAGACTATATCTACAATCACAAGAAATGGTCGGCTCGGGCAGGTCTGCGCTATGAATACAGTTATATGAAAGGGCAGTATCCTGACGGAAAGGGCGACACCTTCGACAAGCACTTGAGCGACTGGGTGCCACAGGCGTCGCTGAAATACCAGCTGACGGATGCACAGTCGATGAAACTCTCGTTGACCACCAGCATTAACCGTCCTGGCATCTCGTATCTGAACCCAGCCATTGTCACATCACCAACGTCAGTTCATTATGGCAATGCCAACTTGGTCAGTTCTCATACACAACGCATCAGTCTGATTTATTCCTATATCCTGCCCAAACTGACGTTCCAGATAGCGCCAGCCTACAACTACAGTTCGGAAGGCATCAGCACTATCCAGACAGCCAGGAACGACGTCCGCTATACCACCTACGACAACATTCTGCGCTACCGTCGGTTCTCGGTAGAGCAGTATGTGCAGTGGAAGCCCTTCGACGGAACAACCGTTGTCATCAACAATAATCTGAGATACGAACACTACGAGAATCCGAACCTGGGTTATCGCACCTTTGGATGGTCCGACAATTTCTATGCCAATCTCTCACAAAAGCTACCTTGGAATCTGTTGCTTTATATGGCGGCATATGGTAAGATAGGTCATAGCCCAAATGGAATCTATTATATTCAGCACTCTTATCAGGGCTATTACTTCTCGCTGCAACGCTCCTTCCTCAAGGACAACCGTCTGACCGTCCGCATCGGAGCCAATGCACCTTTCAACAAATACTGGACGACAGAGGCCGAAACCGTGAATGGCGACTATCGTGATTTCCAGCAGTCCTGGAACAATGCCCGCTCGTTCACCCTCTCCGTTACTTGGCGATTCGGCTCCCTGAAAGCCAGCGTGAAAAAGGCGGAACACTCCATCGACAACGACGATGTGGTAGGTGGAATCAGTAAAGGGGGATAGAAAGATTACCTCTTTGAGAGTGGTCAAAGCTACTGCGTCGATTTCTCGAAATGTTGGTAGTCCTTGAGGGTACGCCACGAGCCTCCCCACTGGAAGCCGTGCTGGGTGAAGAGACGGTAGCAGAGGTCGCTCTTGGTAATCTTATACTTGAAAGATTTGCTGCGATTGATGTAAGGACGTGCAGTAGAAGGTTGGATGAGCAGGGTGCCATCCTTCCTTCTTTTTACGCAGGGGTTGTAGAGCGGATTGATGTCGATTGCCATTCCCAGCGCGTGATTCGAGAGCTTCTTGCTGCCCTCAATAGGCCGATAGCAATAGCACGAGGTGTTGTTAGCCTGCATGGAGCGCTCGTCGTCGTTGTCGTAGTCGGAGATGGGTTGGATGCGCTCGATGGGATATTTCGCTTTGTAGAGGGCTTCGAAGATTTCGCGCAGATCGTTCGTAATCTTCCGGTTACAGATAATGGTTCCTTGTCGCGTTTGCCCTTGGAAGTCGATATGCTGTACTTCCAGCGTATCTAACCCGACACCCTTGGGCTGAGCATAGACGCTAACAGCCAACAGAGCACAGACCATTGTCAAAACCCACTTCTTCATCAGTTGTTCCTTACTTTTTTCTTCAGTTTGTCAATGGCATTCTCCAGGCTCTCCGTAGGCTCTATGATGTTGTAGTCCGCCCAGAAGTCGGGGTCGTCGAAATACTCCACCTTGTCGTAGAAACGGTCGCGTAGTCCGAAGGAGGAACGTCCGCGAGGCCGCTTGGCACTATCACCCTTCTGCATCCTGTCCGTCACCACCATCTCGCAAACGGTGGTAAAGGGTGAGGCAAACAGCCTGCGTTTCCAGTCGCAGTTGAAGCGCATCTCATTGCGCACGTAACTCATGTGGGCAATGCCCTGCTCGTCGGTATTATAGACAATGGTGACGGTCAGTTCACGAGGACGGAAACGCAGTCCGAAGGGCTTGTGAACCAGCATATACTCGGAGGCTGCACGCCAGTCGCTCATCTCTAGTTCCAACTCAGCACGGGTGAAGGTGAGCCGTTCTTGGTCTATAAACACTCGTCCCTTCATGATGGGGAAGAGCAATACGCCCTGGGGTTCCATGTTGATGACATACTGTGTGCGGTCGCCTATCTTCACCGGCACTTCCATGTGCAGCTTGTAATGGGCAATGTTCTCCTCGTTCAGTATATATTCGCGGTTCTTCGCCAAATCGACCATCAGGGGGAGCACGGGTCCGCCCTGCACTTTCACACCCAGCGTGTCGCGTGCCTTCATGCTCATCAGTCGCCTGCCTTTCAGAATGGCTACTGCGTCGCGCTCAGGACCGTAATAATAGTCCGACTTGTACATCTCCGTCACCGCCTCAGCCACTGAGATAAAGCGTGAGCCACGGCGTGCCGTCTCACGATAGAAACAGCGCACCAGCTCGGGTTCCTGCGGATAGTTTTTCTCAATACGGACTATTGCCGCTTTCAGGATGGAAAGCGGGTCGTCAGCAGACACCAGGACTTCCTGTAGTTCTACGGTGTTGCTCTGCATACGGATTCTGAGTTGATCGGTTGCCCCTTGTTCCAAGGCAACGCGGCGTGTCTTGTAGCCAATGTGGCTCAACCGGAGGTAACGGGGCTGCTGGTGTGTCTTCAGCGTGAACATCCCGTCTTCGTTCGTTACCGTCTGTACCTCTGTACCTTCTGCTTTTACGCTGACATGTGCCAAAGGCTGACCATTAAGGTCAGTCACCTTACCGCTAACCACCGTTTGAGCCTTCATGAGAAGGGTTAGCAGTACGAAGGCCGTTGTCAGCATCAGCCTTTTCTTAGTCATCGTCTTATATGTTTTTGTGTTGTGTTGTTATTTCTTCAGCTGGTTAGCCACCCAGAGAATGACCACCGCACCGACAATGGCTGTTCCCAGTTGTCCCAGGAGGCCTCCCCACTCTATGCCCAGCATGTCAAAGATCCAACCGCCCAGCAGTCCGCCGAACAGACCCAGCAGCAGGTTCATCAGGAATCCGAAGCCTCCGCCTTTCATCAACTTGCCGGCACAGAAGCCAGCCAAACATCCAATGATAATTGATAATATCAGTCCCATAATTATTTGATTATATGTTAATCCATGGCAAAGATACAAATTAACCATTAAACAACCAAGGATTTTCGCATTTTTTCGATGGATAAAGTGCGTACTGACGTTAATAGTTGTCTAATACTTGTTGCAATTTCTCACGTTGTCTCTGTTTCTTTGACTTTCGATGAGGAATAATTTTGCTGACGACCCATGCAACCAGACTGAGTGGATTAATCCCTGCCGTCATGGCACCACCTTTCTGACTTTTCCTTTGTTCTTCTAACCAGTGACTTTGATAGGCCAACTGCATCTCTGTCCTTAATTTCGGAGTCATGATAACCACGCTGATAGGTGGACGGCTTGGCGACAGTTTCTCAGGACTGATAATAGGTAATCTTGATTGCATGGGGTCAATAGACGAACTGTCATGCTGGGCTGATTTTTGTGGTTCGTTCCTCAGCCATTCCTCATAATCACTTTTGACAGAATCTGGTATCCCAATCTTCTTGTCATTCTCAGCAACTTGGGCATAAACTGAGATTGATGAGAATGACAAGAAGAAAAAGCTAAAGACAAGAAACCTATAATTCATGATTGTTGTATAAGTCGATAACCAATACCTCGTGCATTGATAATGCTTAGTGTAGGGTCTGCCTCTAACACCCGTTTCATTCGGGACATAAACACATATAAGGAATTCATATTATATATCGTGTCACTGCCCCAGAATTCTATTAAAAGTATATGACTTTCTACCAATTCTCCATTTGCCTCTATTAATAATTGAAGAATGGACGATTCGCGGAATGACAGTTTACGTTTTATGACACTGCCGTTTGAAGTATGAAATAGTAATTCCTGTTTCTGACTATTCAGTTCAAAGCGCCCAATATGTAGTTCATTCATAAAGATATAGTTTTTTCACTGATGAAGTTGATTTATGGCGCAAAGGTAGTTCTTTGTGGCAAGAATTACAGAAGAATAATCTTACAAATCCTTACATATATTTAAAATAAATCTTTCTTAAACTATTTTTAGTTAGAAAACATTATATGATGAAGGTAAATTTCCTCTTTTTTTCGAAATGATAATAATTTAAGAAAGATTTCGTATATTTGCACTCATATTATACATAGATATGATTATGAGCAAGTATGAGATTCAGTTGATGACAGCTCTTCAAGACGAGGAGGGTGATCATTCATTCTTCGTATCCAAATCCGAAGCTTTACCTTTGTATTCAGGAGTTCGCTTCTCAAGGAACGAACGTATGCCCTCCAGATAGTCGGCACCCTTATACACCTTGGTTCGATAGGCGTTGATGCGCTCGAAACTCTCAGACGACAGAACCGTAGCAGCCTTGCTGAGAATGCGGAACTGACGCTTAATGGCACTGATGGACATCACGCTGTTTCGACGCAGAGGGTTCAGGAACTGTTCTTCCAGTACACTGTCCAAATCCTCGGGCGATGCCACTCGGTTGATGAGTCCAACGTTCAGGGCGTCCTGGGCCGTGATAGGTGTAGCAAGGAAGAACATCTCACGCGCCTTGTTCATGCCAAGTTGATTGATGAAGTGCATGATGCCTGAGGCATTATAGGGTATGCCGATTTTGGCAGGTGTAATGGCGAAGGTGGCATTGTCGGTGCTGACTATCATGTCGCACGACAGACACAAGTCGCAGGCTCCACCCCACACGGTACCGCTGACGCAGGCAATGACAGGGATGGGCGTTTCCTGTACACATCGCAGCAACTGCTCCATGGGAACATCGTAAGCCAGTGGGTCTTCACCGTTCTGGGGCAATTCACGAATATCATGGCCTGCACTCCATACGCCTTTAGCACATTGAGCCTTGATGACGATACCCACACACTCCTGATCGTATCCATACTGGATGGCATCACACAACTCCTGACACATAGCTTCGCTGAGACAATTGAAATGTCCAGCATTCTGCATCTCCACATAGCAGATGCGTTCCTTGATAACGGTATTTACTAACATACTTGCAAAGGTAGTGTTTTTTTTTCTGAAACAAACAAATAAAAACAAAAAAAGTGATTTTTGTTTTGTATTGTTCTCGCTTATTCGTACCTTTGCAAGAAATTTAACTCTAAAACAAGAATAGAATATGCAAAGTGACCCCAAGCAGTGTCTGTACTGCACGAACAATGAGACCTTACACAATCTGATGATTGAGTTTGCAACCTTACGTGTTTCACGCGCCTTCCTGTTCAAGGAGCAGACCTATCGCGGACGCTGCCTCGTGGCATACAAAGACCACGTGAACGACCTGAATGAGCTGAGCGATGAGGACCGCAACGCCTTTATGGCTGACGTGGCGCAAGTGACGCGTGCTATGCAGAAGGCTTTCAACCCTGAGAAGATTAACTACGGTGCATACAGTGACAAGCTGTCGCACCTGCACTTCCACCTGGCTCCTAAGTATGTGGACGGTCCTGACTACGGCGGCACGTTCCAGATGAACCCCGGGAAGGTGTATCTCACCGATGCGGAATACGCAGAAATGATTGAGAAAATCAAGGCAAACCTGTAACGGTTCATGGTTCATGATTAACGGTTAATGGTTAATGGCTTAAAAGAAAACAAATATCATGGCAATAGTAAAACCATTTAAAGGAATACGACCACCAAGGGAACTGGTGGAGCAGGTTGAGAGTCGTCCTTACGACGTACTGGACTCAGAAGAGGCCCGTGCCGAGGCTGGCGACAATGAAAAGAGTCTGTATCACATCATCAAGCCCGAGATTGACTTCCCCGTAGGAACGTCAGAGTACGACCCACGCGTCTATGAGAAGGCTGCCGAGAACTTCCAGAAGTTTCAGGACAAGGGATGGCTGGTGCAGGACGACAAGGAGCATTACTACATCTACGCCCAGACCATGAACGGCAAGACGCAGTACGGACTAGTGGTGTGCGCCCATACCGATGATTACCAGAAGGGCAACATCAAGAAGCACGAGCTGACACGTCGCGACAAGGAGGAGGACCGCATGAAGCATGTGCGTGTGAATAACGCCAACATCGAACCGGTGTTCTTTGCCTACCCCGACAACAAGGTGCTCGACGAACTCATCATGCGCTATGCCGCCACGAAGCCTGAGTACGACTTCATCGCACCCATCGACGGCTTCCGCCATCAGTTCTGGATTATCAACGACGACAAGGACATAGAGACTATCACCGCTGAGTTTGCCAAGATGCCGTCATTGTATATTGCCGACGGACACCACCGCTCAGCAGCTGCTGCCCTCGTTGGACAGGAGAAGCAGAAGCAGAACCCCAACCACAAAGGCGACGAGGAGTACAACTTCTTCATGGCAGTATGCTTCCAGGCTTCACAGCTGACCATCCTTGACTACAACCGCGTGGTGAAAGACCTCAACGGACTCAGCTCGGAGGAGTTCTTAGCCGCCCTGCAGGTGAACTTCACCGTGGAAGACAAGGGCACCGATATCTACAAGCCTCAGCAGTTGCATGAGTTCTCGCTCTATCTGGACGGACATTGGTACAGTCTGAAGGCCAAGGAGGGAACTTATGACAATACCGACCCCATCGGTGTGTTGGACGTGGACATCTCGAGCCGTCTGATTCTGGACGAGATACTGAACATCGGCGACCTGCGCTCGTCGAAGCGTATTGACTTCGTAGGCGGACTGCGTGGACTGGGCGAGCTGAAACGCCGTGTAGATTCCGGTGAGATGCGTGCCGCACTGGCTCTCTACCCCGTCACCATGCAACAGATTATGGACATTGCCGACTCGGGCAAGATCATGCCTCCGAAGGCTACATGGTTCGAGCCGAAGCTGCGCTCTGGTCTGGTGATTCATAAATTGGTATAACTAGATTCTCTAGAACTTCTAGAATATCTTGAGCATCTAGAAGAACTAGAAAAAGCATGACTGACGAATTCAAGACAATAGCAAGCACTAGCGAGGGATACTACACCGAGAAACGGAGCAAGTTCCTCGCTTTTGCTCATCACGTACAAACCGTTGACGAGGTGAAGGACATCGTGGCGCAATACCGCAAGAAATACTATGATGCCCGCCACGTTTGCTATGCCTATATGCTGGGCGCTGAGCGTTTGGAATTCCGAGCCAACGACGACGGGGAGCCTTCATCGACAGCCGGCAAACCCATCTTAGGGCAAATCAACTCAAACGAGCTGACGGATATCCTGATTGTCGTGGTGCGTTACTACGGCGGTGTCAACCTAGGTACCAGCGGTCTGATAGTAGCCTATCGCGAGGCTGCTGCCGACGCTATCAGTCACGCTACCATCGAGACGCGCCAGGTGGAGGAAATCGTGAAATACTCGTTTGCCTATCCGCAGATGAACGATGTGATGCGCATCGTGAAGGACATGAATCCTCGCATCATCTCACAAAACTACGACAACACGTGCGAAATCGTGTTGTCCATCAGAAAAAGCGAAGCCGAACAGCTTCGCAACAGATTAAACAGTCTGCTATAGACAGACTAGAGAATCCAGATTGTCTAGAAAACTAGGATTCAAGGTAAGCAGCACACATCTCGGCACAGCGTTCACCATCTACTCCTGCAGAAACGATTCCTCCCGCATAGCCAGCGCCCTCGCCACAAGGGAAGAGCCCCTGCAAGCGGACATGCATCAAGGTATCGTTGTTGCGGATAATGCGGACGGGACTGGAGGTGCGCGTCTCCACACCAATCATCACAGCCTCGTTGGTGAGAAAACCGTGACAATGCTTGCCGAAGAACTTAAAACCTTCCTGCAAGCGATGGCTGATAGATTCCGGCAACCAGAAATGCAGGGGTGAGGATATCAATCCTGGAGCATAGGAACTTCTTGGGAGATCATAGCTCAGACGCTTATTGACAAAGTCTGCCATACGCTGTGCAGGTGCCGTCTGACGCATATTACCCTGTTGCCAGCAGTCACGCTCCAGTTGTTCCTGGAAGTGCATCATCGCAAGTGGCGAAGAATCTTCACTCATCACTCCTTGCAAGTCTTCTGGTCGCAGTTCGACCACCATACCACTGTTCGACCACTGACCACCACGATTCGAAGGCGACATACCGTTGACGACTATCTGCTGTTTGTCAGTAGCAGCAGGGATGACGAAGCCACCAGGACACATGCAGAAACTGTAAACGCCTCGTCCGTCAACCTGTGTGACAAACGAATACTCAGCTGCAGGCAGGTATTTTCCCCTACCCTGTTTGTTATGGTATTGTATCTGGTCGATGAGCATAGACGGGTGCTCCAAGCGGACACCTACAGCAATCCCCTTCGCTTCTATCTCAATATGGCTCTCAGCCAGATAACGATAGACATCACGGGCGGAATGACCTGTAGCGAGAATGACAGGGCCTTTATATTCCTTGTCGGCTGTGGCACAACCAACTACACGATTGTTTTCAAGCAGCAAATGTGTCATCTTCGTCTGGAAATGCACCTCGCCACCACAACGAAGGATGGTGTTGCGCATATTCTCAATGACACGAGGCAACTTGTCGGTGCCAATATGCGGATGAGCATCGGCGAGGATATTCGTAGAGGCTCCATGCTGACAGAACACGTTGAGTATCTTCTCGATATTGCCACGCTTCTTGCTGCGCGTGTAGAGTTTGCCATCACTATAGGCACCTGCCCCACCCTCGCCAAAGCAGTAGTTGCTCTCGGGGTCAACCTGTTGCGTCTTGGTAATCAGCGACAAGTCCTTCTTGCGCTCATGAACATCCTTACCACGTTCCAAAACGACGGGGCGCAAGCCGAGCTCTATCAGTCGGAGGGCGGCAAACAATCCACCAGGACCCGCACCCACCACAATCACTTGCGGCTTGTCGCTAACATCAGGATAATCTACAGGAACATATTCTTCGTCCTGAGGCTGTTCGTTGATATAGACGCGCACTTTCAGGTTGACAAAGATAGTACGCTGACGGGCATCAATGCTACGGCGCAGGATGCGCACACTCGTCACGGTACGGACATCAAATCCGTACTCATCCGCCAACCACATACGCAGCGACTGCTCATTAGCAGCCACCTGGGGCAGTACTCTAACCTGATACTCCTGTATCATTATTCTGCCTTGAAGAGGTCGTTGATTTCTTCTATCTCGTCTTCGTCAAACCACTTGGCAAGTTTCTCCTTTGCCTTTGTTTGGATGTCTGGATCGATGTCTGTCCACACCTTCTTCAACACAAAGAGCAGCACTGCCAAATCGTCCGTCAATCCGGCAATGGGGATGGCATCTGGGATGACGTCGAGCGGACTGATCATATAACCCAGGGCGCCAATAATCATCGCCTTGTTAGCGGTGCTCACCTTGTCGCTCTGCAAGGTATAATAAAGGATGAGAGCGGCATAAACCAGTTTGGCACCTGCTCGTTTGGCAATACTTGAAATCTTCTCAACAAAGTCCGTCTGTGAGAACTTGTTGGCATAGCTCATAAAATCGGGTAATTCCATATTATTTTACTATTTTACTATTTACTATTTGACTATTTTATTCTGATGACACGAATGCCTGTATGAGTCTTGTGCTTCCCTAAATACTGACGAAGGGGTATGGGTTCTGTCACCACCTTGTGATGCAGTTGCGAGGCGTTCAGCAGATGGAGTCCGTCCTTCTGCCATACGGCAAAGCCCAGATGGGCAATCTCCAACCCTTTTTTCTTGCAGGTAATAGCCAGGATGTCGCCGTCCTTGATGGTCTGACGCATCAGCCTTGTATTCTTTACCTCCTGTTTGGGAATATAACGGAATGTCTTACCCGTCAGTGCCTTCTCCTGCTGGCGAATCTCCTTCACCAGCGAAGGGTTCGCTTTCAGGGCCTTATAATATTCCGGATGCTGGCTCATGAAACCTCCCTTGATATGCTGAACGGCGGTAAAGGGAGGATTTGGCTGCTGAATCTCACTGACCAGTCCCATTTGTTGCTTATCCAGAATCCAGTCGGTGAAATAGTGCAGACGACTGGGATAGCCATTCAGTACGCCCTGCCGATAGCGAAGGGTCCGCAGGGTCTGCAAATAGTCAGTCCATTGGCGTTTCTCCTGTTTGACACACAGGGTCAAAGCTGTCACTGTTTCCACTAGCGTTGTACAGTCAAGTTCCCGCGTATTCACCACCAATTGCTCGCTATCGTTCACTTCCAGCGTGTGTGCCACATAAGGTCTGCCGTGGAACTGGCGTGCGAACCATAAGGTGGAAGCATTGGCAGGAGCCTCCTTCAGCAACCGGCAGATGGTCAGACTGTCAGCCTTCGTATAGGTTATCTGTGCCGCAACCGAAAGGCTCAGCAGGAAAGCCATAACACCTATTATATATCTCTTCATATTCATTTCTTTTTATATCGCGACCGGAGCCCGAAGTTATAGCCCACATAAAGACACACCTCACCCAGCACGTTGTTGGCTACGAAGCGTTCCTTTCGGTAGTTGAAGGTGCGCACAATGGCACTGGCTCCTGCATACCATTTGGTATTGTTATATACCAGTCCGAAGCGTCCGATGCCATCGATATTGAAGTTGTTCATATCGAATCCACCCTTATCCTCCAACGCCGTCTCACCACGGCTCTTCTTATAAGCCAAAGCCAAAGAAGCACTGGCGCAGAACAGGCAATGACGTGCAAACACCCAGTTGTAGGCATAGCCTACGGAAGCGTTGATATTATAATATTTCACGCTGTTGAACATCAGGGCACTGTCCAGCTGCGCCTTCTGCTTGCCATAGCGCTCGTCCACCAGTTTCTGGAAATCCTCATGATCAAACTCCAGGCTGTTGCTCATATAGCCTAGTCCAACCATCCACGAGCCACAGCTGATTTTCTGACAGGTGCTCTGTGCAAAAGCTGCAGGATAGGAGAAACGCTGGTGGTTGAAGATGTAATAGAGACTGACTCCCGTGGTTCCCACATTGAAGCCGTCGAAGGGCACATCTTCCAACAGACGCTCATTCACTCCCTTTCCCAAGTTGACGCCACGCAGCATATAGTCGTTGCGCGTATGATGATAATAGATATCGGCACCAATTTGTGCACTATATATACTGGCATCAATGCCCTTCCATCCCGCTGATGAGAAATTCAGGCTGATATTCCTTAAATCGAACGTATAGCCCAGAAACACCCAACGCCATCCGAAATAAGGCCCTACCTTGAAGATATGACGCGGTGAGAAAGACACAGACTGTGCGTCAGTTCCCGTCGTGCTGAGGCGGTAATAGTCCCATGCATAGCGTCCCAACAGCATGACCGACCAGTTATAGTGTTGCGGCTCCACATAATTCTCGTCAATATAGCTGAAGCCACGAATAGTACGGCGTAGCCAGCTGAGCTTCTTCTCTTCCGGCTCCTGAGGCTGGTCCACCGTCAACGTGTCAGCAGCCACTGCGCTAACACTCTTCAACATCATCAACACTATCGCCAATAGTATCCGCATTATTCAGAACTTTCCTAAAATACGGTCGAGCACCCAGTTTACTGGCGTAGCAGACACACTGGTACATTCGCAGAGCCCAATGCCCTGCAGATGTTCGCAGACACTCTTGATAATAGGATATTGAACATAAGGAGGGTTGGGCACCGTGATGGTTTCTGTACCCTCGCAAGTATGCAGTTTTATGGGTTGGTAGTCGAATACGGAAAAGCTGACAGAGCCTTGGTCGCCGATAATCTCGATGCGGTCTTCACGAGCCGACTCATGAGCCACAAAACACCACGAGCCGCTGCCTGGCAATCCACCTTCAAACTCAAAACTGGCACATACAGAGTCTTCTGCCTCATACAAGCCTCCACGATTGGCACAAATGCCTCGGGCTTCTGTTATCACGCCAAAAATATACTGCAACAGGTCTAGCTGGTGGGGCGCCAAGTCGTAAAAATATCCACCGCCGGCTATATCAGGAAGCAATCGCCAAGGCAACTGTCCGTTCTTTCCAAAATCCTGTTCACGGGGAGGAGTGGCAAAACGTATCTGTACGTTGATGGTCTTTCCGATAACACCATTGTCCACGATATCCTTCACTTTCTGGAAATAGGGCAGATAGCGACGATAGTAAGCCACAAAACAAGGAACACCCGTTTCCTCGCTGACACGGTTCACACGCGCACAATCTTCATAGGAAGCAGCTAATGGCTTCTCCACATAAACGGGTTTGCCTGCCTTCATCGCCATAATGGCATAGGTAGCATGACTACTGGGAGGCGTAGCTACATAAATGGCGTTCACCTCTGGGTCGTCTATCAACTCCTGAGCATCGGTGTACCACCTTGGAATGCCGTGTTTTTCCGCATAACTGCGAGCGTTTTTCTCATGACGGCTCATCACTGCCACGACACCAGAACCTTCTACCTCAGAGAAAGCAGGACCACTTTTCAGTTCCGTAACTTCACCGCATCCGATGAAGCCCCATTGCAATATTTTCATAATTTATCTTTAAAGATGGTGCAAAGATACGAAAAAATGCCTACCTTTGCAACACTGTAAGCAAAAAATAGTCATAAAAGATGGAAAAGATTCAAGAATATAAACTAATGAAGGCACGCAGCTACCGAGGTATTATCACCTCTGCGCTGCGTTTATACACAGCTTCCTTCCGTAAGATTTTCAAAGCCACATGGCTTTTCACCCTTGTATATTCGCTCATTGTTTCAGTGCTGGGCACCTGGCTCACCACGAAACTGTTGCCCGTTATGCTACAGACTATCGCATTGCCGCAATACAAATGGCTCATCGTCAAAGAGCATACCACCCTGCTCTGTGCTTTCCTGGTGCTTTTTATATTGGGCATCATGGTACTCCTCGTGATTTTCGGTATCACAGCAGGGAAATTGAAGGAGCACAAGGACACTAACATCATAGCAACCCCACTGCGATGGTTTGCCAAGCCTGTATTTTGGCGCCCCTTCCGTAGTATGCTGAAGGCTGCAGGAAGACATTGGCTCCTGACATTGGGAGTTCTTCTGGTGGAGCTGGTAGTTGTCGTGCCCATCTGTCTTTTTGTCTGTCTGCCTGTCATCATTCTCACCATTGCTGCTATTCAGGCACATATCGGAACCCTTATGGGCGACCCCTTTGCTATGCCGTCCTATATTGACTGGCTGGCCGCAGGCACCTGGTTCCTAGCTGCCTTCCTGCAAGTATATATATTGACAAGTCTCCTCTTCGTAGGCTATTATGCCTATGGTTCCGCAGAAACACAGAAGAAAGAACGTGAACAACAGAAACTGAACATACAATGAAGAAAATTCTATTCATCGACCGCGACGGCACCATTATCCGCGAGCCTGCCGACGAGCAGATTGACGCTTTTGAGAAACTGCAGTTCGTACCACGAGCCATCAGTAACCTGGTTTTTCTAAGACAACATACCGACTATCTCTTCGTAATGGTCAGCAACCAGGACGGACTAGGCACAGAAGCTTTTCCCGAGGACACCTTCTGGCCTGTTCACAACTTCATCCTCGACACATTGAAGGGCGAGGGCGTCGTGTTTGACGACATTCTGATAGACCCTCATTTCCCTGAGGACAATGCTCCTACGCGCAAGCCGAACACAGGACTCGTGGAGAAATACATGAACAACCCCGAATACGATATCAAGCACAGCTATGTCATTGGAGACCGTGATACCGACCGGAAGTTTGCCGAGAACATCGGTTGCGGATTTCTGCAAGTGGGCGATTGGGACAAGGTGGCAGCTATTGCCTATGGCGGCGAGCGCACGACAGAGGTGAAGAGAACCACCAAGGAGACCGATATATATATTAAGGTGGACCTTGACGGTAACGGCCATTGCGACATCCAAACGGGACTGGGATTCTTCGACCACATGTTGGAACAGATTGGCAAACACGGCATGATGGACCTCACCATTCAAGTGAAGGGTGACCTGCACGTTGACGAGCACCACACCATCGAGGATACTGCTTTGGCGTTGGGCGAGTGTCTGCTCAGAGCATTGGGCGACAAGCGAGGCATTGAGCGCTATGGCTATGCCTTGCCTATGGACGACTGTCTCTGTTCCGTATGCCTTGACTTCGGAGGACGCCCCTGGCTGGTATGGGACGCAGAGTTCCACCGTGAGAAGATTGGCGAGATGCCTACGGAGATGTTCCTGCATTTCTTCAAGAGCCTCAGCGATGCCGCTAAGATGAATCTGAACATCAAAGCCGAGGGACAGAATGAGCACCATAAAATAGAGGGCATCTTCAAAGCATTGGCCCGTGCGCTGAAAATGGCTGTACGCCGTGATGTATATCACTACGAACTGCCTTCTACGAAAGGAATGTTATAATAAAAAGTTGAGTGGTGAGGAAATAGAGGTGAGAGTTTTATGAATACTGACGAGAAGACATTAAGAATGCAGCAACTCATCCGTGAGCTGAACGAGGCCAGCGAAGCCTACTACAACGGCAAGGGCGAACGGATGACAGACTATGAGTGGGATGCCCGTTTCGATGAGTTGCGCCAACTGGAACAGGAGACAGGCACTACCCTGCCCGACTCACCTACGCAAAAGGTTTCTGAAGACAGCATCACCGGACAGAAGGAGGAGCACGAGTTTGCAGCCCTCTCGTTAGCCAAGACCAAACAGTCTGCAGAACTTGTCAAGTGGGCCGAACAAAAGCCCATCTGGATTTCGTGGAAGCTAGACGGTCTGACGCTGGTTGTCACCTACGACAATGGTAAACTGACAAAGGTCGTCACGCGAGGCAATGGTCATATCGGTACCAATATCACCCATCTGGCCTCAGCCATCAACGGCATTCCTGCCACCATTCCTGCTCAGGGACATACCGTCATACGTGGAGAAGCAGTCATCAGCTACGATGATTTCGACCGTTTCCTGATGGAGAGTGGCGAGGATTATGCGAATCCGCGTAACCTCGCATCAGGTTCGCTCACATTGAAAGATGTTGAAGAAGTACGCCAGCGCCATATCCAGTGGATACCCTTTACCTTAGTATATACAGAGGAAGACATCAACTCTTGGGGCAATCGTATGAGTTGGCTCGACCATCAAGGGTTCAACACCGTAGAGCGACAGTTGGTGGAGCATCCTGACTCTTCTTCTGTGGAAGCTGTCATAAACACCTTCACACAGGAAGTCACCAGTCGGCAGAATCCCTTTCCCGTCGATGGACTGGTTATCTGCTACGATGATACCGCCTATGCACAGACAGGGTCCGTTACAGGCCACCATGCCACCCGTGCAGGATTGGCCTTTAAATGGCAGGACGAAGCTGCAGAAACAACCCTCAAGGAGATTGAGTGGTCGTGTGCTGCCTCTACGATCTCGCCAGTGGCTATTTTTGAACCTGTAGAACTGGAGGGCACCACCGTCAAGCGCGCCTCGCTGTGTAATATCAGCGAATGCGAACGTCTGGGCATTGGGGGTATTGGCACCCGCATCAGCGTCATCAAGGCTAACAAGATTATCCCTAAGGTCATTAAGGTGATAGAGAGCGTTAATACATTTACAGTACCTAATCAGTGTCCTGTCTGCCACGCTCCTGCTGCAATCAAAGTGAGTGATGTCAGTGGAACCAAGACGCTCCATTGTACCAATGCCGAGTGTCCTGCCAAGCAACTGCGAAAGTTTGCCCGCTTTGTCTCTAAGGAGGGAATGAACATCGACGGCATTTCTGAACAGACGCTTTCCAAGTTCATCAACCTCGGATGGGTCAGCGAGTATGCCGATATCTACGAGTTGCGCAGTCACATCCGCGAACTGGCTCAGATGGATGGATTTGGTGAAAAATCCGCCTCTAACATCATGCGCTCTATTGACAAGAGCCGCAATGTGGAAGCCCACCGACTGCTCTATGCCTTGAACATTCCTCTTTGTGGACTTGATGTCTGCAAGCGCCTGTTGGCAGCCTATCCGCTAGGGGAGTTGGTCAACGAAGCCATCAAGACAGGTGACGACCTCTTTGCCACACAAGCAGAACCACAGGATGTGTTTGCACACGTCAATGGCATCGGTCCAGAGAAATCGGCTTCTTTTGTACGGTGGTTCCGTGATACCCACAACCTACTGCGCTATCGTAACTTGATGGAGAAAATCAGCGTTACACAAACTGATCAGACTCCTAAAGGCAACCGTTGCGAAGGACTGACATTTGTCATTACTGGCGACGTCCACCATTACAAGAATCGTAACGAGCTGAAGGCCTATATCGAGTCACAGGGAGGCAAGGTGGCCTCGGCTGTCAGTGGTTCTACGTCTTTCCTTATCAATAATGATGTCACCTCCACTTCAGGCAAGAACAAGAAAGCCAAGGAGCTGAACATCCCGATTATATCAGAAGACGAATTTATTGAAAACTATCAGATATGACTCAGAAAATGAAAACCGCTACGCTCTGCGTACAGGCAGGATGGAAGCCAAAGAACGGTGACCCGCGTGTACTGCCTATCATCCAAAGTACCACTTTCAAGTATGACAACACAGAGGAGATGGCCGACCTCTTCGATTTGAAGAAGGAAGGCTATTTCTACACTCGTCTGCAGAACCCCACCAATGACGCTGTAGCCTCTAAGATAGCTGCCCTCGAAGGTGGTGTAGGCGCCGTACTGACATCCTCAGGCCAGGCTGCCAACTTCTATGCTATTTTCAACATCTGCGAGGCAGGCGACCATATCGTCACCTCCAACGAGATCTACGGCGGTACCTATAACTTGTTTGGCGTCACACTCAAGAAACTCGGTATCGAGTGTACCTTCGTATCTCAGGAAGCCTCGGAAGAGGAAATCTCTGCTGCTTTCCGCCCCAACACGAAGGCCCTGTTTGGCGAAACCATCTCCAATCCTGGCTGTCAGATTCTCGATATTGAGAAGTTTGCACGCATTGCCCATAAACATGGCGTACCCTTGATTGTGGATAACACCTTCCCAACACCTATCAACTGCCGACCCTTTGAGTGGGGAGCAGACATCGTGACCCATTCTACAACAAAGTATATGGACGGTCATGCTACTCAGGTAGGAGGATGCGTAGTGGATAGCGGCAACTTCGACTGGGATGCTCATGCTGACAAATTCCCCGGGCTGACCACTCCCGATGAGTCGTATCACGGACTGACCTATACCAAGAAGTTTGGCAAGATGGCATACACCACCAAACTCGTAGCCCAGCTGATGCGCGACCTCGGCAGCATTCCCGCTCCCCAGAACTCGTTTCTGTTGAACCTCGGACTGGAGACGCTCCACCTACGTGTTCCCCGTCATTGTGAGAACGCCCAGCGTGTGGCAGAATTCCTGAACAACGATCCCCGAGTAGCGTGGGTTCACTACAGCGGACTGCCCAACGACAAGAACCATGCTCTGGCTCAGAAATACCTGCCAAACGGTTCCTGCGGCGTTATTGCTTTCGGACTGAAAGGCACGCGTGAGACTGCTGTACAGTTTATGGACTCCCTGCAAATGATTGCTATCGTAACCCATGTGGCTGACGCCCGTACCTGCGTGCTCCATCCGGCATCACACACTCACCGTCAGCTCTCCGACGAGCAACTGCGCGAGGCTGGAGTGGCCCCTGACCTCATCCGCCTAAGTGTTGGCATCGAGGACTGCGATGACATCTTGGCCGACATCAAACAGGCACTGGATAAGATTTAGCATGAATATTCTGTTGATGATGCTTCGCTCCGCACGCCCCAGTCGTACGGAAGACATGAAGGCCGTTGCCAAGCCACGCTGGATTAAGCAAGGCTATGAGGCGCTGACCTTCTTCGGCACCATCATCACTCATACCCAACAGGAGGCCGAAATGTTCAACAGGCGTTTCGACATCCTGAAAAACCACGAGATGATACACCTTTATCAGGCGCGAGCTACCCACGACTCGTGGACTTGTTTCTATCTATTGTATGGTTGGTATTGGCTATGCGCGTCACGCTACTACAGACGCCTGCCTAATGCGGGCTACTTGCTGAACCCTTTCGAGTTGGAAGCCTACGGACATATGCACGACATCCACTATCTACAAAGGCAGCAGCAGGCTGTTGAATGGAAACATTACGCCCAAATGTCACTGGCTGAACGCTATACACACTACACAAAGAATATGTTACAAAAACAAATGTCGAAAAATTTGGTCAGTTCGCAATAATAGTGTATCTTTGCAGCAATTAATTCATTACGAAACAAATACTTTTTAAGAAAATGAACAACGTACCTAACATTAAAATTGGAATCGTCGCTGTATCTCGCGACTGCTTCCCCGAGTCATTAGCTGTTAACCGTCGTAAGGCTGTTATCGCTGCGTATGAAAAGAAGTTTGGCAAGGATGGCATCTACGAGTGTCCTATCACCATCGTTGAGAGTGAGATCCACGCTCAGCAGGCCCTTGAAGACGTGAAGAAGGCTGGCTGTAATGCCCTCTGCGTCTATCTTGGCAACTTCGGTCCTGAGATTTCTGAGACCATGATTGCTGACTGGTTCCAGGGTCCCACCATGTTCTGTGCTGCTGCTGAGGAGACTCAGAACGACCTGATTGACGGTCGTGGTGATGCTTACTGCGGAATGCTGAATGCTAGCCAGGCTCTTTCTCTGCGCAAGACTCGCGCATATATCCCCGAGGAGCCCGTTGGCACTGCTGAACAGTGCGCTGAAATGATTCACGAGTTCCATCCCATCGCACGCGCTATCGTAGGTCTGCAGAACCTGAAGATTATCAGCTTCGGTCCCCGTCCTAACAACTTCCTGGCTTGCAACGCTCCTATCCGCGCCCTGTATGACCTCGATGTTGAGATTGAGGAGAACTCAGAGCTCGACCTGCTGGAGGCTTACCAGAAGCACGCTAACGACCCACGCATCGACGATGTTGTGAAGGATATGGCTGCTGAGCTGGGTCATGGCAACAAGATTCCTCAGGTGCTTCCTAAGCTCGCTCAGTATGAGCTGACCCTGACCGACTGGATTGAGGCTCACAAGGGTTCTCGTCAGTTCGTGGCTATGGCTAACAAGTGCTGGCCTGCCTTCCAGACCATGTTCGGTTTCGTACCCTGCTATGTCAACAGCCGTCTGACTTCTCGTGGAATCCCCGTAGCTTGCGAGGTTGATATCTATGGTGCTCTGTCTGAGTACATCGGAACCTGCATCAGCCAGGATGCCGTTACACTGCTCGACATCAACAACACCGTTCCTAACGATATGTACGAGGAGAGCATCAAGGGCAAGAAGTTCGCTTGCGACACCTATACCGACAAGGA
>CAMIVY010000009.1 GCA_946402275.1 uncultured Prevotella sp.
GAGAAAATTGAGCGCAATTTCAAAGCTTTGTCAAGTGGTGATTTATCATTGATCAGAAACCTATAAATTCGAATTTTATGGTAACTTGTTTTGATGTATGTGAGATTCTTGAAATGCTGTCTGAAGCATCTGTAAAGGTATTTTTGGACGGCGGTTGGGGTGTCGATGCACTTATAGGCAGAGAAACAAGAATACATAACGACATCGATCTGTTCGTAGAGAAGAAAGACTACGGTAAGGCCATATCCGTGATTACCTGGAAGGGATACAGAGAAGTTGTAATGGACTATACGACCGACAGCCATACTGTCTGGAAAGATGACAACGGAAGAATAATCGATCTGCATTGTTTCGAATATGTCGAAGATGGAATTCTATATGACGGATACACTTTCCCAAGCGAAACTTTCTCAGGTAAAGGAAAAATCGGGAATATTGAGGTGTTCTGCATAAACCCGGAGGCACAGGTACAGTTCCATCTTGGATATGAATACGATGAAAATGATGTCCACGATGTTCTGTTGTTATGCAGAACTTTCAATCTTGAGATACCGGAGCAATATAAAACTCACATCTGATTCAATATGCTATGATTACTGATAGTTATGATATTGAAACTGAACCAATGATCAATCTGTTTGATTTCTACGGCAGACGTGGAGATTTTGCAGATATATGCCTGATAATATTCTCGAAGGAAATTCATCGGCATTTACTTGATTCCTACGAATCTGAAATTATTGCAACTATGTCGGCTTGCAATGGCGACACGCATATCTATAAAACAACTTATAAAGGAGTTACGATAACTTTCTACCTGTCAGGAATAGGTTCAGCAGTAGCATCCTCTCAATGTCATCTTGCAAGCTGGCTAACTGGAGCATCAAAGTTCATTATGTTCGGTTCCTGTGGCAGTCTTGACCGTACAACCACACAAGGTAGATTTATCATACCGACACAAAGTTACAGAGGGGACGGGTGTTCATATTATTTTGCAGCACCATCCGACTATATTGATATAGCCGCAAGCAAGGAACTTTCCATAATTTTCGACAAATTATCTGTACCATATATTACAGGTAAAATATGGACGACAGATTCGATGATCAGAGAAACAAAAGGACTTGTACGCAAACGTATGGAAGAAGGGTGCATCGCTGTAGAAATGGAATTGGCTGGAGTTCAATCTGTGTGCGACTTCTACAATTTGAAGTTGTATGCTTTTTTTGAAGCAGGTGACATTTTGGATACAAATGGATATGAAGCCAAAGGCTTGAACAATGCCAACCATAGTTTAAACAAACTTTATATTGCTTTAGAAACGGCAACCTACATCTGAAGTATATCAGAATTGTGAATTCCAATTTGCAGAACCAATATCATAATGCTTTCAGCAGTGATTGAAATTACTCCGCTATTAAAATAATAATACTGAAATGAAGATAGAACTATTTTCTAACGAAGATTTTGCTAAAGCCTTTCCTTTGGCAGCAGGCGCATGGGGCGAATTTTATGCCGATGAACGGCATTGGTTTATCAATGCAGTAGCAGAGTACATCCTCCGCTATAACTACAGCAATCCCTCGCTGGCATTGAAAGCTGTGGGCGATGATGGTATGATTCATGGGGTGTTGTTTGCCAACTTCCATGATGACAAAGCAGATGTCAGTCAGTGGCGCGAGAACATTGAGGCACAGATGACCGACCATGAGCGTGAACGTTTCCGTCTATTGGCCGACTATATGTTGGAGGTTGACGGGAAAACGGTACAGTGCATGAGTAACGGCGAAGTGAAACTATCACTTTTCATCAGCAATCAGAAAGGATGTGGAAAAAAGTTGTTGCAGGAAATGATGGATAAGTTCCGGCACAGAGACCTGAGGCATCTATACCTTTGGACCGACACCAGTTGCACCCACGAATATTACCCACAACATGGTTTCACACTGGTAAGTCAGTTCCTCAGCGAGGTCTATGACTCGTACGCTCCTGGCTATACCACGTATATCTATAAGAAGGGCATATAATCTGAGCATTATGAAAGAATGGTTGTTCTTGATAGGTGCCATTGTCTTAGAGACATTTGCTACCACGATGCTGAAGTATTCGGAGCAGTTTACAAAACTTTTGCCAACAATCGGAATGTTAGCAGGTTATCTGCTCTCGTTTTACTGTTTAAGCCATGCCCTACGCACACTGCCCATCGGCATAGCATACCCTTTCACCTTTTGGGAAAGAATTAAGTTAACACCTCAATGTTTAACCGAGTTTAATAAACTGTCAGTATAGTTTAAGCGAGTTTAAAATCCGTGCCAGTTTGACTTCAGCGATTGTCATTCTGGCACGGATTCTTTCCATAGGCATGTACTTTGCTTATCTGTTAGTGAAAGCCGAAGCGAAAGCAGAGGCAATCAAGAACATACGTTAAACTAAAAGTATAATTAGGAGGTATTGATTATGTTGAACGGATTAATGAAAAGCAACGGTTGGTTCCCAACGATGTTTGATGATTTCTTTAACACTGATTTCATGCCTCGTGCCAATAGTACAGCACCCGCAGTCAATGTCAAGGAGAGTGAGAAGGCCTACACGATGGAGCTTGCAGCCCCTGGCATCAAGAAGGAATATTGCCGCGTAGGCATCAATGACGAGGGCAACCTCACCATCGCCATTGAGGACAAACAGGAACACAAGCATGAGGACAAGCACCATCACTATCTGCGCCGTGAGTTCAGCTACTCTAACTACGAGCAGAACTACGTATTGCCAGACGATGTGGTGAAAGACCAGATTTCTGCCAAGGTTGAGGACGGCATCTTGACCATCACCATGCCGAAGACCGAGCCGAAGGAGAAAGTCACCAAGGCCATTGAGGTCTCGTAACAGACATTGATTAACCGCATAGAGGGAGCAGCATCCGAGCGAAGGGTGCTGCTCCTTTTAGTATATAATCGGCTATGTGACTAATGATTTTCGTGATTATACGGCTTCGGACAATCCTACCATTGGAGTTTAGATATTCATATGAAGTTATATCTGCCATTGTTAGGAAGCATTGAAAATTACTATAGATGAACTGTATGTTATCTAAAAAAGCTATCATTAGAAAAGCATATTAGGGATTTTCCTATCGAGTTATAGGAAAAATCCGTTTCATAAATGTGACATTATTACTAATTTTGCAGCAGAATTGGTGTCGAAAGGCACTATTTTGAGCATCATTGGCGTAAAAAACAACTGAAAAAGCTCTACTTCCTTGGCTTTATGGGTATTTTTTACTAATTTTGCCGAGGAATTTGCCCGTAAAAGGGTGTGTTCTATAACATTGAGGGTTAAAATAGGAGCGTTATGCTTGTCTGATCGTTGTAAAGCCTGAGAAACTTAACAATAATAGCACAGACGACGGCGTAATTAGCTTCCACGTTTAGCGTGGACTGCTATTACTGTGTCATGTGCTATTGGGATTTCTCAGGCCCCATCAACGAAAGACGCGGAATCAGTTCACGCTTCTTTTGTGCCCCTAACAAAAGATACAGACTAAAAACAAATGGCATATGAGAAAACTACTTATGGGACTTCTATTATTGACAAGCTTGTCAATGCTGGTGGTTGGGTGCAAAAGTGAGTCAACTAAGAAAACCCCTGAACAATTATTTGATGAATGTGCTTCAGGTGTAGTACTTATTTATTGCGAGTCTTATCACTCTATAACTCTACCAACTGGACAAACAATGTATATGACGGGACTTGAAGAAAATGGCGATGCGGTGAATGTCACTACAGACAAGGAACTAATCAAAAGGAACTGTAATCGCATGTTCGGTACGGGATTCTTCATCGACAGCAAGGGTGACATCATGACGAACAGGCATGTCGTGAATGTCGCAATGGATGAGTTTGAGGCCCAAGAAAAGATTGTTGCATCATTACGTCGAGAACGCCAAACATACATTGATTCTATGGAAATGGCAAGACGAGCGTATGCTGAGTTGGAGGAGAAGAAAAAGGAATGCTATAGTCAGGATTTCTTTGGGAATGTTTACGTATCAAACCAAGAACTGCTTCAGAAGATAAATATTGTGATGGCCAATGTAGAAGAGAGGTTTAATGGGTGGAGGTATCTATGTGACTTCATCTCTGCCAATGCGAACCCACGAGCCATCAAGGTAAAGACCTATTCAAAACTTGGTATAGCCTATAATAACACTCATGTTGAGGACTTTGATGACTTTTTGAAAGGTAATCCTTGCACCGTCCGTAAAATATCAAGACGCGAGGATGCAGACTTGGCAATCATACAACTAAAGAAGAAGCAGACTCCAGAGCATGCACATGTGTTTGATGTCTCTGGAAAGGTTATGAAGGAAAAGGAAACAAAGTCCTTTGGTGACTACGTTAATCAGATTTTCTTTGGCGAGACAGTAACCGAAGAGGTTGAAGCAGATGACCTGAAGATGGATCAACAACTCTATATGATAGGCTATAACCACGGTATTGCTATAGCTCAGACCAGAGAAGGAATCAAAGCACAGATGACGAGCGGGAAGATTACCCAACTACCCGATGGCGTGAGATTACTCTACAGTATTCCAACGATGCAAGGGTCATCAGGAAGCCCCGTTTTTGACGAGGACGGAACTCTTAGGGGAGTTAACTTTGCCAAAGCTACCCTCAATGATGATTTCAACTTTGGCATCCCAATGAATCTGATAAAAGACTTTTTGAAAGAATAGTAATATGGAACAGACAAAGAAATGCCCTTATTGCGGCGAGGAGATATTAGCCGTAGCAAAGAAATGTAGGCATTGCGGTGAGTGGCTGGATGAGGACGTGAAGCCTGCTTCACATTCAGAACCACAACTTTCACAGCCAGAGCAAACAATTATGCCAAAGAGAAAAGGCATAAGTAAAGGAGTAATTATTGCCATATTAGTTCTACTGGCACTTGTTATTGGCGGCCTCATTATAATACCAGGCCATCAAAGCAAAGAAGATAGTATGGCGCAGACAATTAAGGAAGATCCTGTCATCAACTTTGCTGAGCCAGAAGGAACTGAGGACGGAATGGTATATCATAGGAAGGAAAACGAACAGCCGACTCCTGAAATCGAGAAGCATGAAGATGTCATAGAGCAAGTTGACGCTGACACTGCTGTAATGGATAACTACGGTTCTGAAGAATATTTGAGTCGTGGAGAAAGTTACGAGAAGGGAATCGGTGTTGAAGAAAACCACGAAACAGCCTTCTACTACTATCAAAAGGCTGCTGAGACGGGTGATCCTGCAGCATTGAACAAAATAGGTAATATGTATGCGCAAGGGAAAGGATGTGCCAAGAATCTGTCAAAAGCAGCTTCCTACTACCTTTCCGCTGCCGAAAAGGGCAATAAATATGCTCAACATAATATTGCGTGGTGTTATTGGGATGGCATCGGTGTTGGGAAAAACCGAGATGCGGCGATAATGTGGATGCAGCGTTCTGCAGCACAAGAATATGAGAAAGCTAAAAAAGCATTAGAAACAATGGGAGTTGAATAATATGGAAGAGACAAAACGTTGCCCGTATTGTGGGGAAGAGATTCTTGCCGTTGCCAAGAAATGTAAGCACTGTGGGGAGTGGTTGGAGCCTAAAGAGACTCCAAAGGTAAAGAAGCCATGTCCCATCTGCGGTGAACTTGTAGATGAAGGTCTCATAATCTGTCCACACTGCAAAGAACCCATGAATGAAGAGAAAGACAATGAGATAACAACTAATCCACATGTTCCAAAAACAATTGAATGTAATAAGGACTCTAATAATGCAGAAGAAAGCATTCCTTACAAGTATTATATTCAGTTCGCATTTGGGGCAGTAATATTAGGAAACATTCTTTCCTTTGCAAATGATTTTGCTGAAGAATACACATCTGAAGTAGGTGGATTGGTAGGACAATTTGTAAGCTACGGTCGTGCTGTTCCATCATGGATAGGAGCTGTCCTTGATGGTATCGGAACGATATTTCTTTTATGGAACGTTGCTGACTGTATCAGGAGCCAAAAGAAAGCCGAAGGAGGAGATGATGATGCCACATCTCTTCTATTAAGAGCCCTTTCCATTTTATATGTTGCAAGTAATATTATTGGTTGTTTTATGGAAGGAGGAATTCTACTGGTGCTTGGTATATTGCTCGTAATCCTAATGGCTATTAATGGATTTATTTTGAAAAATGAAAAGGATTCAATGCTTGTCAATATCGGCAAGGCATTCATTGCAAATGTCATTATCGCGTTTATCATTCTTAGAACTTTGTTGCGATCTGGTTATGACCCAACAATATATTTATGGTCAGCATTCCTAAGCAGTATTGTCTGGGTTTATGCTATATATACAGCGCATAAGTATCTTTTGAAAAACAAATAACGGTATATTATGAAACAGTTACTATCAATTCTATTTGCATTGACACTATGCACAGCACCGTGTCAAGCTCAATTCGGTGGTCTCGGCGGTTTGCTCAAAGGAGCCAAGGCTGCTAATGATGCACGAAAAGCAAAGAAGAAGGCCCAGGAAGCATGGGGCAATACAAAAGTGAAAGACATCCATAGAGATGCCACCATCGACACTGCCAGTGTCGAGTACAAGAAAGCTATGGCTGAAGCACAGCAACGGATGTACGAAAACAATCCTGAGCTTAAGAAACTTATGGAGATGCAAGGTGATACGGCAGCTTTGAAGAAGTACTACGAAGAAAAATACGGCGGTATGTCTCAGGAGGAGATGACCAGAAAAATGCTGGAAGAAGCGGGGATTGACTACGACAGCAAGGAGTTCCAGGATGCTTATACAAAAGCCCAGAGAATGTCGGGATTTCAGGACGATCCTGTTTTCAAGAAGATTATGGCAGAACAACGTCAGCCTACTATGCAGGAAGCAACCTACCTGAATGAGAAGTATGGCACCAGTTTCGAATATGAAGGTATGGAGGCATACAATGACTCGGTAGGTGTCTTTGCTAATTTGGATGGCAAAATGAAACCCATGAGCATCACAAAACCAAAATCGATCACAGACGAGAAGCCCATTCCCGATTTCGGACAGGATGCTATAAAACAGTATGTCCAAAACTTTTTTACGTTTCTAAAGAAGCCTCTTGCAGACAGGGAGATTATTGATAGTGTCCAGAACTACATGATATACGACAACAGGCACGCTGACGAGCAGTTTAAGGGAACGGCAAGGTTCACACTTTACTCTAACCTTGAAACCAATATTCAAGAATTAAAAGTCAATGATTTCATTTCTCGCAAGATTTCTGACTTTACAGAACCTATTGATCCCAAGAACATTTTTGTATTCAAGGTGAATAAAGGAATTGGATGCCGATACATGGAGTATATGTATTCAAAGATCAGCTATAAGCAGAGCGAGTTGATGGATTATATTAGCAAGCGTCTGGTCAATGAGGGGTACATCGATGCAAACATCAATCAGAAACTCTCCGATGACGAACTATTCAAAGCAATAGACAAGATGGAATTCCAATTCAAGGTTGGGAAACTCTTGGAGATGCGTCAGAATAAAGATAAGTTCTTATATACGAACATTATTCCTGCTGCCAAGAACGTAAGGATGTCATCCAATACTCGTAAGATTGGTCATGTGACAGCCCTTGATATTGCTATAGATGCAGAACCAGGAGAATATGCCTTCATAATTTGCAAGCCGGAAGTTGAGCAGTATTTTAAGCAGATGAAAGAAGAATCAGAAGACAAGGTCCTTCAGAATTTTGACATCTCAGCCCTGACTGAAGGAGCTTTTTTCTTCACCATCAAGTAACAGGCATTGCAATCTGAAATAATTGAGCGGTACGATCAAAACTGGTCGTGCCGCTATTTATTAATATACTTCACTCTCCTTCTATTCTTTCAACAGTTCAGTCTTTATTATGATAGGCTTTCCACAGTGAGGGCAAATACCAAAAGAAGGAAGCAAGTCAACTTCATCACGAAAGAAATCACCGACATTACACCCTATGACATCTGCTATACGTTGTAGGGTGTTGACTGTTGGGTTCCGACTAAGATTTTGGGAAAGGGTAACACGTGTGATTCCCATTTCAGCTGCAACTCGTTCTATCGTCCAGCCCTTTTCCTTTATTATTGACTTAACATCCATATGTATGATTTTAATATGTGCAGGCAAAATTAGATAAAACTTTTAATATTATTGCATATACACATACATTATTAAAATAATTTAAGATTATCTTCATACATTTGCATCATTGTTAAGTATGATTAAAATCATTCAAAAACATTGCAAATTGTTTGGTGGTATGATTAAAATCAACTACCTTTGCGGTAGTATTAAACATTTACCACAATGAAGTATAGAACATTAACAACCCAAGAAATGGCGTATGCGCATGAGCAACTATCTTCGCGTTCGAAAGAAGAGAATACTGCATACTGGTATTTCCCTGAAAAGATGAAGGCCAAGGTGAAGAGGAACTATCCCATTGCTTTTGAAGGCTATGATACGGCCTATTATCCTGATTTTGTTCTGTTAGATGAGCAAATTATTATCGAGATAGACGGTGGCTACCACAACGGGCAAAAACAAATTGGCCGTGATGAGAGAAAAGACCAAGTGTTCGGTGATAACGATTTTGCAATTATCCGCATCAAGAATGAGGATACCAGTGTCAACGTTTCGTTTTGGGAAAGGCTCATAGAAGGCCTTTCAAAAATTGATCAGAATGGAAACAGGGCTACCATCCCCATTTACATAAAAGAACTGAAATCAATGCGTGACAGAGAAATTCAACTTTGGACTTCATTGGATTACATTCCAGAAATGAGTCTTGTCAATACGCACCGGCATAAGAGAATCAGGAACTTATATGAATATCTATCTTAAATTATAGTGAATATGGAAGAAAGAGTATTTCATTTTAATGATGCAGGACTAAGGTTCTATCAGGTAAAGAATATGGGACACTACCAGATTCTTGTTCAAGACAATACAGACAAGGATGCAAGCCCTTCAGTTCCGCAAAGGATTACAGCTGAGAATTTCAATGCGTTAACACCCGTTTGCAAAGGACATTCATGGTGTCTTGACAGATGTGTGGGGGTTATTAACATCGATAATCAAGAGAATATCCTTATTGATGACGAAAGGGACTACATTGAAGTCAGACCGCATTTCGAAAAGCTTACACCTGTTGAGGAAGGTTATCCTGACGGACGCATGTGCGCTGGTAAGAGGAAAATCATTGTCGATGTCCTTGTGCCGCCGTCTCACCCCTTTGTAAAGTTAAACAACATGGTTGGCTGTGAAGATATTAAGCATCGGTTGGAAGAGTTCAAAAGTCTTGCTGAGTATAATAAGGCTTGTCTTCGTCAATCGAGGGAGTATCCTGTCATGCAGATTTTCCTCCATTCTGTCTTCTATGGAAACCCAGGTACGGGTAAGACCACAATATGCCGCCTATATGGTGCTCTCTTGAAGGAAGCGGGACTGCTGAGCAAAGGCCATGTGGTGGTTGCAGACAGGAATATATTCTGTGGCGATTGTTTCGGCGACACAGAGGCAATGATTCCGGAACTCATTGAAATGAGCAAAGGTGGCATCTTAATGTTTGATGAAGCATACCTGTTGGAGGGAGTACATAGTGAAGACCCTAACAAGATGGTGTTGCCACTTCTGTTATCTGCACTTGCTGATGAAAAGAACAAGGACTTCGCCGTTGTCCTTTGCGGCTATAAAGACAAACTCGATAAGATGATAGAACAGAATCCCGGCCTTTACTCCAGATTTGTGAATCGCTTCGAGTTCAAAGATTACACTCTCGATGAGCTTACCGAGATAGGAATCCGTTACCTAAAGTCCTTTGGGCACACCTTTTCTTTAGACGGTTTGGCAGCTTTCCGCGATGAACTATCCAAAGCGATGTCGGCCAGTACCAAGACGTGGGCAAACGCTCGATCTGTAAAGAGCATGATTGAACATATTTATATCAAAAGAGCTATGCGGTACAGTAAAGGAGGTAAATTAGATCGAGAAATTACAACAGAAGACATATGTACCATCCCTTACGAGCGTCGCAATAAAATCGGATTTAACCTGTGATACTAATAAGTCGATTATAGTGTGCCTACAATGTGCCTACAACTTTGAAATATTTAGGAAACAAAAATCCCGTAAGTAATTAACTTACAGGACTTTAACTTTCGGGTGCCCGGACGGACTCGAACCGTCGACATTCAGAACCACAAGCAAGTTGTCGAATCTCTTGGAACCCCTGTATTTATCGGCATTTCAGCGTTTCCGCATTTTGCTTTTGCGCCAATTTTGCGACGAATTTTCGCAGAGTTGTAATTTACATAATTTCAAATTTAGAAACATCCTCTTCGCTTGAGAATGCCTATTCCCTCCATTTTAAAGGAACGATTTTCTAATCTGATTGCAAAGATACGAATAAGTGAGCAAAAATCAAAATGTTTTTTGGTTTTTCGAACGAAAGTATTTTCGAGACAAAGTCTCAAAGATAAAAAATAATTTTTAAATCCGTATAACTTTCCAAAACTATTTGTATCTTTGCAGCCGAGAACGTCAATTAAATGGATTATGGAGCAGAACAAATTCAAACGCTACGACAGCCCTGAGCAGTATGCTGAAGCTTTCCAGCAGATAATAGATGCTCGTGAAAAATGGCGCGAACAAGTACGTGAACAGGAGGCGCAGATTGCACAATGACACTTTCTGCAGACATACTAAACCAGCGCTCACCCTACAAGTTAAGTCAGTTGGGTGAGTTTACTTTTCGTTTTGTTACCGATCAAAAGATTCATTATTCAGTAGGCTTTTATAAAGACACTATTTTCATAGATGTGCATATAATACTCTTCCATCGAAACCGACGACGTTCCGTGGAAAGATGTACCCGCGACTCTACGACTTCAAAATGCCATTCCCCCTACGCAAGAACCACACTCATAGCACTATGCAGCACCTTCAGAAGTTCGTCTCAGCGCGACAATAGCACGAAGTAAAGTATGAAAAAAGAATTTTGCAAATTATTCTGTAATAATTGACGTTATCTTTATAGAAAATATGTATCTTTGCAAAGAAAAGTGTGTCTTGCAAAAACTATCTTTACGTAGTAAAGATACTATAGAGAAGAGAAAAACGAAACTTGTCTGATTCAAGTCTATAGCATGTCTATAGCAACTCTATACCAAGTCTATACCAACTCTATGGATGAAAGAAGGATCCAAGGGGGATGGTAGGGGGCAAAAAGGGTGGTGAGAGTCTGAAGGTGGCCCCAAGGAAGCAGATGGGTAGTATAATGATTCGAGAAACGAAACGAGATATATGGCAACGGAAAGAAGAAAGAAGAGCAGTAAGTTGGGCAAGATGATCAAGAGTTCGTGGCTTGGACGTGAGTATGAGCGACGAATGCCAGAGACGGTGGCTAACCCTAGGACGGAGGCGCAGCAGGCACATCGCACAGCGTTTGGTGAGGTGTCGAAGTTATCGGCGGCCATGAGGGAGGCTCATGAAGTGGGCCTGCATTGGAAGGCGATACGGGAAAGGTTGAACACGCCCAGCGTTTTCAAGAAGTTGAACAAGGACTGCTATGGGCCTGACGGTATCATCTATTCGCGTGTACGGATGAGCTATGGTACTGTGAGTGAGGTGAAGATTACAGCTGTAGAGGTCGATGAGCAGGGTAATGTGCATGTGGAGTTTCACGACCATTATGTTACGGATAAGAACAAGAAAGACACGTTCTGGTTGTTTGTGTTCTGCCCGGATTTGCGTGAGGGGCATTTCGCACGGCCAGTAGAACGGACAGTTGGTGTGATTAATGCCAAGATACCTGATGAATGGCAGGGGCATGAATTGCACCTCTATGCGTTTATGAAGAATGTGAAGGGGCAGACTTCAGACACGATGTATTTGGGACGGTTTTGACTGACGTCAGGTGAGTTTGTCGATTGCTTGGGATGTCTTTTGTCTGCCAATAGCAATGAGTTTTTCTGATTTGTCGAAGTCGAATGTGCCATAGCGATTCATCTGTATATCTATTAGGATGTCGGGCTTCATCAGTTGAACCATCAGGATGGAATTCTGACGAATCATCAGGGAACTGGCACGGGAAAGGACGGTGTAGTAGTTGAATTCTATGTTGTCTGGTATCAGCATGTCGAGGATCTTCGTCTTCAGCGATGTGTCACTTTTCTGCATGGCGGTCAGTCTGTGCATTTCATCCCATTGTGCCTTGTAGTCATGGCCGCTTACGTCAACACCAACAAGAATATCTCCAGGCTGTCGCTTAACGCGATTCAACGGGAGCGGATTGATGATACCGCCGTCAATCAATATCATATCATCACGCTGTACAGGCTCATAGAATGACGGCAAGGAGATGCTGGCACGAATGGCATGGAACAGACTTCCTTTTCTGAACATCACCTCACGGCCTGCTTTCAAGTCTGTTGCAACAGCACAATATGGGATTGGTAAATCCTCAATGTTCACGTCTGGCACGAACTCCATGATAGCCTCGATGATACGAGCTCCTTTGACGATATGGTTGAGCGATAGCGAGAAATCAATGAGTCCCAGCATTTTCTTCCTGTCGATGGTTTTCATCCATTCACGGAACTCGTTCAGTTTGCCTGCCGCATAGACTCCACCGATAAGTGCTCCCATTGAACAACCGGCAATGGAGCTGATATGGTAGCCCTGTGCTTCGAGTTCTTCTATGGCACCAATATGTGCCAGTCCTCTTGCACCACCACTTGACAGTGCCAATGCCACATTTTTTTTCTTAACCTGTTCTGCCATCGCCTAAAAACGTTTAATCATTTGCAAATATAGTGATAATTGCTGAATTAGAGTTATTATTGTCTCCAAATTTACATTACTTTAATGGAAAAAAGAAGAAATGACTGCATTCTACAGCCACTCCTTCTTAAAAGTGAGCCACGAGAAATCCTCTATATGAGGGCCATCGTGCCAATAGTCGAAAAAGTCTTGTGAGCATGGCGGGAGGTTGTCGCCTTGGGCATCACGAAATATCTGTTCAGTTTCCTGTTCAGCCTTGAACTCCATCATTTTCTCCTCCCATTCACCAATCAACTCATCGTAGTAGCCATCAAACTTATCTGCATACAAATAATAGTAACATGTGCCAAAATAACGACTTTTTAGATACTCAATCCGCTCGTCCCACCAATCATATTCTGGAAATCCCAGTGCTCTCCAAAGTTGACTACAGCGACGTTCGAGTTGTTCACACTCTGTTTCTGAAATCACATCTCGGAGACTTACCCGTTTGTTGTCAAACCAGACGTATCGCCAATCGTCATAGTCTTTGCTCTCAATTAGACCCGCAGTGAACAACCAGACCTTCCTCGCCCACCAAAAGTGGCCAGTCTCTGCGCAGAGGTCGCCGATGCGCATACCTTTCATGAACTTCTGCTTGCAACTTGCTGCACATCGGATGGGATGAATCTCACGATTTACCAAGTCTTTGAGCAGTCGGGCTTCAAGATGAGTCACAACACCATTGGGTAAGCATCTGCATACCCGATAAGGAATTTTTCTTCTCATTATAATTAGTTATTAAAACCCTATTTTCGTTCTCTGACGGGGAACCTCAATTGGTGAGATGTCTTCAGGAGTAAGTATCAACAGATCCTTTTTGTCCTTAGGCTGCTGATTGATACATCGTGTTGCGTGCTGGATATAGATACGCTCCAGTTGGTTGGCAACGAAGCGGGTGTTTCCCCATGTCTCTGAATTACGTACCTTGTAAGCTTGTGTCAACATGTCACTATACTTTTCCCATGCCGTAGCAGTGAATTGATAGCCGTAGTCATGGATGCGACGTTGAGTGATGTCCAATAGTTCGTCAACGGTAAAGTCTGCGAACTCAAACTTGTTGGGAAAACGCGACAGCAATCCGGGATTGGAGTCTAAGAGTTTCATCATCGGCTCTTTGTAACCACAAAGCACTACGGCAATGTCGCGTTGTGTCTCGTCGGCAAGGATATTCATCAGCAGTTGGATGACCAGTTTGCCGGGGTCGTTGTCGTTTTTGCCGTTCAGAAGGTAGGCTTCGTCAATCATGAGGACACCGCCTTTTGCCATCTTCACAACTTGTCGGACGGAACGCTCCTCGTCACCCCAAAGGGTTCCGATAAAGGTTCCTCGGTCGCATATCACGACGTGACCTTTTGACAGTGCACCTGCCTGATGCAGCAGCGAACCGAAAATTTTACAGACAGTAGTCTTTCCGGTACCAGGGTGACCGAGGAAGACACTATGCAAGGATACCTCGTGCTGCTTACTGTTGGGAAACAACTCATGCATCATCTTGTTATAGTGGGTCAAAGCTACCAGCTCATCCATGCGTCGCTTGATGTCGGAACACCCTACCAGCTTGTCTAACAACTCACTCGGATTGTCGGTAGGGCGCAGTATTTTTACTTTTACGCTCAGTGTCTGGTTTTGCTCTATCTCCTCGTCGTGAAACAGATTGTTGTTCGTAGCCTCGTCATTGGCGGAAACAGACGCGTCATTCTCTTCCTCCTCATTACTGGCATCCTCGTTGCCGGGGAGGTTGTCATCTTCGGCGGGTAGCAATTCCATGTCCCCGTTAATGAACTCGTCCAGTAGTCGGTCTATCTCGTTCTCCTCTTCCAGAAAGTACTTCCGTTCTACTGGCTTGCCGTCCATGTCTATTTTGTCATCCAGCGTACTATCAAGAGCAACGCGACAAATAGTACAGCCATCGAGTCTGATGTCTGAATTGACTGAGGCCCTTCGGTGTTTCAGGTCTTTAAAGCCGTCGAACACCTTGATATGGTTCTTTTCCCACATCTCTTCCAAGTCCTCTGCATTCGTGATGGTAGCTTCTGTCAGTAGCACGCCATAGACATGGAGGTCATATCGGCACTGGTTCAGTCTTTTTTCCATGATCTTCATCGTTTCATTCAGTTTCCACACCATACTATCGCGTGGGTCGCAGCCACTACAGAACACGATAGGTTCCATACCTTCCGACTCCGCGTATGTCGGCTGCTCATGGCGCTTGTAGCTGTCCAGACACACTACAACCACATTCTCATTGTTGGCATAGACGTAAACGTCCTTTCCCGTGAGGTACGGCTCTACTCCAATCTTTGATTCTGAGTAAACGGCATAGTTTACAGCCATCGCCTCCATATGTTTCCAAATGGAAAACCTGTCTTGTCTCCTAAAATCCTTAATCAGTCTATTTGATTTCAACATAATTCTTCACAAATAATGATAAACGTAATAATACAATATTGTAAAACATTCCCCCTTCAGAGGGGGTACAAGAATAAAACAGACATAGTGCCAAAGCACCTGCCTGTGGTATCTATAGAGTCGTCTTTATAGAAGACACTCTATCACAACTTCTGGCAAATTGTAGCAATATGTCAAAGAACTCTTGCAAACGACAAGATACAATCTTCCCGTCGATTCACGGACATGGTATCAACTTTGTCACTGAACCGCTCGACATCGGACTGCTTTCTTTGTCATTTCGTTCATTCTTCTTGCTACAATTTGTTTATTTTGTGATAGAATTATGATTATCGGCTGCAAAATTAAACGATTCTTTCGATTCCGCCAAACGTTTTTGCCTATTTTTCAGAAATATTTTTTGTGGTGATAGAAACCGGACACATTAAGGCTCTTTATTATTATTCATTATCCTTTAAATTTCATAGACATGATAGATAAATTTGTCATTCAGACCAATGATACCATTTGGGACTTCCTCTCGGAAATAGGACATAGCAAGGAAGTATTTTCGTACTATTCCTTCAGGGAAATAGATGGCTATACGTTGTTCTTTTATGCTACCTCTAAAGAAATAGTACTCATATGTCTGGACATCGTTGATGATGGAACTGCAGAATATGCAGAAGAGGGCGTAGCGTGGACAGAGCCCTATCTGAGATGTTTCACAAAAGTCCTCCCAAATGGCGAGATGAGTAAAGACTATCATGATAAGCGGTTAAGTCCTGCGATGGAACTCTATACCCATGCAAGGGATATGCAAAGATTTTTTGCAACTTCTGTAAAATTCAGCTTAGTTCCTGCCATACATTTGATGCTCCTGACCAATTCTCGCATTGTGAATTATCCACAGATTGTCAAGACTTGGCAGCAAAAACACTTTGGGTTCACTGCCCTACAAGGCTTGTCAGGTCTGAGGCGTGGGATTATCTATGACAGTCGCTGTGAAGGTCATCCGTTTATTCCTGTCAATGAAGATTTTAATATTGCAGGGTCGGAGTATTGGACAGAATGGTATAAATATGAAGATCGGCAAGGTAAGTTTGATAGTCTTGATGCTTAATACTATTCAGTGATAGATTTATCGACAAACAAATTTCCTTATAGTAAAAATCGAATGTAAAGGAATGCGTAATAAATAAGACTATTGAAGAATGGGAAGAATGAAAAGAGGAACAGAAGAAGAAAGACAAAGAGTAAGAACTGACTTCTCTTGGGCAATCGGTGATATTAGGTGTGGTGGCGGTCATCGAGTTCGCAGTTCTGTGTTTACTGATCTCCAGGAGGCAGAAAAGGAACTGGAAGCTGATACTGAGTTGAATTTCCTTTTCGAATGGAACATTGTGGATGCCGATGAATCCCATATTTACGTTACGAATAGGAAAAATGGTCATCGATTCCATATTTCAGTTATTTGCCCAGCTGCGCTATATGTTGATGTTTATCGAATATTAGACGATGGCACAGAGGTTGATGCTTTTGGGAAGAGTTTTTTGAATACATCAAAATAATCAGCATTATCTATACTTAGTGTTAGTTTTTAAGTTGTTTTTACCTCTTTAATATAAAAATGAGTAAAATAATGCCAAAAATAATGCTTAAATAGTTTTAAATTGATTGAAAATTGCTATCTTTGCCACAAATAATATGCCTAAGATGATATTTGTTACTTACCTTATAGTGATAGTGCTGGCTGTTTTGGTCTTGCTGTTGGTGTTTCTGTTCATTCAGTTATACCAGATAGGTAAGTTGCGTGGTGGCATAAATGAATTGAAAGATACTGTCAATCAAATAAAAGGTGAACTTCAAAATCTTTCGAATCATTCAGAAAAACCTAAGCCTAATGTGACCGTTATACAAACACAGTCCTCTCAAGTGCAATCTTCCCATACTAATAAGGATGATTATTCGACTCATGAGCAAAACGCTCACTCTTATTCGCAGCATGAAGATGACAATAACAAAAAAAACGAAGATGGTTCTACGAAGAAAGATGAGGTAATGAAGGCTATACTGAAAAGAAGGGAAGTGGAGGAAGGTGATTTGCCAATGGTCATGAAAGAACTCTTTTCTCACTTTTCACATCATCCTTCCGGGCATTGGGCTGAGGACCTGAGTGATCACAGCTACTATCGACTTCTTGACCTGCGCAAAGAACCGTCAACCCGTGTTGTTGTCATTGGTGATATCCATTGTGACTACTATTCTCTTTCGGCAATCCTTCTGAAATTATCTATTGCACAATACGATTATTTCGGAAAGGCCTATTTCGTATTTCTTGGTGACTACCTTGACAGAGGGGCATGCCTGTTTGAACCGTTGTTACTGTTGAAAGATCTTAAGGAGATTCTGGGTGATCGAATGATTATGCTGAAAGGTAATCACGAATCCATCTCATATGATGCCGAGAAACAAACCCTGAAAGCATTCGTCAGACCAAATGACAGTTGTGAATGCCTAAAACAATATTGCAGCGATTCCCCGGAATTCCTGAAAGCGTTTGCCGAAAATTATCGGAAACTGCCAACCTATGTCTATCTGAAGACGCGGGGGAAGAATGTACTGCTGACTCATGCTAGCATACCAAGAGACATCTTCCTCAACACCTTCAAATTTGCTGAAGAGGACGGACGTATCCATTTTGAGACCACCATTCCTGAAGGAGAACGCCTTCTGAAGAGAAAGGCAATTCTAAAGGACATGATATGGGGTGACCCAAAGGATTATGACGAGAAGATGCAGGTAGAAGGACGCTTTGAATTCGGACGGAAGCAGTTTGACAGATTCTATGACCACAATAAAATTGACCTGATTCTTCGTAGCCATGAAGAAGTATCTTTAGGCTACAAGGCGTTTTTCAACAATCGTGTATTCACCATCTTTTCGACAGGTGGTGACAAGAACCCACAGACAGGGTATCCTGAGGCTGAACCGGCCTTCGCCATCATCGGCGGAAGTGATTTAACGATAGAAAACAGTTTCCTGTATCAATGCCTCGAAGGTGGAAACCGGTGGGCAGTCAATCTGTTCTCCCATCAAAAGTATTATGGTAGGGAAGCAGCAGGCTTTCAGCTTTCAGAAGAATTTGTCTGCAACGCAGAGGATAGGGAAAAACTGAAGGAATCCTTCAAGACTATTAGGAGTGCATTTCCCTCCGATTCGCAAGTAACTACAACTTAAACAAAAAAGCATAAATAATGATATTGTCAGAATTCATACAATACATCAAAACGGCCATTGTCGCGGATGTCTCTCCTTCGGATGTGCCCAAGCAGACAAGTGCCGAGGAATGCACAGCACGCGAAATCTCTAAGAAAGAGATGGTGCTAAAAACTGTCATCAAAAGAGGAGTAGAAATACAACCAGAGGATCTGCCACGTGTAGAAGAAGAAATGCTCTCATATTTTGATGAATTCAAGAATGAGGATTATTTCAAAGACCTTACATCTGCCGGATACTACAAACTACTTGATTTAAGAGAAAGGGGCGATGTCAGGGTTGTTGTCATCGGTGATGTTCACTGTGATTATAAATCACTTGCTGCAATTCTACTCAAACTGTCAGTATCTGAATACGATTATTTCGAGAACGCCTACTTCGTGTTTCTTGGTGATTATCTGGATCGAGGTTGTGCCCTATTTGAGCCTCTCCTGTTGCTCATGGATTTAAAGAAAATTTTGGGCGACAGACTTATCATGCTACGAGGGAACCACGAGATGATTGATTATGATGAGGAGAAGCAGGAACTGGCAGGAAAAGTACTTCCACTCGATAGCGTTCCTTGTCTTAACGAGTATTGCAAAGATAATAAGGTTTTCCTGAAGTCATTTGCCTATTTCTATCGAACATTGCCGACATACGTATATCTGAAGACGGCAGAACAGAATATCTTACTCACCCACGGAGCAATACCGAGACAGGTTTTCATAGACGTATTTCGCTATGACGAAGAAACGGGTGCCATCGTCTTTGCTGATGAGGAATTGACAAAACTGAATATAAACCAACTTCATGCCCGCAACCAGATACTGAATGACATGATTTGGGGTGACCCGAGCAATGATCTAGAGAAATATCAGGTGAATGGTCGTTTTGAATTTGGGAGCAAGCAATACGAGGCATACGCTCAAAAGAACAAGTTGACCAGAGTGTATCGAAGCCACGAACCTGTTGATGACGGCTTTAAATCATTCTTTAATGGTTGTGTCTGCACGATATTCTCCACAGGAGGAGCCATGAATGAACAAACTGGCTATCCTGAGGTGGAGCCTGCCTTTGCCATTATCGGAGCAAATGGTTATTGCTGCATAGAAAATAGTTTTCTCTATCATGTAACTATTGAAGACGAAGTTGATGTCACCTATAATCTTTATAGTGGACAATCACTAAAGCATAAAGAGGCGAAACGCTATTCACTTCATCCTGAATTCTATTGCACAGATGAAAAAGCTATGCAGATAGAATCTCTCTTCAAGATAATTAATGACGGTTTCCCGTTTGAAGAAGAATAATTAACACATTTAATATTACGACTATGGGTATACAGAAAAGACCAGCTCAGATGAAGGTTAAGGGTGTGGCAGACATCGTGTTCTGCTTTGATTGCACCGGTTCCATGACAGAGATTATCACTTCCGTCAAGGAAAATGTGGAGAAACTGATTAATGGGTTCAAGGAGAATCAGGTTGTACTCGACTGGCGAGCCAGATGCCTTGGCTATCGTGATTTTGAGTTTGACGAGGAATATCTTATCAACGACCGCCCTTTCGTTTCGACAGAGGAAGAGTTAAAGGCTCAGATTGATGGCATGGAGGCGAAGGAATACACTGGCGAGGATGACCCCGAGTCAACTCTTGATGCCATCTGGTATGCGGCAAAGACATCAGAATGGCGCGACAACTGCCACAAGATTATCGTTGTCTTTACAGATGCAGCCACCAAACCGGTCAATGAGAAGACACTTGCAGATATCAGCGGCTCTGATGGAGATGTTGACGTACTGGCACAGGAACTGATAGTTCAGCACATCAAATTGTTCCTTTGGGGAAAGACAGACAAGCTCTATGATGCGCTCATGACGATTCCTCGTGCAGATATCGTTCAGTTGGACAATCCTGAAGAAGATTACAAGACGATTGACTTCAAGAACTTGATGGAACAGATTGGCAAGACCGTTTCAGACCTGATTAGTGGTGGTGCCATGACCGTATAATAAGTTATGCACAGAATTCAAGAACTAATTTCCTATTCATATGGAATCAAATATCAAAGGTTACGAAGTTATAGAGGAAATTAACAAAGGCGCGTTTTGTGACTCCTACAAAGTCAGGAAAGGCGGCACGAACTATTTCCTTAAGGCCTATAAAGACCCGACAAGTATGTCGGAAGACTACGAACAGTTCAAACAGAATCAGCGCACAATGATTCCTCTCCTGAAATCTATTGGAGGTCAGGTCGAGACTATTGTGGAGGATTTTGAGGTAAAGGGTTTATACTACCAAGTAAAAGAGTTTATCACAGGAGCCACTAATCTCAGGGACTGGCTGAATGACAACGACAACTATGATGAGCGACTTGATGTTGCTATTCAGTTCTGTGAGATACTGAAAGCCATACATGGAAAGAATATTGTCCATCAGGACTTGAAACCCGAACAGGTGATGGTTGTTAAGGACTCTTCAAAGAAAGCTGGAGTTAAAATCATACTGACTGACTTTGACTGGTCTGTACCAAATGGGAATATTGTCCGTATCGTTGGGACTCCGGGCTATGGTAATATTGATGGGACGAATCTGTCCTACAAGTCTGACATTTTTACGTTTGGCATCATTCTGTGTGAACTGCTCGCCGGAGTCAATCCATTCGTTATTACAGAGAAGGAGGAGGATCGTATCTTCGAACCAGAGAAATGGAAGGAATGGGTTACTGAGAAAGACTATGTCCTTCCTATTAAGATCAACGACGATTTACCAAAGAGCGTCAATGACATTATTGTAGCTTGTCTCGAACCCGAGCAAAGTAAGAGACCTACGCTTGATGAGATTATGGGCGTCCTTCAGGGTAAACCTGCGCCTGACAGACTTTATCCTCGTAAGAAAGCTAAGTTGCGCGCACCAAGTGGTGACGTCATGATTATGGTTCCCGGTACGGGCTATGGCCGCAAGCATTTCAAGGAGTTGTTTGGCAGAACTACTGACACCGAATCCAATCCTGTTTACAAGTATCTTGATAAGAACTATGCTGTTCTGTCGGTTGTACAAGAGGGTGAGGACATCCTACTTGGCTGTCCTGCTAACGGCTTTGCCAAGAACAAAATCAAACTCAACGGTATAGAGATGTCCAGCAAGCCTACTATGGTGAAGAACGGGGATAAGATCTCCATCTTCAGCACAGGCAAAGGAACTGACATCGTGAGTTTTACAATAGAAGTATTATAAGTTTAACATCTTAAAATAGAAGATTATGGGTTTACAAAAAAGACCAGGCGCATCCGTCATGAAAACCAAAGCTGTGGCAGATGTCGTATTTTGTTTTGACTGCACTGGTTCCATGAAGCCAGTTATTGACAACGTTAAGGCTTATGTCAACAAGTTCGTTGAAGGTCTTAATGCAGACCAGAGTACTATTATCGACTGGCGTATGCGGGCCATGGGCTATGGTGACCTTGAAAAAGGTGAAGAGCCACAGAACAAGAATGAGTTTGTTTCTGATGTCGCATCGTTCCAGTCACAGGTAGCAGGTATCCGTATGTGTGATGGTGGTGATGCCCCAGAGTCAACCCTTGATGCAATCATCGTGGCAGCCAAGAGTTCACAGTGGCGCAGGGCTCACAAGATAGTCGTGGTATTCACAGATGCTCCAGCCAAGGATCTACACTCGTCCACAAAGTCAACTTTCGCCATCAACAACCTCGATGAATTGAAGCAGGATTTGGCTGAAAACCATATCAAACTGTTTTTGTGGGGAGCAGTCGATGAAAAGTACGCAGCTCTGAAACAAGTTCCCAAGTCAGAGATTACTGAGATGAGCCATCCTCATGAGGAACTTTCATCTGGAGCCAGTATGGCTAAGCTGTTAGAGCTGATGGGAAAGACAGTTACTGCAACTATCGGTTCCGAGGTTCTTTAATACAACACAATATGCCTGTACGGATATGCACTAAGTGTCATAAGGTTATTACCAGTGATGGAATTCCTGTCGCGGGGAAATACTACCACAAGAAGTGCCTTGAATGTGCTTATTGTGGGCAGAAGCTGGCGGGATTCTTTGTCACCTATAAGGGCTTGCCTTATCACACTGAGTGCAATCCGGCATCAGGGAAGAAAGTTTGTGCATATTGTCACAAACCAATTACTACATCTTCTTATTCCTTAGAAAATAAATACTATCATAAAGAATGCTACCACCAGCACATTGAGAAACAATGTTGTGTTTGTGGTAAGCCTATTCGTAGCAAGTATTATGAAGATGAATGGGGGAACTTCTCGCACACAGAACACGATGGAGTGAAACCACGCTTCTGTTTTTGTTGTGGACGTATTATCTCTGGTAAGCCTGTTATGTTGGGTAAAGAAACTGCAATCTGTAGTACCTGTTCTTCATCATCTGTAACCACTGATGCGCAAGTTGAGCAATGTCGGCAGAAGGTAATCAGAGTGTTCGATGAACTTGGCATTACTGGCATCCCATTAACCATCCCCATCAGCATGAAGCCTACCGATGAGATGGAAGGAACTCTTGGGCATATCCGCTATTATAAGACGAGAACGCCTAACTTGGCAGATTTTCGGATTTACATGACTTACGGATTGCCAAGGTTGTACTTCCAAGGAGTATTGGCTCATGAAATGCTTCATTCGTGGTTGGCGCTTTATGGCAGAGAAGTTACCAATGATGAGAGTGAAGGTTTCTGTAATCTTGGCAATGCTTTTATCTACGTTAAGGATGATTCCGATTTCGCCCATTATTTAATGAAACGGATGTATAAGAATGCTGATCTTGTCTATGGCGATGGCTATCGACTCCAAAAGCAGCGGTATGAGAAACTGGGATGGGCAGGATTACTTGAATCGCTCAGACACAAATAGGAATGTGCATATGGAACGCTCTATAGATAACATATACAAAAGTCTTACCTCGCCAAAGGATGATGCCACTTTTTTCAAAGCATTAGGAAAAGAGTGTAGGACCATCGGCCGTGAGTCAAAGAATGAGAACCTGACAGAAACAGCATTCTATCAGGTGGAGTCTACATTGGCGACCCTCTATAGAGACAAGAAAATATCGTTATCCACCTATCATGCCATCACGTCGGTCTATCATGAATGGAGCCACTTCCGGCTGGACATCGGAAACGCCAACGGATGGAAGGAAATGGCCGACAAGGGTCTTAACCTGACATTAAAGCATCTCGAAGAGTCTGATGAATGGAAAAGTTCCTATCTATCTTTCTTATACGATATCTTCGAGCACACATCCAATATTGAGGAACGCTGGCAGTTGTTATCATCCTCATTTCTTCCTTTTGAGAATATTGGTAAATTCAGCGAATGCCGTAAGAGTCTTTGCCGAGGGATATTGCTCATGGAAACTGCATTCCTCATGGAGAAGAGAGGAATTGGCAGTGATGTGAAAAGCAATATTACCCTGGTTCTGAAGGCTGCAGAGACTTTACGATACTGCTATGATAATCACATCGGTTTAGAAATAGACGTTCCCGCAAGTACAACAGCAACATCAGCCATAAAGATGTTGTCCGACTATTATTACAAAAATCAAGCCCGCTATCGTCGGTTTGATGATAGCATGGCCACTCGTATAGAGACGCTTTTGAAATTAGAAATAAAGCCGTCATCAAAACCAAGCCCATCTTTTCCCAAGGGAGCAAAAGACACTCATGCAGGAGCGTTCATTGCTATCATCGCTGTTATTCTCATTGCATGCCTTTTCATGATCTTCAGAAATCTATTCTCAGATAATAAAGAAGAGAACGCGGTTAAAGAACAGACGGAATACATACAAGATGTTCAAGAAGAAACTGAATCTGAAGGCAGGAAGGACAAGCAGACTGCAGTAGAGAATGGTAACATCTCATTGCCTTCCGAGTTGACGGGACTCTATTTTCTTCCTAAAGCCGAAGGAATATTCTCGAAAGGTATAACAGCCAGAATCTCGGAAACCGGAAACGGCAAATATGATATGGCCGTTTATAGTGATATGCCCATCACGCACTATAGCCTGACCCTTGACCGAGGAAATGCGCTGTTCCATAGTGAACAACTCGGGGATGGACATATATCATACGACGCACAAACAAGAACAACAACAATTAATTTCTCAGACGAATGGATATTAACAAACTAAGTCTTTACACTAGTATCATTGGAGTCTGGTTGCTCTTTTCTTGTGGCTCCAGACAGAGCGATGCCCCTACGGTTCCGCAGGAAACATACAATGCGCTTCAGCAGAAGTACGACATGCTGAAAGAACAGGTTGACGGGACTCTTTCTGCCAACGAGGAAGCCAGAGTGGAGTTGAACGGGATTATGGTCGAACTGAATGAGATTACAGGTAGGACAATCACCCTACAGCGGAATATGGAAAACGGTGCAGGGATGGATATGCGAACAACAGCAGAAAACATATCTGAGTCAATTAGGGAAATAAAGAAACGCCTTAACGCTGTTTCCCAGAAGAAGGTTGACAAGCAACAAGTCGCTCTAATCGAAAATCTGCGTCAGACTATTGCACTGAATGAGCAGGAGATTAGCAGGCTCAACAGTGTTATTGAAGACAAGAACCAGCAAATATCTACATTAGATAATGAGTTGGCCAATACTAATGAACAACTAAGGCAGACCTTTGAAGAAATGAAAAGAGCTGAAATGCAAAGTTGGATGGATATGGGGGATGAACTTATTAGAATAGCAGATTTGTTGCCTGACGTGAAGGGGCATGGTAATATGAAGCCAGTAAAGAGCGCTAAATTAACCATTCTACTCAGAGCAAGATCAGCATATCAGCAAGCCTATCAATTAGGTTGTGCTGATGCGTTAACAAAAATCCGTGTAGCGGAAGAAAAGTATAGATATGCAGCAAACCGATAAAAAAGAATTCAGAATATGGCAGTATTAAATATTGGTCAGCATATTGAAAAGTATGAAGTCGTGCGCCTTATCAAAGAGAACAATTACTGTGAGACGTACCGAATAGAGGATGAAAAGGAAGAACCGTTCTTCCTGAAGCTTTTCATCATCAAGAATACTCCAGAGAAGATGTTGGATGGAAATCATCACGTGTCTTGTATTGAACTCATGTCAAAACTTCGCCATAAGAATATCGTTTCCTATGTGGAGCATGGAACGTATCAGGACGATGCTGTTGGCATGTGTGAATATGTAGTAACCAATTACTTTAGCGGTGAGTTGTTGGCAGATAAATTACAGCGTGAGGGTGCGTTGCGGATTGATGTTGCAGTTCAAATTCTGAAGGATGTTCTTGAAGGGGTGAAGTATATGCACGAGCGCAATTTGTTTCACAATGACATTACACCACGTAACATCATGCTGTCAGAGAAGACGGGCGGCGTAGCAGAATTGATAGATATGAGTCATGTATCAAAGTATGTAGGTGGTTCTCCATCTTTCGATACTTCAGATTTGGATGAGCGTTATCAGTCGAACACCACATTTGTAGGGATGTATAATAATGCCACAGACTTGTTTTCAGCTGTAGCTCTCTTCTATACCATGCTGACAAACCGCGTTCCCTGGGATGTTGCATTTCCTGATGATGCACCCAGGAAAGACCGCATCAAGATAGTCAAGGAAGACCGAAAGGCACCTTTGAACTTGGACAATCTAATAGTAGATGAGGGATTCAAGAGGATTCTTATGAAGGGCTTGTGCGTCAATGGAACGTGCAAGTATGCCGATGTAGACATTCTGTTGGATGATCTCCAGAATCCCAATAAAGTGGAGGAACCGCAACAGCCAGAGCAGCCAGTACAACAGAGACCGCAACAGAGCGGGGGTGTTGAAGATGAAGAGAAACAGACAACGGAAGCAAAGGTCGAAGTCCAAAAGGGAAAGGGCAACGGTTTCAAAGATATTGCTGGTATGAACGGCCTGAAGCAGATGCTGACTCAGAAAGTTATCTTCATCCTGAAGGATAAGGAGAAAGCGGCTCGATACAAACTCCTGCCTCCCAATGGTATGTTGTTCTATGGACCTCCTGGATGCGGAAAGAGTTTCTTTGCAGAGAAGTTTGCCGAGGAAACAGGCTTCAACTTCATACTGGTAAAGGCCAGCGACCTTGGGAGCATCTATGTTCATGGTTCACAGGGCAAGATAGCCGACCTCTTTAAGAAGGCTGAGGATAGCCAACCTACCATCATCTGTTTCGATGAGTTTGACGCTTTTGTGCCCAATCGTTCCAACAAAGGAGCAGAGCATCAGGCTGGCGAGGTCAACGAGTTCCTGAGTCAGTTGAATAACTGTGCCCAGCGTGGCATCTTTGTCATTGCCACCAGCAACCGCCCGGATATGATAGACCCTGCTGTACTGAGGACAGGACGTATTGACAAACTTGTATATATTCCTATGCCCGATAAGGATGCTCGTAAGGAGATGTTCAAGCTGCATCTGAATGGTCGTCCTTGTTCTGAAATTGATTCAGAACGTCTCGCTGAGCTTACCGATGGATATATTGCCAGCGACATCGCTTATATTGTCAATGATGCTGCTATGGGAGCAGCCTTTAGTGATAAGCCAATCACTCAGGAACTGTTGGAAGCAACTATAAAGAGCATTCATCCCTCAATCAGTAAAGATGTGGTCAATTCTTATGAAAATCTCCGTCAGAAGATGGAAGATGTTGACACCAGAAACAAACGCCCCAAGATAGGATTTATCCAATAATAACAACTAAAACCAACGTATTATGAACTTAAAAGAATTGATGTTGAATTACCTCCGTGAAGAGGGATTCTGTCCAAAGGAAGAAGAGTTTGGTATTGCATTTAAGTGCGAGGGGCTTAATTTCCTGTTCTTCTATGATGCAGAAGATGACCAGTATTTCCGTCTGATGATGCCAGGAATCTTTGATGTTACGGAGGAGAACTTTCCTGCCGTCTTGGTGGCATTGAATAAGGTAAACTCAGAAATGAAGGTGGTCAAAGCATACACCCCTGTTCCCGATGCTGTATGGATTGGTTTTGAAGTCCTGGTTGACAGTACCCCTGTATTAGCCGATTTCGTTCCTCGTGGAATCAATATGCTCCGTGCTGCCCAGAGGAAATTCTATGATGCTATTCAGCAAGGGTGACAACGCCCTTTGTTAATAACGACTAATGCTCTGTTCCGATAAGGTACAGGGCTTTTTTGTTGGTCATTGTTACTGTGAAGTGATAGAAACATGACCATATAGGGGTCTTTATTATTGGTATCAAAACAGAGAACTATGGTATTGATAGATGAATTTCGTAAACAGACACGGGAAACGATTTTGAACTATATGAATAGTCTTGGCGTAAATCATGCCGTCTATTCTACTCATTTGATGGGCTATGAGCCAGATTTACAAGAGAAAAACATCATTATCTATATCCATGCCAAAAGTTTGGTTGTGGTGTGCTTCGACCTCTGTGGCAAAAGGGAAGAGATAGCAGACGAAGGTGATTCCTATGACCTAGATATGCCAGAATATTACTCCTATAAGGGTTCACGGACAAGTCCTGTTTGTCAACTTTCTGATGCAATGAAGGAGATGAATCGTCGTGCTATAAACATATTCCCGCCAGTGAATATTCATGGTGTACTTCTATCAGAAAGTAATATCCTTAATGCCAAAGATATGAAGGATAAATGGAGTGCTATGGACATAATGGTTATTGATGGACTAAAAGGACTTCGGCATAAAGAATTTGCAATGAATAGGTCATATTGTGAAGATACAAGAACTATCCTAAGGGCTATTTTGGAAGATGGTGAATATACCAGGAGCTTAGAATTAAAAGCACCAGACTTCTCAAGTTCTCCAAGTGGGAACCGGGTGGTTGAGGAAAATACCGAAGAAGATGACGAATTTGAAAAACTTCTGAATAAGTTTATAAATGAAGGGTATGAGAAGGTCGAGGAAGGCGATTTGCCTTTTGATGAATCTGTCATACCCGACATAAATGATGATAACGATGAGATTCGTTTAGAAGACTTCCCAGAAGGCAGTGTACATATAATAGAGGATATTTCCTTCCCCGATGGAGAGATAGAACAGAATCAGAACATCAGTGTCAAGGTTGAAATCCTTCGTCCAATTGCTAATCCTCGTGAAGAATTAGATATACTGGTAGGGTGTGCGAATATCAAGAAACGGATGGACGAATTGGTAGCCCTGACCAGTTATAACAAGATGTTACGTAAGATGTTCCCCAACAGCAAACAGCATGAGGTGTCGTTGCATAGTGTGTTCCTTGGTCGTCCTGGAACTGGAAAGACTACAGTATGTAAGATTTTCGGTTCTTTATTACGTCAGGCTGGTGCCCTGAGCAAAGGACATGTCGTTGTGTGTGACCGAGGAACCTTTATCGGAACTCTTTGGGGTGACGAGGAACGTTCCATGCGACAAGTACTTGAAATGGCTCAAGGTGGGGTGCTGATGATTGACGAAGCTTATCTTCTCAATGGCAAACATGAGAATGATCCAGGCAAAATCGTTGTCCAACTGATGATGAGCATACTTGCGGATGAGACCCAGCGCGACATAGCCATTGTGCTTTGTGGCTATAAAGAACCGATGGAGAAACTGCTTGATGCCAATCCAGGGTTACAGTCGCGCTTTCCCAATAGGTTTGAGTTCGCAGACTTTACTATTGATGAGTTATTGGAAATCACTCGTCGTCGAGTGAAGGAATATGAATACGAATTCACCGACTCTGCATGGGATAAGTACTGCCAGATATTGACGCAGGCCTATCAGCAGCGAAATCCACAGACTTGGGGCAATGCCCGTTTTGTTGCCAACCAACTGGAGCGCATCTATATACAACACGCTATGCGTTGTGTAAGGCAGAACCCTCCAGACAAGCGGCAACTCCGCCTACTCATTCCAGAGGATATCCTGTCAATAGATGTACCCAAAGAGAAACGTCATATTGGATTCTGTTAATGGTGAGGCTTAATAATGGCAAAACGTATGTATTATCATCACTTTTTTGAAAAATCTGTTTTGAATTCGCCTTTTTTTTTGTATATTTGCACAGAAATTATCAATAGCTAAATCAAAACGAGTATGTTTAAGGTCTTTATATCCCAGTCAGTATATGATAGGATAATCAGCACGGAAGAGGAACGAACAATATCTGGGCGTTCCAACTTGTATAAGTTGCTCAAACAGCAGCCTATTCAGATATTGACTGAGAAAGATACAGAAAGATACAAGTTGCATCCGGAGAATGTCTTGAAGAATCCTTCTTCACTATACATTTTAAATATAACTCACACAGAAGCATTGACCATACAAAGGACATACGGTGTGATGTGTGTGAGTGGTGATAGTCCAAATATCAGTCCTTTAATCGATGTCAATGATATCCATATTGCAAAAGAGCAAGAAAAACTGGGGCGTGGGTGGGACACCGTATTAGACAGTGTTAAAAAATTACCATCAAATGCGCTGTTACTGACAGATCGTTATCTCTTTGCATTCAAGCGGTCTAATGCAGGTGATGGCATTGCCAATATCAAAGATATCCTTGGTGAATTATTACCCAAGCAATTCCTTGGTGGAAATTATCATGTAACGATTGTCTTTGACAATATGGCCAAAGATGAGAATTACTCCTTCGATGAGATTGTCTGGCTGTTAGAGGAAGTAAAACTGCAGTTGAACCGTGACTATCCGATTACTATGGAGGTTATTGGTATAACACCAGATTGCTCTATTTACAACAAACTGCATAATCGCATGATAATATCCAACTATTATCTTGTGGAGGCAAGCCACAAATTAGCTGCTTTTAATAAAGACAAAGGAACTGCTCGTCAGATGTTGATACCTATGGCTCTTTTCACAGAAAGTAGTCTTAATGGGAACTCAACTCCTCCATTAGATGCAATAGAACATACACTATCAACACTTCGCAGGTTCTCGAAATCTCTCACATCTCTTCCAGAATCAGCACACAGCACATACCTTTATGCTGTTAATGGCAAGCGGATGGATAAGTGTCTTAGTATTAGAAATCGATTGGTTAAATAGATTGCGTATTGTTTTTGGGGCTTATGGTTAACGAAAAAGAATATTTTGCATTTATAAGTTATAAGCGTGAGGACGAAGAGTGGGCAAAATGGTTGGCTCATGAGTTAGAGCATTATCATTTGCCTAGTACATTGAACGGCAAAAAATTGCCAGAAAGCCTTCGCCCCATTTTTAGGGATGTGGATGAACTGAGCGCAGGAAATTTACCAGAACAGATTTATAGAGCACTCGCAAAATCTAAGAACCTAATAGTCATCTGTTCCCCCAATTCGGCAAAGTCCGAATGGGTGAATAAAGAGATAGTTGACTTCATAAATCTTAAAAATGGAAAAGCTGATGCAGTTTTCCCTTTTATTATAGAAGGTTCTCCTTACGCATCAGAAAAAGACAAAGAATGCTTCCCCTTGATATTAAAACAATTACGTGGTGCTAAAGAGCGTCTCGGGGGCAATGTGAATGAACAAGGTGGACGCAATGCTGCACTGATAAAAGTAATATCTGGAATGCTTGGCCTAGGCTTTGACTCTCTTTACCAAAGATATGAACGAGAAAAAGAAGAGGAACGCCTGCGTTTACTAGAAACTATAAGAAAAATTCGATTAGGACAATCTCGTTTTGTCGCCGAGAAAGCGAGTACACTAGTTGATGAAGGTAACTCTTATTTAGCAAAACGCGTCTTGTTAAATGTATTACCTACCAAAGAACATCCAGAATGGCCTGTTACACCTGAGGCAGAAATGGCCATTCGGAAAGCATGCCAATCTAATATTGAAACTCTTAGAGGGCACATGGGTAAAGTAAAATCAGTTTCCATAAGTCCAAATGGGAAAAACATTCTTTCGGCATCATGGGATGGCACAATTAGGATTTGGGATATAGAGACAGGGCGAAATTTAAAGATACTACACGATCAATGGGGAAGCAATTCTGCCTCTTTTAGCTACGATGGTAAGTATATTGTTTCAACTTCAATGGATAAGACTGTTAAGATTTGGAATGCTGAAACAGGCGATGTTTTGAGAAGATTGGAAGGGCATTCTTCTGGGGTGTACTCGGCTTCATTCAGTCCTGATAGTAAATTTATCGTATCATCGTCATTGGATAAGACAATAAGAATTTGGGATGCTGAGAGTGGATTTGAATTGAGACAACTAAAAGGACATACAGAAGCCGCAGAATCGGTCACTTTTAGTCCTAATGGAAAACTAATCATTTCGGCATCTCAAGACAAGACTATTAGAATTTGGGACGCAAAGACAGGACTAGAAAAATTGAGGCTTCACGGTCATTCAGATGTAGTTTGGTCAGCTTCCTTCAGCAATAATGGCAATTTTATCGTTTCTGCCTCACAAGATAAAACTGTTAGAATTTGGAATCTAAAGACAGGCTTGGAAATGAAGAAGTTTGAAGGCCATAAAGAGGCAGTACGGTCTGCCTCTTTTAGTCATGATGATATGTACATTGTTTCTGCATCAGATGACAAGACTGTTAGGGTGTGGAACATAAAGTCAGGGGGAGAGGTGTGTAGATTAGAAAGGCATAATGGAGAGGTATATTCTGCAACTTTCAGCCATGACGGTATGTTTATTGCTTCTGCATCGCAAGATACTAATATCATTCTTTGGAAGACTAAAGCAGAGGTAGAATGTAGAATATTGAAAGGGCATACAAATATAGTGAAATCAGCATCCTATAGTTTTTGTGGAACGGCTATTGTATCGGCATCACGAGACGAAACTGTTAGAATTTGGGATGCTCAAACTGGCCGTGTTCTATCTGTGTTGACGAGCTGCGATAAATGGGGACAGGCTTGTGATTTCTATTCGGCCACCTTTAGCCCTAATGGCCAATATGTCGTTGCAGCGTCATCGGGTGGTAAGTTAAGTTTATGGGATACTGGAAAGTGGCAAGTTTTGAGAGTACAATATTGTCACGGAATTCATTATGTCAACTCCGTATGTTTTAGTCCGGACAGCATGTCTATTTTGTCAGCTTCATCTGATGGAACCATAAGAATCTGGGATGCGAAAAGTGGTGCAGAATTGAAGAGATTAGAAGGGCATACAAGTGGAGTAAGTTCTGCATCTTATAGTCCTGATGGAAACTTGATTGTATCAGCATCTGGTGATCATACTATAAGAATTTGGGATATAAAGAGTGGTATCGAATTAAAGAGATTAGGAGGACATACAAATGCAGTTTTTACCGCAGTTTTTAGTCCAGATGGGAAATACGTCGTTTCTGCATCAGGTGATCGTACCATAAGGATATGGGATGCAGAGAATGGGTGCGAATTGATGATATTGGAAGGCCATACTGCCTCTGTCTGGTCTGCTTCATATAGTCCAGATGGCATGCATATTGTTTCTTCATCAACGGACAAGACTATCAGAATTTGGAATGCAAGGTCTGGAGCAGAAGTAAGCAGATTGGAAGGACATAAAGGTGAGATATATTCAGCCAATTTTAGTCCCGATGGTAAGCATATCGTTTCAGCATCGTTTGATCAAACTGTTAGGATTTGGGATTTTCCACGCCTTGAAGACATTGTTAATCAGACCTATGAAAGGTTTAAAGACTATCCAATGTCTGTAGAAGAACGAAAGAAATATTATTTAGAGTAGTAAAAAATACATTTTTATCATGAATAAGGACGTATTTAAGAAAGAGGTAGAGTCACTTCCTCGAAGGATTAAGGGCAAGAGAGATGTGTTTATTAGCTACAAACGTGAAAATGCCCCTTTTGTGATGCGTTTGTATGATGAATTAAAAGAGCACAACATTTCTTCATGGGTTGATTTAAGCAAACTTCCCAAAGAGCAGGGTAAAGAATATGCTGATAAAATACGGAAAGCTATAGACTCTGCCAAGTATTTTCTTCTAATCTATACTGAGCATAAAGGATGTTCTATTGAACATTCGGAATTTATTATACAAAACGAAATAGAATATGCAGTAAAGAAAAAGAAAACCATTTTATTCTATCCGCAGGACGATGTTGACCTGAATACTTCAAAGCTAAAGCCTTATATAAAAGACATCCAGTGGCTAGACACTACAAAAACGGCCAAACACCAACCAGAAGCCCAAGAGTCTGTTATGGATGAAAAGAAACTTGCTGAACTTTCTTCTATGGTAAACAAGAGAGAAGGATTCTCCATATATGAAGATGAAAATATTTTTCTTATTCGGGTTGCCCTGCAACGTATATTAGGGAGGATAATGATATATGGGAACTACAAACAATTGTTACATGTTGGAGATAGGGACGGAATGTTCTTTACCAATAAAACACTACAGTTGCATGTAAAAAACAAATCTCTTATTTGGGATGTTCCATCAAAGTACAAAGAAACATTAAAGAATAATAAATTCTTCAGTCTTAAAGGTAAGAATGAAAACGAGGTGTCTAAAGTTAAGAGGTTCTTGAAAGATATAAATCATGATAACAAAGAACTGGAAGAACAACTAAAATCTTTTATAAGAGATTATTACAATTTGGACGAAATCTATGTCAGGTTGACTAAATATTTGCTCTTAGACAAGTTCAAGGATATAATTCTGCCGGACAAGGCAGATTTTAATCTGGAAGCCTTAATTGAAATTGTCAAAGAGATGGCAGCATGTGGTTTCATATATGACATTGGGAAAAAGAAGACGATGTTCAATGGCACAGAACTTGGCGTTTACGATTTGGATGATGGTCGAGTTGAAGAAATAGAAGATCACACTCCTTCGATTAGTTTGTATTATTCTGACTATTTTACATTTCGTTGCATGACTGAAATGTATCATATTCTTTGCTCCGTAAATGAAAAACCATTCGAAGCCATTTGTGCTGGTGATATACACCGTCTGGCTCCCTTCCTCTGTTCATTGGGACTTGGAGGATTCCTATCTATATATACAAAAAAGGGGACTTCATTAATGTGGACAAAACGTTCTGGGAACATATCTTCAGGCGAAATGTGGCACTTTTCATATGATGAAACCGTAAGCCTTTTGAAAGATGCAGCAACAGAAAATGAACATATTATTGTGGAAGATAATGGTGATGTGCATATAGATATCAATCGTATTTTATATAGAGCTCTTGAAGAAGAAATAGGAATTAGACAAGAGGACATACAAGGTGAACATCATGGTATTTTTGATGTCGGCATTATTAAAAGTGAACGTCTAGAAATTGAAATCATATCAAGTGCTACGTTACATATTGAAAATGGCGAGAATGACGATCTTGTTCTTCGTGAAAGAATTAAGCAAATGCACAATAATGCAACTGACGGGTATTTGGAAATATCAAAAATTGATCTTATACATCTTCATGATACTCGTAGTCTAATTGGCCGTTTGTTAAGCCCCGAGTCATATGCAGTACTTGGCATGATGCGCAAACGTCTAAAAGAACATGTCGGGAAAAAAGTTTCAATTGGAGACAAGACTCTTATTGAAAAAGAAAGTTATGTTGGAGACAACTCAACAATTGGACACGATTGTCGAATTCATCGAAATGTTTTTATCGATAAGAATGTTATTATTGGTAATTTTGTCAAAATACAAAATAACAATAGTATCTATGAAGGTGTAACATTGGAGGACGGGGTGTTTATCGGCACTAACGTAAGTTTTATCAATGATCGTTATCCAAGATCAATTATGAGGGATGGGAGGCAAGTCGTTTCTAACGATTGGATATTGGAAGAAACACATGTCTGCTATGGTGCTTCTATAGGTGCAGGCTCTGTTATTATGTGTGGAGTCACTATTGGCAAATGGGCTATGGTTGCAGCAGGTTCAGTCGTACTTGAAGATGTTCCTGACTATGCGATGGTTGCTGGCAATCCGGCAAAAATTGTCAAAGAAAACATAAACTATTAAATTCACGATAATGAAATACGATGTATTTATAAGTTATAGTCGCAAAGACACTGCCATTGCAGACAAGATTTGTTCCGCTCTTGAACATCAGGGATTAACATATTTCATCGATCGTAAAGGAATTGGTGGTGGAATGGAGGTCTCTGAAGTTTTGGCTGAAGCAATCATGAATAGCAATATAATGCTATTCCTTGGAAGCAAGAATAGTTATGAGTCAAAGTTTACTAACAATGAGGTTACCTTCGCATTTAACAAAATGGCAAAAGGTGCAATTATACCATATATCATTGACAATTCTACGTTACCTAATGCGTTGGAATTTACTTTTAGTAGCATCAATATTAGGACTATTCAAGAACATCCTATTGAAACTACTTTAATGCAAGATCTATGTCATATATTAAAAAGGAAGTACACAGAAACAAACATACTCAATAAACAGCAAACACCTGATTTTTTAATTGACAATAATCCTCAAAGTTCTGTTGAGAAGAAAAAAAACATTCCAGATTCAAATTATGTTACGCATGTTAAGCCCAATCCGAAAAAGAGCACAGAGAAATCCATCCCTACACCAAATGCAAAGCCGTCATCAAAAACTACTAATAAAGGAATGACTATACCAGGTGCTCCCAATTCTATAAAAACAAACCAAGGCGGGAGTATAGAAATGCGTAAAGCTTTAGAAGAAAAACTATATCGCCAATTGGGAATGTCAGATAATGCCAAAAACACAGAACGCAGCAATAGGAAAAATAGTAGCACGTGGTGGAAGCTGTTCTATTTCCTATTTGACTTCTCAGAGGTGTCAATCCTTAATTATCTGATAACATTAATCTCTTTTGTAGTATTAATAATGTTTATGCATTTTACTGGGTATTTCAATAGTCATCCTTTTCTAATAAGTGAAATTTTGATTACAGCATTAATCTCATATGTAGGCATGCGCTGTGCGTTGAATTTAGGTTTAGTTACAGATGAATCTGAGGAAATAACCAATTTCATTAAGGGGGTTTTTATTGGGCCTTTTGTTGTTATGCTCAGTCCTTTTTGGAGTTTATTAATTGGCATCAGCTTATGGTGGCTCTCTTATCATTTATTTAATTTTAAATTGTTTCATTCCGCAGGTATATTATATTTGTATTTTTTGACCGCATGCTTTACACTGATTACATTAATGCACACTTTGTATAAAAGAAAGAAAAAGCATTCAAGGTAACCTGACAAAGAACCCAATAAAGAATTATATATTTTCTAAAAAAACAATGATAATATGGATACATTGACTATTATTAACGATACGGTCGCCGTTAGGCTCAAGGCTGCAACACATGTATGTCAGCCATGTGTTGAAAACATTGACACAAATTGGTGTGATGTTCTCATTGTGCTTACTATTTGCATTAGCGTCGTTTATATTGCGGTTTGTGGTATCAGTAAGTATTATAATAATAAAAAGGAAGAACGAGATTTTCTAACTAATAAGAACGCAGTACAAGACAATGACAACATGAAGGAAGGAACCAAGAATGAAGAAGCCAAGAATCCTTCTGAAAATTGTGATGAAATAGCTTATAATCGCGAGTTGGAACGGCAGAAACGCGTCTTAAATCTGATGCAAGAGATTTGTACACTTTCTCAGGATCCTGGTTCATCCAAGGATGTTAAGGGAAAATTTAATGATGGTGCTGCCAATAAGCTATGGGATCTTTATCAAAAGATTGACGGCTATCATAAATCTAAGGTTAATTCTTCCACTAACATAAATGAATAGCAGAATGGATAACAACAGTCACGGTATAGCACAATGTGCCATTGGTGGTATTGCCATCATATTGATAGTTGCAGGATTATTTGTTAATAACATTAATCTGGCATGGTTAATAATTGGTTTGTTGTTAGCCGACGCACTATACTTGTCAGTGAGTCGTGGATGGCGTTGGTGGAAGGGATGCCGCAATAAAATAGCCCTACGTGAAAGGTTTCTCTTGTTCCTAACCAGCCTAATGTTTCTTTTCCTGATTACAGGAACAGCATTGTTCATGATGGCATTTGTCTACGAGTCTGAAGAAGGTAATGGTACATTTGTTAATTCTGAATATTTGCTACGTTCACTGGCGTGTTCCTTCCAACTTTTCACTGGAAACATAGATAGTAATGTTGTAGATGGCATCAGCAATCACTCTTATCTCAAAGGCTTCATCTCATTACAAGCAATTCTTTCTTTCTTTTGTACTATTGCGGTGTTGTTGAGCTTGGCGTATGCAAGGGTATCAGCATACTATAAACTGCATAAGAAAACGAAAATTGACGCAGACCACAATCACTTATATGTTTTCTTTGGTATGAACGATCCTTCCCGGTTGTTGGCAAAGAGTATAAAGGAGCGAGAAGGGGGCAAGGCTATAGTGGTGTTTGTGGAGAATATGGCGCAAAGTAATGATGACACCAACGGCCTGAACAATATTGTCGGAATGTTCACCCACCGTCGTCAGACTTTCATCGATGCTGACGAACTAGATGCAAGGGTGACTTTCACAGAGATTCGACTTTGTGACATCAGTAGTGAGAAGGTGGAAAAGGGGGACATACTTGGCGATATAAACCTGTTAATGCTACGTGACTTGATACAAGAAGTAGGGAAAGGGATTACAGATGCACAGTTGCACGTGTTTTTCCTATCAGAGAATGAGGACGAAAATATCAGAGCATTGTCTGTATTAACCCTTGACAATAGCATACAGCAAATTAAAGAGAATAAAGTTCTGCTACGTTTCTACTGTCATGCTCGACGCAATGGTTTAAATCATATCATTGAAGATATCGCGTTTAAACATGGGCTTGATGTGCGAACGGTTGACTCCTCCAATCTTGCTGTCGAGCTGCTGAAGGCAGATGGGGAGAATCACCCGGTACGATTTGTAGAGATTGATAAGGCCAGCACAACAGTAAAGTCTTCATTCAATAGTCTTATTGTCGGTTTCGATGAAGTTGGGCGTGATGCTCTTAAATTTTTATATGAATTTGGTGCCTTTGTAGACTACGGTGCAACACCTGAAGACGAAAGACGTAGTCCATTCCGTTGCATCGCAATAGACAAGCGAATGGATGAGTTGAAAGGAGCTTTTGCGAATTTTGCACCTGCTGTCATGGCAGCAAAAAACAATGATGATCATGAGAGCCCACAGGTTGAACTGAAATCGTGCGACTGTCTTTGTCGCGAGTTTTACGACAATATCCTTACCGAGGATTTATGTAAAACACTCAACTATATAGTTATAGCAATAGGCGACGATGAATTAGGAATGACGATTGCTATACGAATTCTTAATCATATACGCCGTGTACGAAAAGATCTCCACAATATGCGTATTTTCGTGCGCTCGTATCGTCCTGATAAAGAAGTACACATGCAGCATATCGCAGATTACTACAATGAAGGTTACAATAGATGCAATAAAGAACAAAATTCGCGACTCAAGAACGATGCCGTTATCAAGTTGTTTGGGCAATCAAAGGAAATATACTCTTACGATATGATTATTAATGAGGCTCTAACAAAGAAAGGACGCACCTATCAGGCAAACTATGCAAGGCTGTCGGGCGACAAGAAGCTATGGGATGAACGCCGCAAGAATGAGCTGGAGAAAGGATCACTTGACGACATAAGGTCCCTTCGTCGGAAAGAACTTCAGGATCTTTGTAATGCCTTACATGCTGACACAAAAGTTTATCTACTAAAGAATGCCATGGAGGAAGATTTTGACTGGAGTGAATTTATAAATCGATATTTTAATAATGAAAATATTGCACAGCGCGAGGGAGGTTATGATAAGATTAGATACACTTACCTTACTGGTAGCGAGAACAAGGTAATACTTAATCTTGCAAGGCTAGAGCACTTAAGATGGACTGCTTCCCATGAGATGCTTGGATACATCAAAGCTCATGACGGCCTACACACATGCGATGAACGCACGAGAGAACATAACTGCCTTCGACCTTGGCAGGAACTGGACGATGAAAGTCGTGTAGTAACCAGAACAGAGCATTGGGATTGCGATTATAAACTATATGATTTCATTGTTGTAGACAACTCGATATTATTGAACAAAGATAAACTATTGGCACAATAGTTGAAAAATTCTATTGTATATGGATAATTGGAAATACATAAAGGTATTTGTAAGTAGTACTTTTCTAGATATGGATATTGAGCGTGATGCGCTTAAAAACATTGTTGAACCTCGTCTAAATGAAACTTTAAAGGATCATTCTTGCAGTATAGAATTTATTGATTTGCGCCATTCGGTAAAAACGAATACTACAATGTCCCTATTAGAAAGAGAAAAACAAATTTTCAATGTGTGTTTAGAGGAGATTGACAATTGCAGACCATATTTCATGGGTATAATCGGACATAGATATGGTTGGATTCCAGCGGAAGATGGTGTGCCTTGTCCAACGATAGATTTACCCAATGACTTTCCAATTAAGATAGAAGAATTAAGTGTTACAATGTTTGAATTTCTTCATGGATTATTCTCTTCCAAAGTGCCAAGAGAAAGGTCAATTGTTTTTATGAGAAATTTCGAATCCTATATAGACTTAGAAGAACATGAAAGGAAAAGGTACGTTGAATCATCGGGGAAAAAACAAAATTACATAAATCTGATTAGAAATTATATTAGCTCAAAGGACTCTTCATATCGGATTGTCGACTATTCAATACCAATAAACTCATATCGTGATTCCGACCTGTTTGCGTGGACTGATTTTGTGTATAACAATGTAATAGAGGTAATCAAGAATGAATTTAACGATGTTGACGAATACGACAAGTTTGCGAATGCTCAGGAAAGTTATGTTCAGAAATATATAGCCAATTTCCAGGGGAGACTTATAGAGCAAAAGGAATGCCTAAAGAAGATAGAAAGTAGAGGATCGTGTATTATTGCAGCAAAAGAGATGGGTCTTGGATTAACTTCCTTCTTTTGCAAAATGTACGATAACCTTCGTCAAGTGAACAATCACATTTGTCTTATCTATTGCGATGAGGCAAACCATTCTTTTTCCAAAGAAGACGTTCTTGTAAATTGGCTTTTATTCCTTGATAAAACAGACTGTGGCGGTAGACGTGAAAAAATTTTATCATCAAAAGAAAATAAAGATAAAGTATTGGATTTCTGGAGTAAAATCACTAATTCACTTTCAGAAAAGGGATATGAAATATATGTATTTTGTGAATCATTTTCTTCCAGCACATATTTTATGTCATATGGCTTATCTGGTTATATCTCTGTGACAACTATATATTATACTGATTATATGTTCCATATGCGTCCTTTGATGTATATGATTGAACCGTACGACAAAGAAACGATAAAAAAAATCACCAGAGACCTTCGCCCTCAACTATCAGATGAACTTCTTAAAAGAGAATGCTCTTCTCATGCAAACTGGTTGCAACTGTCCATGACTATAATCGGGAAAATGAACAAACAGGATTATATTGCTATAAGGAATAGAGAAGAGAAGGATAATGAAGAAAAAATTATTCAGCACCAAGTTAAACTGATAAGAGAGTTGCCTGATGGTACCGATGATACTGTTATATTCTGGATAGATCGTCTAAAACATATATTTGGACGAGATGAGATGGATAAATATTTATTGCTGATGAGCCTTAACCCTTTAGGATGGAAAGAAAGTATGCTTGCTGAAATTTTGGATATTGAGCCAACTCTCTTGGTTACATTACGACAAATGCTTGGCAAGACAATTATTGTACAAACTAATGAGGGACTGTGGGCTTTTAAAGATTCTGGAATAGAAGATATTCTGACTCAAAATCTCAAATTGAAGGATTTTAAGGCTCTTATAGCCAATGCATACAAATACATTAAATCAATTCCCGTTGATCAACCGGCATATAAGCAGCTTATTTTTAAGTTGGCAATGATGAATGGAGATATTGATTTCTGTTCTGAGTTCATAAAATGTCATATGAAAGGAGATTCCTCCATTTCATCGTGTGCCAGAGAAGCTTATGTATGGTATGCAATCCAGCACAAATACGATTTTCTCTCCTTTATTTCAACAATAACATCCCGGTCTTGTCATGCATCTTATCAATTTTTCTATAATCTATTACAGTGGTCTAAAATGCTTTATAATGAAGATGCTTTGGACGAACATCTTGCGGCTGTAGAACGTATAATTTCGAATCTAAGACTACTATGGCAGAAGCATGAAATCGATCTTAGAACATATTCCGTAACATGTGATGCGTTGGCATGTAGAGGAGATTATTATCGAAAAAAGAGGGATTATAAGAATTTGTTTGATTGTATTGATTATGGTTTGTCATTCTGTAAAGACTATTATCAAGAAGATCCCCTTTTCCTTACAGGATATCTTTATTGGGTAATGATAAAGAAAGATTTTATTCAAAATAGAGATGACCAATATTTTTGGTTGGAAAAGATGTTTTTAAAACTAGAAAGAAACAACCAATTTAATTATTCTTCCAATTCTGATATTACTGTGTATGCTCTTATTATGCGTGACATGGTAGAATCAATGGTTGAAACTGGTCATACAGATGGAGCAGAGCAGTTGTGTTTTAAATCACTTGACTTGCTTGTAGACTTTTTAAAAAAGCAAGAGAATAAATTAGCTGAGACGGTTCTCGTCCCTGCTGACACCAAACGAAATCTTGTGGTCACGATTTTGTCTCTTATTAAGTTGCATTATCATTATGATTTCATGTCGGGAGATACATTTTATCCCAGATGTAGGGAAATTTTGGAGATATGCAAAGATTGCCGCAATCTGAAAGGCAAGGATTTCGCTTACGAATTCTATCATAAAGCTGTCGCCGCCTTTATTTTTATTCAAGATGAGGATGAAGGATATATATGTAAGAATCTTTTGGCGTTTGCAAATGACATTCTTCGAAACTATGATGAATCAAATGATTCATGGAAAGCAGACTTTTTATTCCTAGAAAGGAACAAAAAAGATGTGGAGCCGATGTTTGAAGCTTGGTTATACACTAATTCGTTAGCAATGTATTTGCTTTCTGCTTTGCCAAATGGAGAAATTGATTTCAAGGATAATGATGGATTTGGCATAATGGGATCATTAATGAAGAGTGATGAAAGATTCTTATTTGAGAACCATCTTAAACTCCTTCTTCCTTACATTGGAGCAAAATCATTTGAAGAGAACGGATTACCACCAAGAAAAATTTGGGATTCAATGCTTATCTTGTATGTTTCTATGTTGTATGATGAGTCTGCCAAAGAGACCATAGACCTCCAATATATGGTAGAATTATACAATAGTTGTTTAGATTTAAACAAGGCTATTATAGAAACTGAAGCAACTGTTCCGATGGTTTGTCTTATGTCTGATCTTGATAATATAAGAGAATTTATTAATGAAAACATAACGGATGACATTAGGAGCAATATTGATTTCCAAGCAAGGTATAATGATTTTAGTGATTGTTATGGTATGGAAGGTAATATCTACACCTCTGAAAACGGGATGTGGGCTAATGGTGACCCTGAACTTAATGACATAGATGAAAATTAATGAGTATAATTACAAGATTCTTAGCAGTAGTTACAGAGCCGCAATTTAAACTGGCTCGCGATTTAACGGCTATGGCCATCGCTGACGGGCAGGTGACACCGGATGAGATGGAAGCCATGAGGACGATTTGCCATCTGGAGGGTGTTGACGAGACGAAACTGATAGAGGCCTTGCAAGGCGGGTATGACCATGTGAACGAGGAGATGCCTAAGACGCACGAGGGGCGGGAGGCTTACCTGAGGGATATTATAAAACTGATAGGGGCAGACGGATATGCTGCTCCGCAGGAGGTCTATCTGTTTCAGATTATTGCGGGCAGGATGGGGGTGAACCAGATGAATGTGCTAAGTATTGTGCTTCTGACGACCACGCATAAGTATTTCCAAGGTGCTGCCGGAACGAAGACGTTTGCATCGTTCATCAAGAACTTCATCGACCCCAAGGGGAAAACGGAAAAGGCAAATCGCGAGAACCTCCGCGTGCTTTATGACACGGTAGCCCAGAATACGGAAATCAGTCAAGATGTGGCATTGGATCAAGAAATACTACAGCAGAATCTGGCGCGTGCCACAGAAGCATTCTTAGAGAACTCCATCCTGATGAAGGAATTTGAAGACATCGGTGTGGATTTCCCTGCCATGTTGGAACAGGAAGAACTTTTCGCCCTGAAGCGGTATGCTGCCTCCTGACTACAGATTAAGCGGAGGCAACATTTCAGGGGAGAAGGTTGGTAGGTCGTGACTGATTCCGTGTTTCGTGAGACTTTCTGCAAATGTGTTGAGGCGCTCGGCAAGTGGTGCGAGGTTGCCATTCCGATATGCCCTTAACAACCGCAATGCATTTATCTCCAAAGCATCAAGATCAATGTTCAGTTCGACAAAGGAGATAAGGAACAACTGCAGGTCTTGGTCCTTAATATGTTCACAAATATCGAGTAATGTTTTGTCGTCGCGTAGATTGTTGAGATATTTTTCACAGATAGCAGGGTCGGTGTCTCTGACGGAGAGCAGGCATCTGAGACCTTGGCGGCGCAGTAGTGCTAAATCCTTGGTTTTGACGTAGGGGTAAAATTTCAGTGTCTTTAAGGTGAAGATTTCCTTTCTGTCCACATGATAGCGGCGGCAGATGATGTCGTAGGTGTCGGTGTAGTTCACAAGACATTGAGCCAGTTCGCTCTCATCTCTCTCCAAGATGTCGGCATCAAAATCGTCCCAGTCAATATTAATCGTCCTAAATGGTGCAAACAACTGGCTTAAAAGTTTCTCCTGTTGCTCGATATAGATTTCCGATGTGTTGTCGGTTGTGCATGTAGCCAGAAGGATGTCGGCATCTATGGTGTCGCGGTCGTTCAAGATATCATTGATAGCCTTGACTCGGTTGTATTCAGAATAGACCCAGGGCAAATATTCACTGATTTTCGAAAGGTTGCCATAGTTCTTTGCCTTTCTTTCCACTTCTGCTCTGCCCCAGACTTTGGCAGCTGTCTCTTTAGAGAAAGAACTCGTATCGCCGATGATGCTTTCCATTTCTGTCGCAAAATCCCTCTTCCCTGACTCATATTGCAGGTGGAGATATTCCTCGGCTTCCCTACACCCCATATCGATGGCTTTCTGAATGAAATAATGGGCGAGTATGGCATTGCTTGCAATCCCGATACCCTCGGCATACATGATGCCGAGATGGAGGAAATCCATGGGGTTATGTGTTCCACAGACAGCCCTTTGTGCAACGGGGAATGGTGGTAATTTCATGTTCATGGCAGGAAGGGGTTAGGCATTGAAGCCCACCTGTCGGCGAGGCTTCAATTCTATCGTGCGTGGGTTGAACTTCTGATATCCCTCCTCCACATCGGATGGGAGGATGTGCTGGTAGTTCTTGAGGGTGTCCTGCGTGACACGATTTGCCATTGCCGGAATGATGCCGTTGCGGATAAACTGCTCCACCCAACGGGCATTGCCGAAATTCTTGGTTCGCTGTGAGAGGGTATCGCCTATCTTCTGACGGAGAACGGCCTGTGCTTCATTACTGAGGATATAGTCATCTTTTGAAAATAGGTGCAGGGCAATTTCCATTAGTTGGTCGGCATCGTAGTCGCTGAAACGATACTTGTAAGGGAAGCGCCCCATTAGGCCAGGATTCGAGTTGAGCATGGCATCCATCTCCTTCTCGTAACCTGCGAAGATAATGACCATGTCTGGGTTAGGCTGTGAGAGGACAGTCAGCAGACTGTCAATAACCTTGGCTCCATAGTCTTTTCGGTCGGCAGTGCCTTCATAGAGGTTGTATGCCTCATCGATAAAGAGCACGTTTCCTCTTGCTTCTTCCAAAATAGCCTTCATGTTCTCCTCGGTTTCGCCAATATAACGGCCAACGAGTCTTGTGCGGTCTGCACATATCACATCGCCTTTTGAAAGCAAGCCAATGGAGTGGTAAATCTTGCCAAGCATTCGTGCAACAGTGGTCTTGCCTGTACCAGGGTTGCCGGTGAAGATGGCGTGTTGCGCTGCGGTATTCGATGTACGAAGTCCTGCTTTCTTGCGCTCTATGAAGAAACGGCTCTGGTTGGCCATCGTTGTGATGCTCTTTTTCACATCATCCAGTCCCACCATCTCATTGAGTTCTTTGATGCTGTCCTCAAACTCAGATGTTGAGTTAGGCAGTCGGCCAAGCGGAATGTCTTCTATCTCTAGTTGTGGCAGGGAAGCCTTCTCAGACATCACATCTGCAATTGCGCGTTGACGATAGCGAGGAGCTATCTCTTCTGTAATGAAGCGACGGATACTATTGAGTGACCATGTAGAGAAACACCCTTTTTCGTGATGTGTGAGGATAGCTTTTGAAAGGGCATCCATTACTGACTCTGAGGGATCAAGGTGTTCATTATCCAATTCCTTGATGAATGCCTGAATAAGTTCAAAGCCGCTATATGGTAGTTGGCTCAGTACGTTTCCACTCACAAACAGATCTTTCAGTGAAGGATATACGTCCAGAACACTCTCGATTTCCTGTTTGCCCCCGCATAGCCAAAGCTTGTATTTCTCCTTGTCCTCACAGATTTTCTCTACAATCTGTCGAGCGACAACTTTTCCTCCTGTATTGAGTAAGGCTCCTGGATTGGTTAGGCAAAAGACCTGATTGGTGGTATTGTTCAGCTTCTCGTTCAGTGGCTCAAAGGGATTTTGCAGGGCTGCGTTATAAAGTGTATTGCAGTCAACATGAATATAGTAGTATCCTGGCACAGCGAGTTTCTGGAAAGACTGAAGGATTTCTGCGTTCCAGTCTCTGTTTGTGGTGTAAATCAGTAGATTTCTACTGACCTTTAATTCTCTGCCACTCAGTCCTTTTCGAAACTCATTGTATATTTTCAACTGCCTGCATTCCAAAGCGTATTTTCTTAACTCTGAGGTGCCAGGAGTCGTAGAGAGGATGTCCCAACTTGATTCTGTGTTCTCTATACTGGTGGTAAGGATGTCTTCGAGACTACAGATGGGACACATCGTTAATGGTTGCTGCATAACGTTCAAAGACTTATCTACCTCAAAGTCAATACGTGCAAGGGCACCATTATTCTTATCACGGATTAAAAGGAAGTATCTCCCTGGCAACCAAATACGGAAAGAAAGCATGACGATACTCACATTGATGCTGTTCTCGCGATTGAACTTATATGTTACATCGCTGTTGCACATCGGGGAATAATCGTCTGAGTAGACAAAGCAAGCGAAACGTCCCTCTTTAATCATCGAGCCTTTCCTTGCTTGGATGCTCACAATAATGCAACCGTCTGTGTAGTCTGCTTCGTCGCTTGTTGATAGCGACAGCTCAATTTTTCTAATATCCTTCAAAGCGGAAGTACCAATTGTTTTTCCTACGATTGTTTCAGCGGATTTGAAATCAGAAGCATCCTTTTGTGGATGAGGGGTCTCCATCAGTTCTTGAAGTCTTTTTGTGAAGTCTTCGTCAGTGTAATTTTGCATATTGCTGTTCATAATTCCGAAATGAATACCAAAAGAAAGAGCCACCTGAGTAGCTCTTTCTATCATGCCAATTCAAAAAAACAATTCTTAATTACTGGAAATATTTTATGTCAATCTCTAATAGTTTATTTCCAATTTCTTCGCAAGCCTCTTTAATCGTCTTTTTACATATGTCAATACCATGATAACCGCCTAATAGTAACTTTATGTCAGGTCTACTCCGAAACAAAGAGCTTAAATCTAAGTTATTGGAAGCCCAAATAGGTATAATTCTATTCCTCGTTGGCTCTCCAATGTGCGAGTTAATATAAGAAAGACGTAAGGCTATTGATATTTCATGATAAAGATAAGAGCTTTCTTTTAGGTTTTCGTCAAGAAAGACAAGAACATATCCATCTGAAGAAGCTTCGTTTAAAGATTTTATTATTCGGGCGTCATATTTGTCACCATACGTTATTTGCTCTATATCAATAAAAGTTCTAAAATCTAATTTTTTTAATTCATTATTAGCTGCAACGGCTAATTTATACAAGTTATTTGGATAAGCCAAGAACACAGTAGAGCGTTTCTTGAAGTTTCTTATTGCACCCTCGATTTTTTCATTTGACCAATCTAAATTTACGATTTCGTATGGTCTGTTTGTTTCTTTTATATGTTTTATCTCAAATTTTACCCAATCTGACTTAACCGCGTTTTCACTCTCACAAAGGATAAATCTCTGACGACTATCTATCTCTTCTTTTATTAAGATTTCGGTTAGTTCTTTATATTCTTTCTTTTCAAGACATTTTAAGAAAAACATAAGGGGACGAAAACCTTCTTTTTCAAGAAGGTCTCTTATTATTCTTACTTTTTCGTAATCACGATGAGAGTGAGATAAAAACACGTATATTTTATTATCTTCCATCTAAGCTTACGTTAATTTGTTACCTTTCTTATAATTTGATTTGACTATATCAAAGCCCAATTTCTTAACCAGTTTGATGGTATTGAATGCCATTATACGGTCGTATTCCTTTTCGCTATCTGGCAAAGCTGTATAAGGAATCATATCGGGATGCTGTTTCTTTGCATCATTCCTTTCTTTGCCATAAGACCATCCCTCCTTTTTTCTGGCTTCAGCCCATACATCGTGGGCATTTTCTGCAATTGCCTCCTGAAGCTCTTCGAGATCAGCATCTAAAGGTATTGAGTCCACATCAATGGGGTGTGGCTCATATTCATCAACTGATTGTAACACCTGAATCATATAATTTTGTGATTCTTTCCACGCATTTAGGAAATCCGAAAGCTGTATATTTGAAATATAAGGTTCTTCATAGGGGTCAAACACGGTGACTATATCATTTTCAATGTGAGTGACTACAACGGCATGGTTAGTCAAATCCTCCAAATCAACAGGTTCGGAATAAAGTTTTTCTCTATCAACACCCACCACGACATCGTTGTCCATGATGAGTGCTTGTTTTATGTCCTCTAAAGTGGAATCATATTTTCTGGTCACAAACATACCAGAATATGCTAGTAGGTTGCCAAGGCAATAGAGCGGTGTTCCTTCTGGCTTCAGCCAATCCTTCCTTCTTGCTGTATTCAGTAACCATTCTTCATCATATGGCAGATGGCGACGGTGTAGAATGAATATTTCGCAAAGAACTGCGCAGATGTTTTCACCGCTGATAGCAGCCTTCTGAAGCATGGGCAATACATTATTCGAGAATGATGACATCTGGGCAATGGTGGCAGAATTCTCATCTGTTTCCAAAGCGACATGGAGAATTTCTTGTAGTTGCTTATCGCTTTTTAAAGCCTTAAGCACCTGCATGGTTTCCTCCTTACTGGCATTACCATCAAGGAATGCAGCCAGCAATTCGTCTGATATGATATCTTTATTTGCCATACGCTTTAATGTCGTTAAGGGCGATTCGAGTCAATTGTGCAATAGAACGCCGTTTAATATTATACAGGTTTGCCGTTGTTATATTCATTTCCTGAGCCAGTACTTCGGGCTCGCAGTCTTCTAGAACGAGTCTGCGGATAACTTCTACGTAACGCTTCGTTGGCATCGCCTCGAAAAGTCGTTCCAAGTCATGCTGAGCATCCTTACTTGATTCATTATCATCAGCCTTTTCCTGCTCACTATAAGGAGTCTCATTACTATTGTCATCTATCATTCTGGCTCGCTTCTTAATGAAGAATCGGATTGCCAAAACCTTTAGCCATTGGTATACAGAACTGCGATATTGGAAGTTGCGAAGTTTAAGGGCATCGTCCTCCATAAGATAGATGTAAAGCTCATTGACTATCTCATCATAATTAACCTCATAATCAAAGACTAATTTCATGACACTATGGAATAGCGGACGACACTTAACAAAGAGAAAATTCTTCGTTATGTGACTGTCACGTGCAATCAGTCCTTTTATAATTTCTTGGTCAGTCATAATCATGTTTTAGCAAAAACTTGGGGCAAATTTACGAAAAAATTCCAAAAGATTTTCATGTTTGTCTAAAAATAAGCATTTTAATGCATTTTATTAGCAACCTTATTATTCAGATGTTTGAAAAACTCTTTTGGACCGTTTTATAATGCTTTTATTATTGGAATGGGTATGGTAAAGATATGATGAAGCTTTGAAAACAAAGTAAAATTGGCCTGAAAGCAATTTTTTTTGTGACGAATCCTATATTTTTGGCGGGAAGCAACGCTGTTTGCCAAAAAATTACTATCTTTGTAGCCATATTATAATAAGGTATAATTATGGAGACTAAAGATCTAAACAGAATCAAGGTGGTGCTTGCTGATAAGAAGCGCACAAACAAGTGGCTGGCTGAGACACTGGGCAAGGATCCTGCTACAGTTTCTAAGTGGTGTACTAACTCTGCACAGCCCACTTTGGAAAACCTGATAGAAATTGCCCGTTGTTTGGAAGTTGATGTTAAGGAATTATTGCGCATATAGATGATAGATGTTGCGTAGGCATTGAAAGGGAGTAGCAAAGGGTTGAGTAATAACTAAAAACGGAACTGATATGAATGGTGACATGGGTGGTTTTGCAACTTTCGACAATATCAACAACAAGTTGATAGATGACTTGAAAGTGCAATTGCGTGAAGGCTGTAAGCTACAGATAGCTGCTGCCAGTTTCTCTATTTATGCCTTTGAAGCACTTAAAGAGGAGTTGGAGCAGATTAAGGAGTTGCAGTTTATCTTCACCTCACCCACCTTCAACAGTTCTGAGACAGGTAAGAAGGAAAAACGCGAGTTCTTTATCCCCAAATTGAACCGTGAGCGTAACCTCTACGGTTCCGACTATGAGATTCGTCTGCGCAATCAACTATCACAGAAAGCCATTGCCCGTGAATGTGCTGACTGGGTTCGTAGGAAGGTGCGTTTCAAATCTCTTGTTACAGAAGGGAAAATCAATGGCTTCATGAATCTCGATAACAAAGAGACGGACTACACCTATTTGCCTTTCAATGAATTTACTACTACAGAACTTGGATGCGACAGAGGTGACAATATCAGTCCCGGCATCAACCGCTTCCCATCTCCTGCCACAGAACACTATATCAGTTCTTTCAGAGAATTGTGGGATGACAAGCAGCGGTTTAAAGATGTCACCGATGCTGTCTTAGAGAATATGGAAACCGTCTATAAGGAGAACTCGCCAGAGTTTATCTACTATGTCACCCTCTATAACATCTTCAGTGAATTCCTGGAAGATCTGAGCGAAGATGAACTGCCCAAGGAGGGTACGGGTTTCCGTACCTCTGCCATCTGGAATAAACTATACGATTTCCAGCGCGATGCAGCTATCGCCATCATCAACAAGCTGTCAAAGTATAATGGCTGTATATTAGCCGACTCAGTAGGTCTTGGTAAGACCTTTACGGCTTTGGCCGTTATCAAATACTACGAGTGTCTGAACAGAAACGTCTTGGTACTCTGTCCCAAGAAACTGCGTGACAACTGGGTAACATTCACTAAGAACTATGTGAATAATCCCATTCAGAAAGACCGTCTGCGCTATGACATCCTGTTCCATTCAGACCTGAGTCGTGAATACGGCTATTCGGGCGAGACAGACCTCACCCGTGTCAACTGGGGCAACTATGACCTTGTGGTGATTGACGAAAGCCATAATTTCCGTAATGGCGGAAAAGTCACTTCTGATGACGATGATGACGAAATCAAGGAGAACCGTTATCTGAAACTGATGAATAAGGTCATCAAGGAAGGCATTCCCACCAAGGTTCTGATGCTTTCAGCCACACCTGTCAACAACCGTTTTAATGACCTGAAGAACCAACTTCAGTTGGCATACGAGGGAGAAGCAGAGGTGATGAATGAGCGTCTGGACATTGGCACAGATATTGACGACATTTTTCGCCAGGCTCAGAAAGCCTACAACAAATGGAGCCGTTTGGAACCTGACCAGCGTACTACAGAGCGACTGCTCGACTCTTTAAGCTTTGACTTCTTCCAGTTGCTCGATGCAGTGACGATAGCCCGTAGTCGTAAGCATATCGAGAAGTACTACGACATATCCGAGATAGGTAAGTTCCCGACTCGTCTGCCACCGATAGAACGCCGTTCGCCACTGACAGACCTGCAAGAAGCACCTACCTTCAGCGAGATAGCCAACAAGTTGAATTGGCTTAACTACAGCGTCTATACACCATCCAACTACATACAGGCCAGTAAGCTCTACCTCTATCAGGCAGACAGAGGAGATGAAGGCTCTGGCCTCTCGATGGCCGGTCGTGAAAAAGGTATTCGCAAGCTGATGGCCATCAATCTGCTGAAGCGTTTGGAGTCAAGCGTCAACTCTTTCCGACTGACGTTGGAACGTATCAAAGGACAGGTAGATGATACGCTCGACAAGATAGACCGTCATGATGGTAACTTTGGTACTATTGAAGCCTACGACCTCGACATCACTGATGAAGAGGATGACCTCTTTGTGGGTGGTAAGAAGACCCGTATCGACTTGGGCGATATGGACACGTTGAGCTGGAGGCGCGACTTGGAAGAAGACCAGCAGACACTACAGTCACTGCTCGACATGATAGAACCTATCACACCTGTTCACGATACAAAGCTACGTATGTTGGAGGAAGACCTGCGTGACAAGTTTGACAATCCCATCAATGGGCAGAACCAGAAAGTCATTATCTTCACAGCCTTCTCCGATACGGCAGACTATCTCTATGAGAATCTTGCCCTTCGTATCAAACAGAATACAGGCCTGAATGTCGCTCTGATTACAGGCGACAACCAAGACAAGTGGACGATTAACAATCGTAAGCTCCGTTCTGAGTATAACACCATCCTGACCCTATTCTCGCCCATCTCCAAAGAGCGAGATAAGATATATCCAAATGTCAAGGAGGAGATAGATGTGCTGATAGCCACCGACTGTATCTCTGAAGGACAGAACCTACAGGACTGCGACTACCTGATAAATTTCGATATTCACTGGAACCCTGTGCGCATCATCCAGCGATTTGGCCGTATTGACCGTATCGGCTCCAAGAATGATGTCATACAGTTGGTGAACTACTGGCCGGACATGGAACTCGATGACTACATCAACCTGAAAGGTCGTGTGGAGAGTCGTATGAAGGCCACCATCCTGACAGCCTCTGGCGATGAGAACCCACTTACACAGGAGGAAGCCAATGATTTAGAGTATCGTCGCCACCAGTTGGAGCGACTGAAGTCAGAGGTCGTTGACCTGGAAGAGATGAACACTGGAGTTAACATTATGGACTTGGGACTGAATGATTTTCGTATGGACTTGTTGCCCCATAAGGATGATACAGACTTGATACGTGCACCCTTTGGCATGAGTGCCGTCGTGGCGGCTAACGATATTGTGCAACCAGGTGTGATGTTTATCCTGAAGAACCGCAACAATGGTGTGAACATCAACAAACTCAACTTGCTGCATCCCTTTTACATGGTTTATCTTGGCAATGATGGCGAAACTATCTGTACCCACCTGCAACCCAAACAACTCTTAGACCGTATGCGGTCAGCCTGCAAGGGAAAGTCTGAGTACGATAAAGAACTCTGTAAGCTTTTCAGTGAAGAGACTAAAGACGGCAAGCAGATGGAGCGATATAGCAGTTTGCTCCAAGATGCTATCCGTAGCATCATTGAGGTAAAAGAAGAGCGCGACGTAATGAGCCTATTCTCTGTTGGAGAGACCACTGCCCTCATGGGTAATGTGCAGGGATTGGATGATTTTGAACTAATATGCTTCTTGGTGATACTATGACTACAACAAACCTGCTACGATACCCGGAAACTACGCTCTTTGGTAAGACAGTACCAAAGAAGTATTTCTACGACCAGTTGGAGGTAAGTGCCAAGATGAAGCAGCGTTTTGTCAACGACATTGAGGAAATCGTCTGGCTCTATAAGCTGGCACCTACAACCCTGAACGTGCAGAAGGGTGAGCAGGTCGGTGAGATAGAGATTATGCTCTGTCCCCTGAAGGATGTCGATTGCCCAGTGGATGTGTTCAAGTTCATCAGTCAGAAGATACCCCATCATATTGTATTTATTCTCCAGTACGGCAACAGTTACCGTCTGCTTACCCAGTATGGCCAGGACAGTTTTGTGTCGTCTTGGTGCAAACAGGAAGAACTCTCGCTGAAGATAGAAGGGCAGACCCTCGACCGCATCTACGATGGTTTTGTGGGCCAACTGACTGGCATCGGCAGTCGTGACTCAGAAAGTCTGCAGGAGATTATCCGACTGAAGAAAGAAATCAAGAAACTCTCGGATAAGATAGATACGATGCAACGCCAGATACGCCGTGAGCCACAGCTCAATCGTCAGATGGCCATGAATGGCGAGGCACGAACATTGAAGCAACAATTACAAGCATTAAAGAAACAGTTAGAAGACAAGACATGACAGATTTGCAAAAGAAATACGTCAAAGCAGATGACAACAACCGCTTACTTTCGGCATACCGTCCGCTGCCACCAGAGACCCTGAAGTCGCTGCGTGAGTACTACCGTGTGGGACTGACTTATACGAGTAATGCGCTAGAGGGCAATAGTCTGACAGAGTCTGAGACCAAGGTCGTGATAGAAGACGGACTGACCATTGAGGGCAAGCCACTTCGTGACCACTACGAGGCAGTCGGTCATGCCAAAGCGTACGATTACATCTATAATATCACCGAAAAAGAAGGGTTGACAGATGAGGATATTCTGTGTCTGCACCGGCTATTCTATCAGCAGATTGATGCTGAGAAGGCAGGGCATTACCGCAATGTGAAGGTTTATATTAGCGGCAGTCGCTATGCGGTAGCAGCCGTCTCAAAGATACCTGCTGAGATGCGAAAACTGGTCAAATGGTACAATGAGAATGAGAAGAGTCTGCACCCTATTGAGTTGGCTGCAACCCTCCACCAGCGTTTCGTGTTTATCCACCCCTTTGTCGATGGTAACGGGCGAGTGGCTCGTCTGCTGATGAACCTCGCCTTGTTGCGTAACGGTTTTACCATCGCCATCATTCCTGCCATCCTGCGCCATGAGTATATCTATTCGCTCGAAACGGCCCATACCCGTCCAGAGGTGTTTGTCGATTTCATTGCCGATCGAGTGATAGCCACCCAACTCGACCTGTTACGACTGATGCGAGAAGAGGATGATACTGTAAATGATACTGTAAATGATACTGTAAATGATACTGTAAACGCTACTGATGCCCGTCAGCTCTCAAAGACGGAGCAAGCGGTACTCGATGCAATCCATGAGCATCCGACCTATTCATACGAGCAGTTGGCTGCGGAGTGTGGCGTTTCGCGTCCCACCATTGCCAGGACTATCAAGTCACTACAGACACTCACCCGCATCCGTCGTGTCGGCTCAGATAAAACTGGCCACTGGGAAGTTATCTAATAAGATTTATGTCAACATAGAATATAATGAACTAAAGATATGGAACACTTAAAACAAGAAACCGTGAGTGGCGCACAGCTGAATATGGATGCGCTTTACCAGATTTGCCCTCAGTGTTTTACGGAAAGCAAAGATCCTAAGACGGGTGAGGTAAAGCATACGGTAGATTTCGAGAAACTACGTCTGCTGCTTGGTGACAATGTGGCAGAGGGTGATGAGCGCTATGACTTCACTTGGGTTGGCAAACGTGCTGCCTTGCAGGAGGCGGCCAAGCCTATCCGTAAAACCCTGCGTCCTTGTCCAGAAGAAAGTGTTGATTGGGAGAATACCAAGAACCTCTATATAGAGGGTGATAACCTGGAAGTGCTCAAGTTGCTCCAGAACTCCTATATGGGTAAGGTAAAGATGATTTATATCGACCCACCATACAATACAGGTAATGACTTCGTATACCAGGACGACTTTCATCAGACCAAGCAAGACTATGATTTGTTCTCTGGCGATGTTAATGAAGAGGGAGAACGCTTTGTCAAGAACACCGAAAGCAATGGTCGCTTCCATTCGGATTGGTGTTCGATGATTTATTCAAGGCTGATGGTTGCAAGAAGCCTATTAACATATGACGGTCTAATTTTCATTTCGATAGATGACCATGAACAAAGAAATTTGAAAATCATATGTGATGAGATTTTTGGAGAAAATAGTTTTGTTGCACAGTTTATATGGGAGAAGCGTTTAAATAGAGAAAACAGAAAAGAAGTTTCTGTAAGGCATGATTATATATTATGCTATTCTAAACAAGAAGTTATAGATGGCACCCGACGTGTGTGTCAATTGCCTATGAATGAAAAAGCTTTAGCTAATTATGGAAATCCTGATAACGATCCAAGAGGACCATGGAAATCAGATCCAGCTCATGCCCAAGGAGGCCACGGAACACCTTCTCAGTTTTACACATTAATCGCCCCTAATGGGAAAAAACATGAGTTGCCTAGTGGAAGATGCTGGTTGTATACTCAAAAGGAAATGGAAAAGGCTATTTCTGAAAATAGAATATGGTTTGGTCAAGATGGAAATGGAGTTCCACGCGTTAAGACATATTTGTATGCAAAAGATCGAGGGCTTACCCCAGAGACTATATTGTTTGCGAAAGAAGTTTCAACAAATGAGAATGCAAAAAATGACCTGAAAGAACTTTTTGGAGGCAAAGCAGTGTTTGATACCCCAAAGCCATACGAACTTATAGAACATCTTCTAAAGATTTCATCCAAAGAAGACATTATCGCAGATTTCTTTTCTGGGGCGTCTTCTACCGCTCATGCTGTAATGCACCTAAACGCAGAGGACGGAGGAACTCGCAAGTTTATAATGGTTCAATGGCCAGAAAAATGTGAAGAAAGTAGTGAAGCTTACAAAGCTGGCTACAAAAATATCTGTGAAATCGGCAAGGAACGCATCCGTCGTGCCGGAAAGAAAATCTTGGAGGAGCAGAAAGCCAAACAAGGTGATTTGTTCTCAGGCGACCAGAAACCATTAGATGTGGGCTTCCGAGTATTCAAATGTGCTGACAGCAACATGAAGGATGTGTATTACACTCCTGCCGAGTACTCTCAGGAATTGCTGCTAAACTTAGAGGACAACATCAAGGAAGACCGAAATGACCTTGACCTGCTCTTTGGCTGCATGCTCGACTGGGGTGTAACTCTTGACTTGCCTATGCGCACGGAGAAAGTGGATGGAGTGACAATCCATATTGTGAACGATGGTGACCTTGTGGCTTGTTTTGACCACAACATCCCTGAGACTGCCATTGACTATATTGCTTCTCTGCTGCCTATGCGTGTCGTGTTGCGTGACAGTTGTTTCAGCGAGGCCAAAGAGAAGATGAATTTCTTTGAAATCTTTAAGCAGCGTACCGGTTGGAGCGAAGACGAAGTAAAGAAGAACGTAAAGGTGATTTGATGGTTAAGGGTTCATGGTTAAAGGTTAATGATTATGAAGCTAAAATTTAAACATCAGCAATTCCAGAAGGATGCAGCTCAGGCAGTCACTGACGTATTTTTTGGCCAGCCGTTCTCTGACAAGAACACCTATCAGATAGACCAAGGTACAGGTGGCGGCAACTTTTTCGAGATGATTGGCACGAGCAACATGCCACTGAAGATAGAGCGTCAGACGCTGGTGGACAACATCCGCCAAGTGGAGATGCGGCAAGGCATGAGACCCATTGACAGACTGGAAGGCGGCAAGGATCTGAAGCTGACCATCGAGATGGAAACAGGTACGGGTAAGACCTATACCTATATCAAGACCATGTATGAACTAAATGCTAAATATGGCTGGAGTAAGTTCATCATCGTAGTACCCAGTGTGGCTATCCGTGAGGGCGTGAAGAAGAGCTTTGATATTCTGCAAGACCACTTCGCCCAAGACTATGGCAAGCGCATACAGTACTTTATCTACGACAGTAGTCAGCCGACAAAGATAGACATCTTTGCATCGGACACCAACATGCATGTGATGATTATCAACACCCAGGCCTTCAATGCCCGTGGTGAGGATGCACGTCGTATCTATATGGCACTCGACTCTTTCCGTAGCCGTAAGCCTATTGATGTGATTGCAGCCACCAACCCCATCCTGATTATCGATGAGCCACAGAGTGTGCTGGGCAGTAATAAGGCTAATGCCACCCGTGAGAAATTGGAGGCGTTTCATCCGCTTTTCACCTTGCTCTATAGTGCCACACACAGAAAGGACGATATTTACAACATGATTTATCGTCTGGATGCGATGGATGCCTATAACAAGAAGCTGGTGAAGAAGATAGAGGTAAAGGGTATCGAGCAGAAAGGCTCAACTGCAACTAATGGCTATTTCAACCTGCAGGAGATTGTGATTTCTACTGGCAATCCGCAAGCACGTATCTCGTTTGACATCAAAACAGATACAGGTGTGAAGCAAACCACTAAGACGGTTGATGAAGGCTTTGACCTTTATGCACAGAGCGGAGAACTGGCAGAATATAAAGACGGCTATATCATTCAAAGTATTGACGGACGTGAAGGTTCTGTGACATTGCTCAATGGGCAGAAGTTCTATGAGGGCGATGTGGTAGGTGCAGTGAACGAAGATGCACTGCGCAGAATCCAGATCAGCGAGACCATCTACACCCACTTACAGCGAGAGCGTGAGCTATATCGCAAGGGCATCAAGGTTCTGTCACTGTTCTTCATCGACCATGTGGAAAACTATCGTGTCTATGAAGAGGGAGGCAGCACCAGCAACGGGAAGTTTGCTGAAATGTTCGAGGAGGAATATAAGAAGGCTGTAGAATCCCTGCAATTGAACTTCGACGAAGATGACTTTGCACAGTATCTGAAGAAGTGGCAACCGGAACAGGTACACCAAGGCTATTTTTCAAAGGATAAGAAGGGGCGCTTTGTGAACTCCAAACTGGAACGTGGAACCACGGACTCCAATGACCGCGATGCCTACGACCTGATTATGAAGGATAAGGAACGACTGCTCAGCTTTGATGAGCCAGTCCGTTTCATCTTCTCGCACTCAGCCTTGAAGGAAGGCTGGGACAATCCCAACGTGTTCCAGATCTGTACGCTGAAGAACTCAGACAACGAGACCAAGAAACGTCAGGAAGTGGGACGCGGTATGCGCCTCTGTGTGAACAATCGTGGTGAACGCCAGGATGAGGATGTGCTGGGTATGGATGTGCATGAAACCAATGTGCTTACCATCATTGCCAGTGAGAGCTACGATGATTTTGCCAAGAAGCTACAGACGGAAATAGCAGAAGTTGTTGCCGACCGTCCTGTACTGGTTACGGCTACACTGTTTGCTGACCAAGTGCTGTATGATCAAAGCGGGAACACCCATCGGTTCAGTCAGGAAGAAGCAGTGGGCATCGTGGAAATGCTGGCCTATCAGGGCTATGTCAAAAAAGGCCGCTTGACGGACAAATACCATCAGGACAAGAAAAACAAGACGCTTGATTTTGATGAGTACGACACCGTAAAGGATGCCATTGTCTTGATGCTTGATAAGATATACGATCCTGACAAACTGATGCCCGACAACAGCCGTAAGGTGCGTGAAGCCCACTTCGACAAGAACAAGTTTGATAAGAAAGAATTCCAGACACTCTGGAAGAAAATCAATACGAAAACCTACTATACTGTAGATTTCGAAACAGACGAGCTTATCAAGAATGCCATCAAGGAGATTGATGACCACCTGAAGGTGTCTGAAATCAGAATCATGGTAGGCTCAGGTGCGTTGGAGGAAATTCGAGACAAGCAGTCCTTGCAGAACCAGACAGCCATGACCGCTGCCAAGGTGAAGACCATCCATGTGAAGGAGGCCATTGGTAGCAAAGTGAAATACGACCTGATTGGCAAGTTGGTGGAAGCCACGCAACTGACACGCCATACCATTGTCCAGATTCTGACAGGCATTAAGGATGCTACCTTCAAACAGTTTGGTATCAATCCTGAGGAATTTATCATCAAGGTTGGCAATATGATTAACCAAGTGAAGGCTTTGGCAGTTATTCAGCATATCGAGTATCACAAACTGGATGAACATTTCGAGACAGACATCTTTGCTGAATCAACATTGAAAGGCAAACTGGGTATCAATGCCATAGAATCGGCAAAATCCCTCTATGACCTTGTGGTAGTAGATAGCCAGGGAATCGAGAAGCGGTTTGCTGAAGAACTGGAGGCACACGACGATGTAGTGGTCTATACCAAACTGCCTCGCGGCTTCTACATTAACACGCCCATGGGTAAGTACAATCCCGACTGGGCTATAGCCCTCAGGGAAGGTGATGTAAAACACGTCTATTTCGTGGCAGAGACAAAGGGTAGTTTGGAGTCTGGTCAGCTAAGGGGTACTGAGGCTGCTAAGATTGAGTGTGCCCGTCAGCACTTCCAGACCATCAGCACAGGCGACATCAAGTATGATGTTGTGACCTGCTATTCCGACCTGATGAATGCCGTAATGAACTAAAATGATGCGCTATGACGAGAAGAGAATTATATCAGGCTTTTCAGCAAGCGTTCCCCTTGGAAGCTTTGAAGGATATGCCATTAGAAAGATATTCCAACCTGAACAAAGAGGATTCTTTCTGCTACTGGCTTGAAAGCCGTACTTATGAACTTGGTTCATTCTGGGGAGGTTCTTCCTATAAGTTTTTAATCTACCGCTATAACAATAAGCCAGCGGAAGGTGACCCACGTGTGACCTCCGACGACAAATATGCGTGGTATAGTAATCTTGGGAAAGATACGGCAGAAGAAGCCTATCAGGTGGTTCGTAACGAGATAGTCAAGGTTGCTACACTTGCGCAACAAGGTGATTTTGATGCTATTGACAGTCTCGACAGACTGGGGCATTCCTATAAATGGAAGATTGCGTTCTTGTATTCCAAAGAGAACCTGATACCCATCTACAACAGAGGTATGCTTCAGATTGTGGCCAAAGAACTGGGCATGAAGAATGTGCAGAAGGTTCGGACTGTGGATATTCAGAGATTCCTGTGGGGCCAAAAAGGGGATAAAGACCTTTATGACTTCTATGATGAACTACTGAAGATTCTTGATGCTAAGACAAAAGGCAATAGCTTTGAAGACATCAAGGCGGCTATGATAGAGAAACTGGAAGGCAACGACCGGTTTGTGGCTAAGAAGTCTGGAAAAGACTTTCTTTGGATAGGAACAAAAGACGGACTGTTAGGTAACGATGCCTGTCATTATGAAATTGTGAACGACACATTCAAAAAGGCAGGGCACTCCAAAGACTTTGTCTTTGTAGAAATGCATCATGAAGGCAAAAAAGGGAATGTCTTTAAAGAATTGCAGAACGTGGAAGGTATCAAGACCTTCCCCTGGACTATTCGAGGTGAGCGAATCAATGATAAAGGATGGAACATCAAAGCCTATCCGCTGGATGAACTCACCAGCAAACTATTGGAAGAATTGGAAGCTTTTGATGATGTAATTGGCGAAAAAGCAAGAGCGATTGCCCTTGAAAGTAAAGAGTCTTCATCAGATGGCAAACAATACTGGTGGCTCGTTGGCAATCCAAAGATATGGAGTATCGCTAAGATGCAGGTCGGTGAAGAACAGGAATACACGCTTTACAACGATGAAGGTCATAAGCGTAAAGTATTCCAGTATTTCGTTGATGCCAAAGAAGGGGATATGGTTATTGGATATGAATCCACACCAACGAAGCAGATTGTGGGCCGATTAACCATTTCACGGAGTAGTGACGGGCATTCTGTAGCTTTCAAGAATATAGAAGCTCTGCCGTCACCCATCAGCCTGTCAACCCTGAAAAGCACTCCAGAACTGCAGCAGATGGAGTTTCTGAAGAGTTCGCAAGGGTCTTTCTTCAAACTGACAGAAGATGAATATGATGTCATCATGGATTTAATCCGCGAGGATAATCCATTACCGAAAGGGGAAACTAAAGAGACCTATGATCGGACAAAGTTCCTGGAAGAAGTTTACGTGAGTTATCATGACTACGAGAAACTTGAAAGTCTATTGCTCAGAAAGCAAAACCTGATACTTCAGGGAGCACCAGGTGTCGGCAAGACATTTGCTGCCAAACGTCTCGCCTACGCTATTTTGGGCGAGAAGGATGACAGTCGGATTATGCAGGTGCAGTTCCACCAAAATTACAGCTACGAAGACTTCGTGATGGGATATAAGCCTAATGACAATGGTGGCTTCGACATGAAATATGGTGTGTTTCATAAGTTCTGTAGCAAAGCCAAAGTTGATAAAGACCACAAGTATTTCTTCATCATAGACGAGATAAACCGTGGAAACCTAAGTAAGATCTTTGGAGAACTACTTATGCTGATTGAGAAAGACTACCGCGAGAAAGATATTCAATTGGCTTATAACGATGAGACCTTTGCTGTTCCATCCAATGTCTATATCATAGGCATGATGAACACGGCAGACCGTTCTCTCGCTATGATAGACTATGCGCTGCGCCGGAGGTTTAGTTTCTTTGAGATGAAGCCCGGATTTGAATCGGTACAATTTGAGGAATATGTCAAGAAACTGGCAGATCCTCATTTGGAGAAACTGATTAAAGCTGTCATTGAGTTGAACAAAGTGATTGCAGAAGATGATTCGCTGGGAACAGGATTCTGTATCGGACATAGTTATTTGTGCAATTTAGGATTCCATGACAGTTTGGAGAATATCGTAGAATACGACATCATTCCTATGCTTAGAGAGTATTGGTTTGACAACGAAAATAAATTCAATCAGGAAGCCCAAAAACTTAGGAACGCGCTGAAATGACAGAAGACAAAGGCATATTGATTCGTAACATATACTATATGTTAGCCTATGCTTTCCAAGAGCTTAGGCAGAACAATTATGCCGAGATTGAAGGTGAGAAGTTTGAAGATATCTATGACCTCTTCGCTGAGATTCTGGCACGAGGTGTAGCCTACCAGTTAAAGCAAGGACTGTATCGTGAATACATCCCAACAAATGAGTCAATGCAAACTGTAAGGGGGAAAATTAACATCAATGGCACTATCGCCAATAAGATGCGTAACAAGAACCTGATAGATTGTGATTACGACATTTTGTCGGAGAACAATATTTATAACCAGGTCATTGTCACCACATCTATGATTCTCATCAGACATTCAGAGGTAAAGAAAGAGAAGAAAGGTCGATTGAAACAGTTGATGCTCTTCTTTCATAATGTCCAGGCTATAGATGTTCATGCTATTCACTGGGATGCCCTGCGCTTTGACCGTAATAACAGCAGCTATCGGATGCTGACATATATTTGCTATTTTGTCGTGAACGAATGGCTGATGACTACAGAAGAGGGGAAATATAAAATGCGGGAATTCTCTGACGAGCATATGAACAGGCTATTTGAGAAGTTTGTCTTGGCATATTATAAGAAGCATCATCCAGAACTGAAGCCCTGTGCTGCACAAATTGATTGGAATATTGAGCAGGAAAAGTCAACGATGAGCATTCTACCTATCATGCAAACTGATATTTTATTGACGATGGATGAGCGGACATTGATCATCGACACAAAGTATTATTCTCACTCTATGCAGAAACAATACGACAAGAGTAGCATCCATTCGAACAATCTATACCAGATGCATACCTACGTGACGGAATATGATACGGAACATACTGGTAAAGTTGATGGTATGCTATTGTATGCAAAGACAAAGGAAGATATAGAACCAGATGGACAGATGCAGCTAAAGAATGGAAACACCATCTACTTTAGGACATTGGATCTAAACCAGGAGTTCGCTGGAATTTGTAATCGGTTAGAATACTTAATTGAGAATAAAGAGTGAAGTTATGGAATACAAATATGATGTGTTTATAAGTTATAGTCGCAAGGACTATGTAGTAGATGATATGGTTATACCTCATAATCCAATATCTGAAATAATGGATTTATTTGACAAGAATAATGTGAGCTATTGGATAGACAAAGAGGGAATCTCTTCTGGTCAACAGTTTGTAGAGGTTATCACAGATGCAATTGTAAATTCGATGATGCTAGTTTTTGTATCTTCTTCGAACTCCAATTCTTCCAAATGGACGGCTAACGAAATATTTGAAGCATATGATGATGGGAAACTTATAATACCAGTTAAGATAGACAATAGTGATTACAATAAAAAATACAGAATGATTATCCGACCATTCGATTTTATTGATTATAATAATCAGCCAAATACTGCACTTCCTTCTTTGTTAAAAGCGGTAAAAAACGAAATAGAAAAAATAGAAAGAAAAGAGAAAGAACTCCAGTTGGAAAAAGAGAAAAAGAGAATAATTACAAATTTATCTCTAAAGATAAAAGAGTTGCAAGGATTAATGGGGCAACAGGTCATATTGCTTAAAGAATTATATGCAGACAGCAAATATCTTGGATCTAAGACTAAAGTTTGTCCAATTTGCAAATCGGTTTCATCGGTAGAAACACCGTTTTGTAATTCTTGTGGCTGGAAATTTTCTCCACTATATGGAATTTATGGTGTTGACAGTCATTCACTTCATGATGAAATTCAACAGAAATTGGTCCATGATCTATGGGAAAAGGCCATCTTGAGCGATGAATACAAGACTTGTTTAGATTTATCTAAAAAGAAAATTGCAGATTTGGCAAAACATAATGACGAGTTGGAACTTAAATTATATGAAATAGGAAAAGCGGAAGAAGCAGAAAGGCAACGGCAGAAGACATTAGAAAATAAGGTTTTGAAACCGATTGAAAAAGATGGGAAGTATGGATTCCAAGACGAAACAGGTAAAACTGTGTTACCCTTTAAATGGTCCTATGTAGATTCGTTTCAAGAAGGATTTGCACGCGTTAAGGATGAAAATAACAAATGGGGGTTTATTGACAAAACAGGAAAGGTTGTTATACCATGCCAATGGAATGGTGTTGGTATATTCAATGAAGAATTCGCATATGTCATCGGCGATAATTGGAAATATGGATATATTGATAAAACTGGTAAAGTTGTCATTCCTTGTCAATGGAAAGACGCAGGTCATTTTGTTAATGGATTAGCTCGCGTTGGAGACGAGAAAGGGAACTGGTTCTATATAGATGCAACAGGCAAAGTAATACGCAAAGCATAAAATAGTAAATGATAAGTAAACTCGACAACAGGCAAATAAGAATATTCATATCCTCGACTTTCAAGGATATGCAGGAAGAAAGGGACTACCTGATAACAAAGGTATTTCCCCTGTTGCAGGCAGAAGCAGAGAAGCGCGATGTAACTGTAACGCCTCTCGACTTGCGGTGGGGAATTACGGAAGACGATGCAAGATCAGGAAAAGTGCTCCAGATTTGCCTTCAAGAAATAGAAAACTCCCAACCGTACTTTATAGGTATTATTGGTAATCGTTATGGTTGGTGTCCACCAAAAGAAGAGTTTGAAAAGAACGAGATACTTCAGGAACGTTGGGGAGATTGGCTTAAAAGGGATCTTGATAATGGGTTGAGTGTTACAGAAATGGAGATTCAATATGGAGTACTCCGTTCAAAAAATGATGTCAGAGCGCACTTCTTTTTAAAAAGAGGCGGGAATATCGAATCGGACAATGAAGAAAAACTAGAAAAGCTAAAGGCAGCAATTCGTAAGGATGGCCGTTATCCTGTTGACGATTATTCTTCTCCTGCGGAGCTTGGCGAATTACTTAAGGAGTCTTTTATGACAATGCTCAACGAACTCTATCCTAGTGACTCTTTATCTGTGCTTGAAAGGAATCGCAATATCCAAAGGGCTTTTTTGAGAAGCAGGACAGAAGTGTATATAGCCCATGAAGAAAATTTTGAAGTGCTTGATAATTTCTTAAATGATCCAGAACAAAGTTATTTTGTGGTTACAGGCGAAAGCGGAATAGGCAAGAGTGCTTTAATGGCTAACTGGATTATGAGACACCAAGAAGATACCGACAGAAACATCGCCTATCATTTCGTGGGGTCATCAAACATTCAAGGCAGCTATCAGCAGATAGCCTTATGTCTCTCCAGAGAAATAAGTGATATTTACAACCTTTCTGCCTCAATGTCTTCTGATAGCAAGAAACCTGAAGACATTCTGCAAGATTGCGTCTACTCTGTTGCGGGTAAAAAGCCTTTGGTAATTGTACTCGATGGAATTAATCAGATAGCAGATGAGAATGGTGCGAAACTACTCAACTGGCTTCCGCAAGCTCCAAAGAACGTAAAGTTTCTATTTTCGACATTAAATGATGATATTACGATGGAAACTTTCCGCAATCGCAACTACCCTGTGTACACTATACATTCCTTAGATACTAAACAAAAGAAGAAACTCGTTGGCAAATACCTACGTAAGTATGGGAAGTCACTGCCTAACCATCAGGTAAATCACATTATATGTGCTCCAATATGTGCTAACACACTTGTGTTAAGAACATTGCTAGATGAATTGGTGAACTTTGGTTGTTATGAAAGGTTAAGTGAACGCATTGACTATTACTTAACCTCAGATTGTGCGGAGTCTTTTTTCCAAAGGGTATTGAGTCGATTTGAGGAAGACTTCGGTAAAGAGCTTGTACGAGAAGTCTTTGGTCTAATTGCTGTGTCAAAAAATGGATTGAGTGAAAACGAGATTCTTGGAATCGTAGGCCTTGACAGCCAAATCGAATGGTCGCAGCTGTATTGTGCTATTCGCCACTACTTAACTTTAAAGAATACTCTTATAACGTTTAGCCATCATTACATTAGCGATGCTGTCACTTTGCGCTATTCAGAATCTTTGCAATATCTAAGAGAGGACATAATACGTTACTTTGAGATTGTGCGTACTATTCGTACATACGATGAGTTACCCTATCAATATTACATGCTTGGCAAAAAGGAGCCATTGCTTCAAACTATTTTGAATTTTGAGGTTGCTGATTATCATTTAAAAAACTCGTATTCTCTCTTTGGACAATATTGGACAAAGATTTTGGCATCTGACACACATCCGCAAAACTTATTATATAGCTACTTGATAAGATGCGACGAGATTAATTACACTAACGCCACCATAATTGCTAATATTGGTATATTCTTTGAGGATTATTTCGGAATTCGGGGAGTGTCTCTTGCTTATTCATATAAAGCATTGGAAATCATTGAAGATAGGAAAGACAATTCTTCTGCAGACGCGGCTCTAATATATGGTAACATTGGTGTCACCATAACAGAATGTGGGAATGTTGACAAATTTCCTGAGGCAGAAAGTTTCTTTAAATTTGCAATTAGACAACAACAAAAAAAATTTGGTTCGAAAAGCTTTGAGGTCGCTAAACAGTACTATAATTTAGGTTCTTTGTATAATAGATGGGACAAATTACAGAAAGCAAAAGAATGTTTAATTCTGGCATACAATAATTACGAAGAAACTTTAGACCCCAACAATATTCATTTTGCGAGCGTACTTGTCCAGTTAGGAAGTGTGTATAATCAGCTTGGCGAGTTCTCCCAGGCGCTTGAATTATTAACTAAAGCAAAAGACATGTATTTTTCATACAATCTCACCCTAGTCGAACAGGTAGCCGACATATACTACAATTTTGCAGGAATATACTCTAATATGGGCTTTGAGTATGAAAATAGGGAGAATACCGATAAAGCCATCGAGTATTGTAGGAAAGCAATTGAGATAATTGAACGCACAACCCGTTTCAGTCGTAGGGGAACAGGCCTCTATTACAGTCTTCTTGGTCGCATTTACGTACATATAGGCGAATTTGATATTGCTCAAAATTGCTTGTTAAAGGCTATAGACATATACAAAGAAACTGTCGGAGAAGATGCAAGGGAATTATATGATGCGTATTTTTGTATGGCGAAATTATATAAAGAGATGGGTAAAATTAAAGAGGCAAATGCTTACTTTCTCATATGTTCCGTATATTTCGAAGATACCTATGGAGAAGAGCATATCAACACAGCGATAGTAAACCATTCATATGGATATACTCTTTATGATAACAACAAGAAACTATTGGCAAGGGAATATATGCTGAAAGCGTTAAAGGTATTTGAGAAGGAATATGGAATGACGGATGAAAGAACCCGTTCTTTATCGACAGACATTTATTGCATAACAAAAGAGTTGGGTATGATATGATTAATCACGAACAAAATATGAGCAAGGAAAAAGAATATTTCGCATTTATAAGCTATCAACGCGATGACGAAGAATGGGCTAAATGGTTGGCACATGAACTAGAGCATTACCATTTACCATTAACATTGAATGGACGGGAAGATTTGCCGCAGAATCTCCGACCGATATTTAGAGATATTGATGAATTAAGTGCAGGAAATCTTCCTCGTCAGATTAATCAAGCATTGAGAAGCTCCAAGTATCTAATTGTGATTTGTTCTCCTCGTTCTGCAAAATCGCCATGGGTAAATAAGGAAATACAGGAGTTCATTAATTTAGGTAAGACGGATAAAATCTTCCCTTTTATTGTAGATGGTATAGCTATGTGCAAGAATCCAGAAGATCCCAAAGAATGCTTTCCTCCTGCATTACGCAATTTGCCAAAAGACGAAGAAAGATTAGGCGCAAATGTTAATGAAAATGGACACGGAATAAATAAATTAAGAACATGCGATGATTGCCCAATTAAGGGTAAAAAAAAGAATTTGGGCGACATTAATGAGAAGGGCCGTGATGCTGCAGTTGTAAAAATCGTTGCAGGTATGTTGGGACTTAGCTTTGATTCTCTTTGGATGCGATATGAGCAGGAAAAAGTTGAGGAAGAAAGGAAAATTAAAGAACAAAGAGATAATTTGTTAAAAATGCAAAGCAAATATCTTTCTGAAAAAGTTCTTCAACTTGCTACTGAAGGCGACGTGTATTCAGCGAGAAGATTGGCCTTGGAAATATTGCCCCAAAATATTGATTATCCCGAAAGACCTTATGTACCCGAAGCAGAATTTGCAATACGTGAGACACTAAAATGTAAGGATATGATTATCTGGCAAGAACATGAAGAAGAAAAGAAAATTGAAAATTTTGCTATTCATCCAGACAGCCAATCCATCGCTATAGCCATTGGTTCTCAAATATTGCTTGTTAACTCTAAAAATGGGTTGGAGAATTATACTTTGAGTGGTCATTCTGATATTGTGACATCATTGTCGTTCAGCCCTGATGGAAAGTTCCTATTATCAGCTTCTGAAGATAGAATGCTTCGTATTTGGGATATGTCTACTAGACAATGTGTTAATGTTCTGGAAGGACATAAGCGTATGGTTCAGCATGTAGCATGGAGTCCTCAAAATAACATTTTGGCTTCTGCATCGTGGGATAATACGATTCGAATTTGGAATGCATATACTGGCAAATGTGTTCATATTCTAAATCACCATAATAGAAATGTACTTTACGTATCTTTTAATATCCAAGGGAATCGATTAGTATCTTCTTCTAATGATCATTCCATATGTGTTTGGAATGTTGATAACGGGGTGTTGTTGTCAACTCTGGATGGACATAACGATAGTGTTAACGCAGTTGTTTTTAGTGATAATGGAAAATTGATAGCTTCTGTGTCCGATGATCATACAATTAGAATTTGGGACTCAGAGAGTGGCATGTGTCTTAAAACTATTCAACTACATTCTCAAATTCGCAGGTTACTATTTGCGCCAGACAATAACTTCCTAATATTTCCATATGGTAGAACTATTTGCTTATGGGATATCGAAAAAGCTATTTGTACCAAGTTCATAGGAGAGCACAAAGGAGATGTTATAGATCTTTTGCCCTTTAATAATTTCAAATATGTCATGTCTTCTTCAACAGATGGTACTATTCGCATTTGGAGTTTAGAGCAAGAATTGTGTGGACGAACCTACGGAGGAAACAAGAATTGTACAAATGCTATTGTTTATAGCCCTGATTATAAAAGCATAGTCACAGGAACGGATAATTATGTTAGAGTATGGGATGTAGACACTGAAGAACTAGAACAAGAATTTTATGTTTCTGGTCGAGTTGAAAAGTGTATATACAATAGTCTAGGGAATTATATTATGTCATATTCTGAGTATGATTTAGAATATTCGATTTCTATTTATGATATTTATTTGAAAAAGATTATCAAGTCGGTTGACGGGAAATTTCCCCAACTTCTTAAGAATGGTGATTCTTTTATCTATTTAGGGACAAAAGAAGGCAGCGACACTATATACCTTCAAAGCATTTGTGACAAAGAACCAACAAAACTATTTGTTAATGACACTGGGTATGTAACACAATTATCGATAAACGATTCTGAGACTATGATTGCCTTAGGAACATATAGCGGTGTAATAAAAGTATGGGATATAAAATCAAGAGAATGTATTCATTTATTTAAGAAAAACAATCATATTGTCAATGATTTGACTTTTGATTCAAAAGAGAATGTCATTGCAGCTGCCAGTGGAAGTGATATTTCAGTATGGGATTTAAACAAAGGCGAATTAGTTGTGGCTTTTGAGCACAGTGAAGGAGCTATTTGTACGAAGATTGCTTTTAATCCAGATAATTCAATAATAATGTCTTTATACAACAATGGAGATCTCTTTTTGTGGAATATTAATTCAAACAATGTAGTTAAATGCAAAGGTCACACAAAAACAATTAATTCAATATCTATTAGCCCTGATGGTCAAAGAATTTTAACCGCTTCTTCTGATAAGACCATAAGATTATGGGATGTACTTTCTGGAGGGTGCCTCAAAATCTTGGAAAACCATTCTGATTTAGATAATATTGCTATTTTCAACAAGGATTGTAGCCGTATTATTTCTGCTTCACAAAATGATGTTGTCCTAGTTTGGGACACAAGAACTTTCAAAGTTTTAACTGCTATCGAGAAAGTGGATAAAATTGCAGTCCGCCCTAATAGCCACGATATGGTAGCCATTTCTCCTAGAAGTATAAAGATTAGGAATATTGCTAGCGGAGAAATTGTGTTGTTCTTATATGAAAGTGAAGGGACTATCTCCGATTTTGTATTTGATCCATCTGGCTTATTTATTTTAACTTCTGCATTTAGGTATGAAAAAGCAACGTCTTTGAGGGACAAAAATATTAATTCTTTTTCTTTTGTATCAATAATTAGATTAGTTAATGTAAATAATGGAGAATGTATATGGCATTCCTGCATTGGTGGTTTAATTAATGCAATAGCCATATCGTCAAATGCTAAATTCATTTTATTTTCTAGGGAGAATAATAACATTAGTATTTGGGATAGAGTGGCAGGGGTATATAAGAAAGACCTGATAGGACATACTGATATTATTAAAACGATAGCTATCGACCATAGTGAAAAATTTGTTGTTTCTTCGTCACAAGATGGCACTGTCCGCATATGGGATTTCTGTAGTGGAAAATGTTTGTATGTTCTTGAAAATGCATGTAATAAAAATACGGCTAACTCATTGATAATGCACCCAACACGACCTCTTATTGCTTTTATAACCTCAAGCTACGAATATCGAGTATGGAATATACTGACAAGAGAATACATGCTATTGAGAGATGATGGGATTGTGGAGAAATCCAGATTAGGTGCGAATGCAAATTTTAGTATAGATGGGAGATTTTTACTTGTTACATATAATTCAAGTAAGAAATCTTTCATAAGACTTTTTGATTTGGATTCTGAGAAACTGATAAAATCAATCGTGGTTGGTGGGATTTGTGTTAGCAACAAATATTCTGTTCCATTCAATAAGGATATGCAAATACTGGTAAGATGTCCTGATGGAATTTTTTTATACGATCTAAATAGTGGAATGCGTTCTGCAGAAGTGAGTAAAGATAAAAATTTTACGGCCTCTTTCTCTCCTTGTGAAAGCTACATAATATGTCATGGCGTTAGTACCTATTCAATCTATGAATACTCGTCATTAAGAGATATTTTACAGAAGACGAGAGACCAATTGCAAGATACTACTATACCACAAGAATTACGTGATAAATACTATATTATTTGAAATGAACATATATTTTTAGTGTAAGTGTAGCATGGAGTCAAATAAAGATTATTTCGCATTTATAAGCTACAAGAGTGAAGATGCAGAATGGGCAACGTGGTTGCAGCATGAGTTGGAGCACTACCATCTGCCCGCATCCTTCAATGGTCGTACAGACGTGCCGCAAGAGTTACGCCCTGTGTTTCGCGATATAGATGAACTCAGTGCAGGTAATCTGCCTGAGCAAATCAAACAGGCACTCACAAGCTCACAGAATTTAATTGTGATCTGTTCTCCACAGGCAGCAGAGTCACCTTGGGTGAATCAGGAAGTGGAAACTTTTATTTCCCTTGGCAGAACTGACCGCATATTCCCTTTCATCGTCGAGGGCAACTCGCCTTCAGAATTCTTTCCTCCTGCATTACGAGACCTCCCCAAAGAGGAAGAACGTCTTGGAGGTGATATAAGTAAGAAAGGAAGGGACGCAGCCTTTGTCAAGGTCGTTGCAGGTATGCTGGGGGTTGGTTTTGATTCTTTGTGGAATCGGTATGAAAAGGAAAAGGCCGAAGAAGAAAGAAAACAAAGGGAGCAAAGAGACAGACTACTTATCAGTCAGAGTCGTTTTCTGGCAGAGAAAGCGATAGCCTTAACCAGACAAGGAAACTTTAGGCTTGCTTGTTTGCTGGCAATAGAAGCATTGCCCGAAGATCTCGAACATCCAAATAGACCGTACACTAAGGAAGCGGAAATTGCTTTGAGAAAGGCTACAGAAAACGACGTTTTTGTTGCAGAAGGAAAAGATGGCTATTTCTTTAATAATGCCAGAAATATTATTTATGCTTCTGATGCTGCAATTAAAATATGTGATTCTTTAAATGGGGATATCATCCATTGCTGGCCGGGGAATGATGAAGGAACTGGGGATATTCTTTTAAGCAATAACTGTAAACTTTTGGCAGCAATATCTTATCGAGATAGTTACAATGGCTCTGTTGGTGTTAATATATGGAATTTAGAGGAAAGCAGATGCATAAAAAGTTTATATTTTGACACTTTAATCTGTAATGTTCATTTTAGTCCTAATAATGAATTCATCGTCTTAATGTCGGAGAAGCGGTTAATAGATAGATTTGATTTAGTGATATGGAATATAAAAAATGACAGCCAAATGAAAATTGGTTTTTCGGAATCTTTCACATACACAATAAGTCATGATAGTAGTAAAATATTGGTGATATCTCCTGATACAATTACTCTGTGGGATATGAGAACAGCAAAAATCATTAGGAATTTTGGAAAACAAGATGTAATTCGAGCTTTTTACAGTCCTTTCGGAGGTTATCTTGCGATTGAAAGAACCAATCATACAGTGTGTATATATGATATTGTCTCTTCTCGCCCTATAAGGACATTTTTGGGTCATAGTAAGGCATTAACTTCACTCTGTTTTAGCAAGAACAATAAATATATAGTAACAGCATCACATGATAAAACTGTGAAAATCTGGAATATCGAGAATGGGGAAAGCGAAAAGGATTTTGTCTTTGACGATGTTGTGTATAGCGTTACTTTTAGCCCTGATGGTAAAAAAATACTATATGAGAAATCTTCACAGGTATTTGATTCTGCTCCCATAGAATCCAAGGTGAAAGAGATAAGACTACAAAACATTATCCCACAGTCTGAACCTATTGTACTTAATAAAATAGAAATTGATGATAGTGTTCATTATGCTGATTTTAGCCCCAATGACCAACTGGCAGTTTCTTCATATGCTAATGGTTATATTGCTATATGGAACACAAATAACAGGAAATGTATTCGCTCTATTAATGCACATGGTTCTCATCACGTTAATACGGTCAAATTCAACCATTCTGGGGATTATGTCATCACATCTTCTTCTGATGGACTAATAAGAATCTGGAGAGTTAAAGATGGAGAATGCCTAATAACTATTAAAGGTCACAACGAGAGCGTAACATCTGCTTTTTTTGATTTTAATGATGAAAAAATAATATCTACATCTACAGACTCAACTATAAGAATTTGGAATAAATATGGTGAATGTAAAAATGTATTGACAAAAGATGATTTTTATATAACTATTGCCGCAATTAGTCCTGATGGGACAATCATTGCATCAAATGCAAGTGAAGGAGACGATAACTATATATTAATATGGGATGTCAATAGTGGCGAGATTGTTAAATGTTTAGCAGGACACAAAGGGGAAATAACATCACTTTCCTTTAGTTCAAAGGGGGATTACCTTGTCTCAGGTTCAGGCTTGAATGATTATACAATAAGGATATGGGATATAAAAAATGGCAATTGTCTAAAAGTACTTACAGGTCATTGTGATATTGTCTGTTCTGTCGAATTTTCACATGATGACAGTCTTATTTTATCTGCTTCTTGGGACAACACAATTAAGATTTGGGAAAACGATAGGGTCCAAACGCTCTATGGGCATTCAGATGGTGTTAACTCTGCTTTTTTTAGCAGTGATGACAAAAAAATAATATCAGCATCCGATGACAAAACTGTTAGAATATGGAGTTATCAACCTTTACAGGAACTAATACATTACACAAGAAGGAAATTTCACCCACTTACACAAATAGAGAAAATCAATTATTATTTAGAATAATTTATAGAGGCATGAATACGATGATTATCTTATCAGCAGCACTTGTACCAGCCGCTCTGTTATGGTTGTATATATGGAAGAAAGATACGCAGAAAGAACCGACCTGTTGGCTGGTGAAGGCAGTACTATGGGGCATTGGTATCTGTATTCCTGTCGCCCTTGTTGAGGGTGGAATTGAGGTATCGCTGTTCGGCGTGGATGGAAAACCATCTAGTCTGTTTGGAACAACAACTATGGCTTTCATAGTAGCTGCATTGCCTGAAGAGACTTTTAAATTGTTTGCCCTATGGATGATTTTACGAAAGAACCCTTATTTTGACGAGCACTTTGATGGTATTGTGTATGCTGTATGTGTGGGGTTGGGATTCGCAGCGTTCGAGAATATCATGTATGTATTTAGTGAGGAGGACTGGGTGTCTACAGCTATCGTCCGTGCATTGTTGGCAGTACCTGGTCATTATGCTTTTGCGATACTGATGGGATACTATTATTCGGTGTACCATTTTGTGGATCACTCTCCGAAAGTTGCTGCCTGTGTCCTATTGGTTCCAATATTAGCACATGGCGCATATGATGCTATTGCGATGAGTGGTATGATTAATCAGTATATTGGGGGACTGAGTTTCTTTGTCCTTATCTACTTCTGTGTGAAGATGCATAAGGTGGCGAAAACTAAAGTACTTGCATTAATAAAGAAAGATAAAGATAGTTCTATAGTTTAAAAATGAATAATATGAGTAAACAACAGGCAGAATTAGAAGCTCTTGTAAAAGAAGTTCTAAAAAAACAGGATCGCATTATCCCTATTATAGGTGATGATTGCTATGTTGGTCGTATTGGGAATGGAAACAATCAGCAAATTCTTCCATTACAACAATGGATTGCGGAAGAATTGCTTGAAGACAATTCAACTAACGAAACGAAGAATAAGATATATTCTGAAGGTTATCATGGACTTGATTTATTATTTGAGGAATACAAACGAATAAATGAAGATTTAGGATTTGTTGACTATAAGGACGCAGTAATCTCATGCATAGACAAAGGTGTCAAGGACAAAAGATTGTTCCTAAGAAAGGATGTGAAAGATTTCTTGTCGTTTGGAAAATTTGAAGTTATCGCGACAACATGTCCATATCATATTTTAGAAAAAGAACTATTATGGGGGAAGAAAACATATAATGTTAGTAGTTTCGCTCCAATATCATCGAAAGAGGGTTCAAAGTCTGAAGCGTCGTTAAAACTCCCTTCTATTTATCAAGTATTTGGTGATTGTGAAGGTGAATTTGTTGCCGGCGAAGAAGACCTTCTGAAATTTCTGCATTACCTCAATCAGACGGATACAGAAAAGGGATTTGGAGCAAGTCAACTTGTCAAATACATTAAGGATAAAGGACAAGACAACAAAGGGTTGGGGTTATTAATGCCTATCGGATGCGGTAATCTGCCAAATTGGCTTTTCCGCTTTTTGTGGTATCCATTTAGTCAAGACAGATTAATTGGAAGTGACAAGAATAATCAAGGTGGAGTGTGGCATAAACATAGCACTGATGAGAACTTTTACAAATTCCTACGTAAATATCGCTTCAAAACTTTTTCTGACTCTACAGATTCTCTGAAAGAGGAAGGAATGGAAGGAGACCCTGTATTGCTAAGATTAACGATGGAGTTTCAAAGCCGAGTAAACGATTTACAGAAATATGCTTCATCAGAACTACAAGTTCAATGGGATGACAATGATGAATGGGACTTGTTTATTTCATATGCCAGTGAAGATTTGATACTTGCTCAAAAGGTCTATGATATATTAACCACTTGTTGCGGTAAAAAGGTTTGGATGGATAATCGGGGCAGTATTAAACCTGGTGACCAATATTGGGATGCCATTCAACATGGTATAGAGCACTCCCATCAGTTCATTTTTATCATATCAGAGTCTTATTTGAGTAAAGCTATTGATAAGAATCACATATATGAAACCGGCGAAATAGAACCTACAGGTGTGTATCAAGAAATCGAAAGAATTAAGCAATATTTTTTGGTAAAAAGAAGAGATGGTCAAAAAGGATATTCTTTTCCATTAATTATTGAAGGAACAAAAGTAACATATACAGACCACAACAAAGTATTGCATAAAAATGAAATACTTAGCAATGGCGTCCTGGAAAAATTACCCAAATATAAGGAATATGAAATGCTTCAAACAGACGTTTTGTTTTATCACATTCAGGATCTTATATGCAATGAGGAAACTTTAGAGAAGAGTTTAGTTAGTGTTTTTAACTCATAATTTTGATAATATATGGAACAAAAATATTTAGGCATTACGCCTTATGATGAAGATGGTGGTTTCGAATTTGCTGGTAGAAATGATGAGACATGGGCTCTATATGACAGAATTATAAGAAACGACTACACTGTATACTACGCCGCGTCAGGTGAAGGAAAATCTTCTCTAATACGTGCAGGTCTTCTTCCCATTCTGCGTAGAAGAGACTATTTCCCAGTTTACATTGTATTTGAAGACAAAGAGTTATGGAACATTTCTTCGATTAAAGAGGTCATTGATAAAAGAATAGAAATAGAAAGCGTCAAACATAATGTATCATATGATCAATCTACATGGTCAAAATCTCGTTTTGACAAAGAACAATCAGAGATTCTAAAAAATAATTTATGGTGGAAATTGCGTAATTATTGTTTCAAGCGTGGTGATGTGGAACTTAGACCTCTTTTCATTTTTGATCAATTTGAAGAGGTCTTTACAAAAGCCAATTACGAATGGACGGATCGTTTCTTTGAGTGGTTAGAAGATATCTCGACGGACTATGTACCAGAGTCATTACGTGAGCGAATCAATTCGTGGGGAATTGAAATGCCTACTCAAAAGAATTTTAAGGCTCTTTTCTCTTTCAGAACTGAATACCTGGGAGATTTAGACTACTGGTGCGTACAGAAGCATTTTCTTCCTTCACTTCAGGAGAATCGCATGTGTCTTAAACCCTTAACACCTAAAGGTGCAAGAGAGGTTATCGGATTAAATGAATCTTTGTTAGGTATATATGGTGATAAAATAATACATGGGTGTGCAGAAACAAATAATGTAGGAAACGACAGTCAACCTTGTGTATATGCATTGATATTGTCAGTCGTTTGTCAAACGTTGAGCGAAATACCAGATAGAGAAAGAGTTGCCCTTTTAGATAATCTTAATAATAATCAAGATAATACAATAGATGATGTATTACTGAGATTTTATAAAAAGAAACTTAAGGCTGTTGGTCTTGACTATATAAAAGATGAAAAAATTATTGCAGATATTGAGGATGCACTTGTAGATGAGAAAGGGAAACGTAGCCGACGCGATACAGACGAAGCAAGTATGCAATCTATATTAAGATGGATAGACCTGCTTAGTGATAAAAAAAATGGACTTGTTAAAATAATTGGGAAAAAAGAGATTGATGGGATGGTGATTAATACTGTTGAATTCCCTCACGATAGACTATGTAAAGCCATCGACTCATCAAGGAAAGAACGTCAAGGCAAAATAGCATGGAAATTAAATAGGCAAAGTGAGTGGATGCAATTCGGTATTATTGCCACAATAGTTGGTATTATTGCATTTTTGTGGAATGCATTGATGCCAGCATTAAAACCTGTAATAATAAATGTGCTTTCTCAGACAGGATTCATTAAGGTTAAATACTTGTTTGTTCATAACTATTTACAATGGAAACAGTCTGATTTCGCAGGTTTTACTCTCGATGAAGGTTTTTCGACTTTAGTATTGATGACTCTATTAATACTCTTTATTCCATTGATAACAATATTTGTTGTTAGAAAGAGTAAAAAATGGCAGTTGATTTCATTATTTGTGTCATTATTAAGCATCGTTTTATTTGGCGTACTGTGGTTCAGAAATATGGAAATCAATTTTTCCAATGGTTACGTCAACATATTTACGATAATTGGATTTCTTGTAAGTTTTGCAAGTTTTTCAGTATCTCTTTCTAGATTAAGATCCTTGTATTCTAAGAGAGGAACATTGAACAACTACATTTCGTCTAATTGGCCACTTTGGGGCGGTTATTTCATCTTTGCATCCTATGTGTTCTATGAGTGCCTTTTCAGAACAACCTTTGGCACAAATGAACCATGCGATTCGTCATGGGCAATAATCGCATTACCTCTTTTATTCGTAATTTGGGCATATGGTTTTTATAACATTGATGTGAAAGAAAAGAAGAGACAATTATTCACATACCTTGTGGTTTCTTTTATAATTTTACTTGCGCTATTTACAATTAGTTATATTCCATTCTATAATAAAATCAAGCAATCGTCAGGACTCTTGTTTTCTCTTATTCTTCTTATCGTCTGGATTTCTATAACAATCCATACGATGTGGACATCTAAATCAAACTCGAAATATTACATATTGTCAAATACAAAGCGCTTTTTTGCTTGCATTCTATCATTATTTGTTATATTAATAACATTCTATTTGAATTTGGGATATAATCCATTTAAGATTGCGCCTAGTTCCATCTGCCATGTTACGTCTTGGAGAAACGTGATGGTTTATGAATCCGATTCTTTAGGTAATAAAAGATTTGGAATCGTTTATTCTACAAATGGTGACACCATAGTACCTTGTTGTATTCCTACTTGTCAAGAAACAGACTCTATGCTGACAAAAGGTGAATATCCTTTTTATGGTGGAAAAGTTCCCATTGAATCGCCATTTAAGGTCTCGCCATTTGGGAAAGATACCCTTTATGTAAACACGGACAATACCCTTATATGGGATGCATATAACAAAAGAATAACAGCTTACATTCCCGTAGTTCCTACTTTAGAGGAATATCTTCATAAAAAGAAAACTAAAAACCTCTCAAATAATAACAACCTTGCAGATTCTATAGAATATTATTCTGCAATTTTATTTGACGAGCTAAGGAATGCAAATATTAACTATGCTTTAACAGGAGTTCCGTATGGACTTGATGCATTATCTTCATTGTCTATATTAGATTCTTTACAGCATAAAGCTTTGTCAATGGAGTTGGATAAATTTACAATTTATTCTATGGATACGACTATTATGTCCGGAGGAAGAAAGAACATTCGCAAACGCATAGAGGTACTTGAAGATAAGCATCTTGTTGATTTCCATTGCGAATTGTCTAGAAGTTTTTTGTTGTGTCTTATAAAAGACCGTGCCAATCAATTAGACATGCCCTCATTATATACTTTATCTAGCACTTATTTATTGTCATTTTTTACATCTGTTCCGGCGATGAATATTAATTCAATTTACAATACAGAACAAACTATTACACAAGAAACAAAAATTGGGACGAAAGTAACAAATGAGGTGAAGAAAAAGAAAATTTCGTATAATATATATTCGGATGACATTCTAAATAGGAGAATTTTTTCATGGTATGATTTGTTTAATAGCTTGTGCCTTATGGATATGGGGTGGAATGTTAAAACATTTGAAAAAGTTTACGCTAATCCCGACAAATTCAATGATAATTTAAAAGTAATAAATGATATTAGCAGAGAATTGTCTGAGGTTGCAGATATTATGAACTATAGAAGTAGTAAGGCGAATAACAATTCTATGGCAAATCTAATTAAGCAATTGGAAATACTCCTAAAAACAAGAGATCAGAAATTTTATGAGTCCATATTGGATCGTTTAGAAAGTATTGATCTTACTATAAACACACTAGCAGTTGACGAATCATTAAGGCAATTAAAGGAGGATGTTCTCGGAAAGTTATTACCGGTCATGAAAGACAGACAAACAGGCATATACAATAACGATTTCGAAAACATATGTAAAAACTTTATCTTGGTTTCTGTTTTTAGAGGAAATAATATAAAGAAAGATACGACAGACTTTTCCAATTATTTAAGCGAAAAGAACAATTTCTACTATACCATAAAGAGTGTTAGCAATGCCAATCAAGCTTCTGAGCTAAAAAAAGAGGCGGAAAGGGTCTTGAAAGATATTATTAAAGAAGTAACAAATAAATAACAAAATTATGACGGATAATTTAAATATTAAGAAACTCTGTACAGAGAAAGAGCAAGAATTGCTCGACAAGTATTTTGGCAACCTCGTAAAGGAGGCTGCTGAAGAGCGTCCCGAGACTATTGGGGAGTATACAAAAGACCTGCCGTTGAAAATCGAGGCAGAGTATGAGACCTTTCTGGAAGAACTGTGGAAGGAACATGCCCCACAGGAACTGATGGGAACTCCACTAGTGTTTGAGGAACAAAAACTGCGTAAGTTAATGACAGACGATGATCGTGAGGGAGTAGATGCTGCTTTTAAGGATGCTACTGAACAGACATTATGGGAGCGTATAACCAAGACGAACCATAAAGATGTTACGTACTATAAGGGTCTTTTGCAGGAGTATACTCGTGATCTTCTGATGGTGATGCGCGAGGATTTCTTAGAAGAGATAACTGGCCATCATATAAAAAACAAAGCTTTTGAAGATGATTGATGATAGACTCAATGCCTTTATTGGCTCTTTATCAAAGTAATTGATCCATTTAAATAAGAAAAATGAATAAACAAATGTACACACCGCAGCCTATTGACACAACGGATGTTAAGCTGCCAAAGGAATTAGAACAGTTGGTAGAGCAGATGTCAAAGAACGTACATGAGGTATGGGCAGAAACTCGTATCAAGCAAGGATGGAAGTATGGTGAGCAACGCAATGATGAATTGAAAACTCATCCATGCCTTGTACCATACGAGGATCTTCCTGAAGAAGAAAAAGAGTACGACCGTAATACTTCTATCGGTACGCTGAAACTAATTGTGAAGCTTGGATTCAAAATAAGACAGTAATTTTTTGATGTTTGATGTTAGAAAGAGCTGCTTCGGTGGCTCTTTTTGTTTGTAAGGACATTAACAAATATCAAAATATTGGCGAAAATGAAAAGGGTATCAGCAAAATTATTCTTCTCAGTAATGTGGAAGGGCGTATGTCAGTCGATGGAATGGTTCTTCGGTCTATTTGGGTACAAAAAAGACGGTTTCTATGCTTGGTGCTTGTGGCGGTTGTTCGCGACGTGTACCTCAATTGTGCTGGGAATTTTAGCCGTGGTCTTCGTTTATTCACTCTGTGATACTGTATATGACAAGTATTATAAAGATACCCATTGTTATGATCCCGACTGTCCCAGATCTGAGTTTATAGCCAAGAATATCTACTATCATGACAGTGGTCTTGGCAAGAATTATGTGTTCAATAGTCAAACAAAGGAGAGACCATTAAGGAATCTTTCATGGATTGCGATGCCTAGAGGAGCGGACTCGCTTGTTTGTTTCTGTGACGGCGAGAAACGCGGATATTTCAACAAAAATACGGGTGACGTTGTCGTTCCCGCCAAATTTAATCATGCCTGGGTTTTCTCAGAAGGTTTAGCAAGCGTAGAAGAGAATGGCTCCATTAAGTTCATTGATGGAACAGGAAAAACCATTATTGACAATGTGACAGCATATAAGCCGGAAATGGAAGGTTTGCTATTCCATGGCGGTTATTGTCTTATTACTACAAACGACGGAGAACTGTATGGTCTTATGAATAAGAAAGGAGAAATGGTTCTGCCTCAGGAATATAGTTTCATTACCTCAATGGATAATTATAGGTTATGGAGTGTCAAGAAGGGAGATGAAATGGCTGTATTCAACAAGAACCTTGTACCAATTATTCCACACATGAAGGGGTCGATATATATTGATGAAGGTACCATTGACGTAACGATGCCAGATCATACGATGAGAAAGTATGATATGAATGGGACGCTTATCAATGACTTCTATATTGCAAGTGTTCGCACGTTGGAGTACGAAAAGGACGAAATACTCTATCGACGCTCTGTTTCGGAGGAAGTCTCTGATGATGGTGAGGTTAAAGAGTCCTCAGAGATGGTAGCATATCATCCTACTGCTACAGCAAGGCTTAGAGCATACGTTGCTGGAGATAGTTATGAAGGGCTGATGACGGCTGATGGCCATGTGGTGATGATGCCCCTTTACAAAGAAATAGAAGCCATTGACCATGATCTCTATCTCTGTACCTCGACAAACTATGACAAGGTGATTGTGAATGGAAAAGGTGAAATCGTGAAATAGAAAGGTAAAGCATATGAGAAAGTGTCTATATCTGATAATTATAGTGGCGTTGACAAGTTGTGCGGACCAGTTTGTATTAGAGGAGGGGACTATTGAACACCCCAACATGCCACCTGACAGTGAGTTTCAGGCTCTATTGGAAAAAGCCAAGTGGGGCGACGGCCTAGCATATCGCAAACTAGCAGATTGTTATAGGGATGGAAATGGTGTCAAACGGGATTTCATAGGAATGCTAAGCATGGCGTCTCTGGCCGATGACTATAGAGGTATTAATCGGATGGAGGAATATCTGGACAGTTTGCCTAAAAATTCTGAATTCAATCTTCTCATAGACTGTGTAGAGAAGTTTGAGCAGAAACAAACGGATGAAGCACAGACTCTTCTTGAAGGCCTTGTTGCAAACGGCTCTCCTGATGGCTATGCGATAAAAGGAATTTCTGTTTTGGAAAATGGTGATAGTTTGGAGGCCAAACGTCTATTCGAATTTGCTGCGGAGAATGGGAGCAGCTTGGGCGAACTGCTATTATGCATCCCTGACTGGCGAGGAGCAATGAAACCAAGTATTGAAAAACTTGCCGCACTAACAGATAAAATTCCTTGGGTTAATAATGTACTTGCTGAGACTTATACAGGTAAAAGAGGATACGATATGAAGGATGATGAAAAGGCCGCATATTATTATCTGAAAGCTGATAAACAAGCATGTCTGACTAAAAATGGTGCCAAATGGCTATTCAACTATATAAGGAATAACGGAGATCTTCATCTGAGCCCATCCGATGTGGAACGACTTCAAATACTCGCCGGAGAGAATCTGATATTAGCCGTTGATACCATTGTTGTACAATAAACCATCGGTTCTGAACGTTCTATAGATATAGATTGCGTATGAGTTTGTTAGATTTATTTCGTAAAAAAGCCATGCCCCAGGATGACAATGGCGAAAAGGTCATTGATTTGTCTGACAGCACCCAATACCCAGCTAGTGTATTGACAGATTTGAATTGTGTCTTTGCGTTAGGTGATGACAGCGAAAACATGCTTGGATTTCTTCACGGCAAATGGACGCGACCATCTTTTCACTGGGGATGGGATGATATAACACATAAAGATGCTGTAAATAGTGAGTTCTTGCAACGGGCTTTCTATCAATTGGATATGCAACACAGGAAACGTCGTGATGCAATGATTGCTTCTGAAGGGTATAAGTTTGTCTGGAAAAACAAAAAAATTGAGCCAGTTCCTGGACTGATAACCGGTGAGGAATTGTGCAGATATCTGACCCGATCACGTGAGTGGGGATTGGAAAGCATGAAAAATATTAATGCCCGTGAAGAAAAGGATGCCCAACGTTGGAGGTTGAACCCTACCTATGAAGAATTGATGGCAGAACTGGATAAAGGTGATGAGGAAGCTGATTACCATCATAGAGATATGGGCTGCGGCATGCTTCGGTTCACAAGCAAGTCATACAGTAACAAACAATCATTTATCGTCAATACGTCTTTAAAGAAAGCATATCCTATCTCCGAACCAGATGGTACTCTTGTTGGCTTTACTAAAGATGATATCGACTGGGATAACGTTAGCCAACTTGAGCATAATGGCGATGCTTATAGACTGCAAGCGTGTTACTATTTCGGCGTTGAGGATTATAAGGACGGTGTGGCTCGTGTCGAGTGGATGTTGTACCCTGATGGGAGATATTTTGCTGACGAGGATGGATTTGGCATGGAGGATAATGACGAGGTGAACGTTAGTGCCTACATTGACACAGAGTGTCGTGTGTTAGTGAAGTTCCAGGATATGGAAGGGAAGTCGTTATTTAATGAAGCCTTAAAGAAGTTAGAGGAATTGAGGTCTCAAAAGTGATATTATTTATTATGGTATAAGAGGGTGTGTCATTTTGAAGTGACACACCCTCTTCATGTAACGATGGATAACCCTTGCAAATTTATATATTTACTGATATCAGAAGAAAAGTTGTTAAATAATAAATAAAAAACGTTGTTTTTAGCGTGGGTTGTGTTTTTTTTAGAATTTTTTGTGTAATTTTGCGATGTTGGTATAATAACGTCCTTAAGACTACTAAAAAATGAGAATATGGAAGATTATTAGCGCTGCTTCATAACGTCATCAACGACGTTGGTTTGTTGTGGCGTGTTTTTCCTTCTAATAATCACGCCATTTCTGCGCCAATTTTTCGCCAATTTTTGTATTTTGCGTCATTTTTGCGCCAATTTTGCGCCAATTTTCGTTTCAAATTTGGAACTGATAACCAAAAATGGAAATCAAATTCCTGCCTATGAAAAACCGGAAATCCTGCTGATTTACAGGGATTTCCGGCATTTTCGGTGTTTAACCTTCTTGGGTGCCCGGACGGCACACTTTCGGAAAAATCATTTTTAATAGGATATTTGAGAATGTGAGTGTATATAGGAGTTTTGGAGAGGTCTAAAATTCCATCTGATTATAAAAAATTGCATTTTGGCACACAAATCACGGGAAAAATACGGGAATTTCACGGGAATTTTGTATCTTTGCACTCGGATGTTATTTATATATGGCTCAGATAGATTTACGATTGTCTGCTAAGATGCAGAAAGAAACCCAGCGTAGTGAAGTGCTGATTCGCTTCTTCAGGGGGAGCAAGTTCGACGTATATGGCAAGAGTGGTGTGTTCATCACTCCGAAGTATTTCAGATATTTCGTAAACCGGACAGCAACAAGGAAAACTGGTATCAATATCCCTGACAAGGTTGAATCCGTCACTTTGGAAGAAGCCGAGAAATGTGGTTACTCGATACGAAAGAGCGGTGAGATAGTGATATCGGCCAGGCTCGAGACCGAAGATGTGAAATACAATCGGGAGCAGAAGGATAAGATAGACGGGATCAGGAAGTTCATAGGTACTGCCTATGAAGCCTTAGACAAGGATGCCAGGGAAAGTATCTCCAGTGAGTGGCTGGCTGAACAGATAGACCGATTCCATAATCCTGAGAAATACCTGCCATTTGCAGAACGTGAAGCCCGGAAAAGCTTCTATTCTCTGATGGAGGAATACATTACCAAGAAGCAATTTTCTGCAGAGCACACGAAAGCCTTTCGGGTCCTAATGCGTTCACTTGCAAGATATGAGCTGTTCGTACGCGAAATGGTCAAGGATAAGAAAGACTTTAGCTGGGACTTCAACAAAGTTGGACGTGAAGATATCGAGGACTTCGAAGATTACATGAGGAACGAGTACGATCTGGCCACCCAATATCCGAAGTTGTACGAGAAGTTGTTGAGTGAGTACCCCGTAGAGATAAGTAGCAAGCATAAGACGCAGAAACTACACAAGCGCGGCGAAAACACCATTGTCAAGCTCAAGAAAAAGTTGAAGGCCTTTTTCCTCTGGCTGTATGAAACTGGCAGGACTAAGAACCGGCCCTTTGATGGGATTACCATCGGAGTAGAGAAATATGGTGTCCCCTATTATCTCACAATAGACGAGAGAAACCAGATTGCTGATGCAGACCTTAGAATGCTGTGGGAACAGTTGTCCGACGAAGAAAAGAAAAAGATTCCAGAGTCGAGTCTTGGAAGCCTCAACGTGCAGCGCGACATTTTCATCTTCCAGTGTTTGATTGGGTGCCGTGTTGGCGACCTAATGAGACTGACGTCAGCCAACATCACCGATGGGGTTCTCGAGTACGTTCCTAACAAAACGAAAGACGAGGATGTGCCGGCCAAGGCCAGAATTCCATTAGGCAAACGTGCATTGAAGTTAGTTCAGCAGTATTCTGGAACAGACAAGAAAGGCAGGTTGTTCCCCTTTATTTCTGCGGACAAATTCAATGATTCAATCAAGCACGTATTACAGATTGTCGGCATAACCAGGATAGTTCAGGTAAGAAACTCGCTGACTGGTGAGACAGAGTCGAAAAGAATCTGCGATATCGCCAGTTCACACATGGCTAGAAGGACTTTTGTCGGTGCAGCATACAAGCAAGTCAAGGACCCTAACATTGTAGGGAAAATGAGTGGACACGCTGAAGGCAGTAGAGCATTCGCCAGATATCGCAATATCGATGATGAAATGTTGAAGGATGTCATTAAAAGCATTGAGTGATGAAACAGGCAGAATCGAATTTACAAGAATTGCAGAAGAATGACAGTAAATCCATGGCCATTCTAATGAAATATAGAGACTCGTTTGATAGTCTTAGTTCTTTCATGGATTTCGTTTCTTTGATTCACAAATGTTACCTTGAAGCAAGTAGAACGATTGATTACATTGACAACATCAGCAAACCTTTAGATAAGGAAGAAAAAGACGATTTATATCGTACTCAACGAGATTATTGGAAAAATGAAGTCCAAAGTTACTCGCAGTTGTTCTCGTTCAGTTCTGCTTCGTTGAACAATATCGCTGAAGTGCTGTTCGCGTGGAAAGATGATTCTGATATGCTTCGAATGGCCAGCGATGCAGCTATCAATCTAATCGTTCTTGAAATCATAAAGAGGAAGATTCTCGCCTTGCGAAATAATGATAAGGCAGGCACCAGTAAAGGAGGCCGCAAAGAAGATAGCAAAGACTTCAAGGACTACGTTGCGAAAGGGATGGATGCGGAAAAGGTTAGCAAGTGCCTGCATGATATCATCGACAATCTCGACGACGAGAAGCAGGCAATGTGCGTAATAGTTGCAGCCTGCAGGGTCAACATACTGGTCGATCATCCGTCATCAACGATGATACGCAATGAGTTTCCAATTATCAAGGGGCAGAAGACCGTAAGTAACTATCTGGCCAGCCTCCCAACAAAGTGGGAAAACAAGTGTTCTGAGTACGAAGAATCTATCAAATCCGTCTTGAAATGAGGTCTGTTTAGATTCTTAAAATTCTAATAATATTTGCAGAAATTCTTAGAAAAGACGATCTATTTGAAAAACAAATAAATTTAATACTTTTGCTCCCATAAATCATCAAAATGAGCAAAAGTATGAATATACCAGAGTTGATTAAATCAGGGGCCAACGTCCAGTTAGTTGTGACTGGCGCAGACCTCAAAGAAATGTTCCTCGAGTGGGGTGAAGAACTGCTGAACTCCAAGGCTGGGGAAGCTTCTGACGATGAGTATCTGTCGTTGGATGAAACAGCAAAGCGCCTCAACGTGAGTAAGGGAACTCTGTGGCGATGGAAGAAAATGGGTGTCCTGATTCCTGCTTATAAGATTGGCAGCAAGCCATTCTATAAGAAAAGCGATGTGACAAAAAGAGGAAACGCGTAAGACTATTCTCTTATACCCTGTATCTTATTGATTGAGTTCCAAGGATGTTTACGTTACTGATTGTTCAAACTATAGGCACCATATTGTGCCGCAATGCGCTCGATTGTGCAGCCAGGAAGGAGGTCCGCCATGAAGACTGAACCATCATGCCCAGTTGCAACATTTCCGAGTCGCATAGGCCATTATAAGTTTGACAGTAATGATGGCATAGTCTTCTTTGACTGGCTCGTTATGACTGCAATCTGGAAAGGGTATATCGAGTTCACGTACCCGATACATAAGATTCAGAAAACGACCAAGGTCTCTCGACGACAGCAAGAGAAGTACACTCAGAAATTCATCGATCTGGGATTCCTGAGAGTCTTCACACGAAGCAACAATGAGGGCCGGTATCGCAGTTACTTTGTGGATTTCTCCACCCTGAAGAATCCAGAAGTACTGAGCCAAATAATCGATGACACAGATTCTTCGTTTAGACGATGGTGTTCCTACCATGCAGGACGTCAAAAGCAAGTCACGAAGGCCTCAACGAAAGATTCTCAGAATAATAGTGATTCAATCAATGCAACACGTCAACGACTTGAAGATACTTATAATGAGCGAATCAGGATGTATAACGAAGGAAAACTGACAGAAGAGAAGCCAAACCGATTGAAGAAAACGACGGAATTGAGCAATACGAATGGAGTCAGAGACAAGATAGGAAAGTTGCTGTTACTACATTCCGACCAGGCAATAAATCACGCTTTCTTGGCTTATGCAGACGATATCCTGAAAGGCTCGATAAAGCCCAATAAGATTCTCCAGTATTTTCTTGCTGAAGAAGATGGTGAGTTTAAAATCTTCGATAGTTATCTGAACAAATTCAATATGGAATATGCCTATGACAGAAAGTAGAAAAACGATACCATTTGCCCAAATGAGCAGACCCCTCGTAGGGTTTGCCCAAATGAGCAGACCCATTTGCTCAAATGAGCAGACTAAAAGACTATATATAAGACTAAGTACTAGTTATTGTTTATTTACCCCCATACCCCCTAAAGGGGGATTCCCCCTAACGGGGGCCAAAACTAAATTTTGGCTTTTGTTTATCTGATGAAGCAAGAATCGAATTATATGATGAAATGTACTGCAACCTATGAAGAAGATTTCCTCATAGTCAATTTAGGCAGTGAAGTGATTCGCATTCCTGAACGGAGTGTGTGTAGCCTCATTATTGCTATCGAATTGGCATACGAGAAACACAAACGTGCCAAAGCTCTCATAAGCCAAGCCAAGCGCAGAGAGAAAGAGGCTGAAAATATGAGCATCATTGAAGAGATACGTGCTTCGCACATTAAGGTACATCCGGATATAAAGTAGTGAATATGATACAGCTTAGAGATTACCAGGAAAGAATATCGACAAGTGCAGCGACATTGCTGCGTGAGAAGAAAATCTGCTATCTGTCGATGGAGTGTAGGACAGGCAAGTCGCTCACTGCTCTTGCTGCTGCAGATAAACTCGGTGTAAAATCCGTTCTCTTCATCACGAAGATCAAGGCGAAGAAAAGCGTCGAGGATGACTATAGGGCACTGAATCCAAATTATGAACTGGAGGTTATTAATTATGAATCAGTTCACAAGTGCGTCGGCAAATATGATTTGGTCGTCTGTGACGAGGCCCATTCTTTAGGCGCCTATCCCAAACCAAGCAAGCGGGCAAAGGCCGTCAAAAAGGTTGCCAAGGGCAAGCCAGTGCTATATTTGTCCGGTACTCCCTCTCCTGAAAGTTATTCGCAGTTGTATCATCAGTTCTGGATATGTGATTATTCGCCATTTGCTGCCTATACAACGTTCTACAAATGGGCGAATGACTTCGTTCTCAAACGGCAGCGAATGGTAAACGGCTATATGATTAACGACTACTCAACGGCAGACAAGCATAAGATTGACGAGCTGACAGCAACTATCTTCGTGTCGTTCAGTCAGGAAGATGCAGGCTTCTCTACAAACATCGTCGAGCATACATTGACAGTTCCGATGAAGCAGGAAACAGCCATCTATTTCCGTCAACTCCAAAAAGACAGAGTTATCAGCCTCAACGGGAGGACCGTTCTCGGTGATACACCAGCCAAGCTCCTAAGTAAACTGCATCAGTTGTCAAGTGGAACAGTCATAGCAGAAGATGGTACTCACCTGATTCTTGACACAAACAAGGCAGAATATATCCGACGGATGTTTGCCGGCAAGAAAGTCGCCATATTCTACACATATCAGTCTGAGTTTGACCTACTGAAGAATGCCTTTCCGAATTGGACTGAGAGCCCCGAAGAGTTTCAAGCCTCAACCGATAAGGTGTTCATCAGTCAAGTTAGGAAGGCACGAGAAGGAGTGCGGCTTGACTCTGCAGACGCTCTGATATTCTTCTCGTTTGAGTTCTCTTACCTATCATATGAGCAAGGGCGCAATCGTCTTGTCAGCAAGGAGCGAAAGGATGCTGCAGAAGTGTATTTCCTTTGCGGTGACTTCGGGATTGAGACTGAGATACTAAATGCAGTTCACGGGAAACAGGACTTCACACTCTCCTATTATGGTAAGGCCCTGAGAAATCGACAAAAATAGAGCTAATGGAATACTGGAAGAATCTACTCGACCAGCAGCTGCCACGTGAAGAATGGCGGGACGTGGTTGGTTACAGGAATACATATCAGGTTTCCTCCTATGGAAGAGTGAGGCATTGTCCGCGTTTAGTCCGTCTAAAGAGGAAAAACTGGTGGCAAAAGCCTGCTAAAATAATAGCACAACGTTTTGATGGACGATATCTGGTGGTTGGATTGCATGACAATGGAAAATGTATAAAGAAGTATGTTCATCGGCTTGTCGCCGAGGCATTCATAGAATGTGATGACGAGAACCTGATAGTTAACCATATCAATGAAGTCAAAACTGACAATCGGGCCGATAATCTCGAATGGTGTTCCATTAAGGAGAATACTAACTATGGTTCTGGTATTGAAAAACGGAAGGTTGGACGGGTGGCAGGCCGAGAGATTGGCCAGTGCTCGCTTGATGGGAAACTCATTGCCAAGTTCTCAAGTCAGAGTGAAGCATCGAGAATGACTGGCACATGCCAGCAGTCCATCAGCCGATGCCTAAAAGGTCAGATAAATTATAGTAACGGGTTCAAGTGGGTATTGTTATGAGTAAGACAGGGACACAACTGGAAAGTAAGGTTCAGGCGAAGTTGATCCGTAGATATGAACGTGATGGGTTCCTCGTAGTGAAGCTCATCCTGACCAACAAACCAGGGATTCCTGATTTGCTACTGCTGAAGGATGGTGTGGCCTCTTTCGTTGAGTGCAAAAGACAAGGCGGGAAAGCAAGACCACTGCAGGAGTACAGAATCAACGAACTACGCAGTTTGGGATTTAAGGTTGATGTCTTTGACGGGCAAGAAAACGACTCGACATGATGGAACACTTGAAACACTCCTCGTGCGCACGTGCAAAAAACAAAGTATTAACGTAAAAGATAATTATTATGAATGAATTGAATTTAAGGAAGTTTGTCAATGATTGGTGTCCTATTATACGGATTCAATGTATGAACCACGACTTTACACACATGCGAAATGTTGAAGCCTTTGGTGGATTAATGGCAGAAAGAACAGAAGGTGTTGATAATGATGTCGTGCATTGGTTCGCTTATTTGCATGATATAGAAAGAAAAAAAGATTATGATGACCCGGGCCACGGGAAAAGGGTACCAGAGTTTATTGATTTAATACGAAACACTTATCTTATCGATCTAACAAACGAGCAGATTGATAAGTTAAAGACTGCTTGTGCACTTCACGCTGACACTCATAAAACAGGCGATCCTACTATTGACGTATGCTTTGATGCTGATAGGCTTGACTTGCCACGAGTTGGTATCAATGTAGACCCCAGTAAAATGGCTACACAACTTGGCATGGAGTTAGCCAAAGAAAATTACGAGTCACTTATTAGTTTTATTTATCCAAGGCTACGCGATAGGCTCGTTTTTGGCTACAATTATATAGCCAAGAATTATAAAATGGGCAATCTTGCTGTACGATTTGCGCTTAACTATAAAGGCATTTTAATGAGTCCTTTCAATCCCACTTTTAAATGGGACCAAAACGCAAAACATGTCTTCGTAAATGGATGGTATAAGAAAAGTGGTATTTATGCGATTCCATTCAATACGTTGAGTGACAATAATTTTTATAACTTTATGTTTAAAGATAAAAATAGTGTCGTTAGCTTATTAGAGTATGAGCCAGATGACTTGGTACATGAGGAAGATAGATTAATAACATTACCAAAAGGATTTTGTGATAAAACGAAACAAAAATATGGAGCTGAATTATTTGACGATTTATATGAATTTTTAAAAGATAATAATACTATTCGTTACGTGGAAATATGTGTAAAAAGTTGTAACATAATTTTTTCTGCTCCATGGGAACAGTTTTGGGAGAGTTATAAAGACGAACTGATTAGTTATTCACTACGCAAATGTGATGCTTACATAGAAAGGAAATGTAAACTTGAAAACTTTGGTAATATAGATCATCAAGATATCCCTGAGTTACCATCAGTTAAATTGTAGTTGACAAAAGATAATATAAGTTGATAAACTTGCGCATGTCAAATACTTAGAATACGTTTGCAATGTGAATCAAACAACAGTATTAACAATCAAAAGCATTCAGACAATGAAGACTATCAATCTTAGAAGCAACACGGAATGCACCTCGATGGAGGACATGAGGAGCAAGTTTATTACCCTCTGCGAACAGAAGGAGTTAGTTATTGACCGCACCTGCATCAAGCAGGATAAGGAAGACCGGGACTGCGGTGTGATGGTAGGCTATAAAGACAAGGAGGTCGTTGTTGCCACCCCGTGGTTCAGGAACATCAAAGAGAGCGATGGTAAGCGTTATTACTATATGCAGACTGCGACAATCTGCCATAAGTATGATTACTTACTGGAGAAGATCATGTAATATGGGACAAAACGTTTCTTCGGTATGGCTCTCCTCTCCAGTATGTGAATATAGGGCAGGAGCAGCCATACTTTTTATTTGGAGGACCAGGAAATGAAACAGACGAAGACAGAAAAAGCAATCCAGCTGCTATCTGCAGGAGAACTCAAGCGGGCACTTGCGATATTCAGGACATTCCGTATGGGCTTCACAAAGGATGAACGAAGAACGATGGAAATAGCAAGCGACAGCCTCAACGGACATGCTGGTTTCTATTCAGGTATTGGCATCGACACCGAAGCAGAGATTGGCAAGTGCAGGCAGCTCCTGTATCATAAGTATTTGCAATCATAAAGTGGAACAAAGAACGTGGAGATTCCGCACGAAATGGAACAAACCGAATAAAAATACGTTAAATTTGCATCAAAATGTGTGCAATATAGCAGATTTTTATATATTTGCAGCCAAGCGTGTGAAGATGCACGCAGCAAGTATCGGACGAAAGGACCAGATTTCTGTTGCTGTATCTCTACGTAGTAATAACATTAAAAAGCAAGTGATATGGCACGAAAACAAATCTTAGTAATTGCCCCACATGCCGATGATGAAGTCCTCGGCTGTGGTGGCTACTTGTTGCACCAGAAAGAACTCGGTGCAGATATCTTCATTCTGGTCGGCACCATAGGCTGCGATATGACCACAATGACATTGAATCCCCAGAATCGTCAGGACTTCAATGTACGTATGGCGGAGTTTGGGAGTGTGAGTGAAATCCTTGGGGCAGATTGTGACTATATTGTGCAGAATATGGACGCAATGCTCGATGCAGTTCCTTCTCGAGAGATAATATCGAAGATAGACAATGTCATTGATATCTTCAAGCCAGACGAGGTATTCATCAACTATCGAAGCCACCATCAGGACCACATAAAAATGTATGAGTGCGCTATGGCTTCACTCAGGCCTCGTGAGGGCTTTTCTCCCAAGTTCGTGGCTCTCTATGAATACCCATTCATTCTGAGCAGTCAGAGCGACATAAAAGGCGGTGCCGTCTATCACGATATCACAGACAACATCGAGAAGAAGATCAAGTTGTTCGACCTCTATTCTACCCAGATTCGCCAATATCCGTCCCCTCTTAACGAGGCAGGGATCAAGAAACTGGCCGAAATTCGTGGCTTGGAGAACGGCACCCAGTATGCCGAAAAGTTCTATGTTCAAAAAATGACGATATAATTATGCCAGGAAAGAAGGGCAACAAGAAACCAGGAGCATTGAAGCCGCAGACTGAATTTGCCGGAATGAATGTGGAGTACCTTGACGTTGACAGCCTCATCCCTGCAGACTACAATCCACGGAGGATCACCGACGAGGACCGGATGCACATCAAGGCCAGTTTGCAGAAGTTCGGATTTGCAGAACCAGTCATCGTGAATCGAAATCCAGAGAGGCTTAACGTCATTGTCGGCGGTCACCAGCGCGTAGTGGTGGCCAAGGAAGACTTGGGATATACGAAGGTGCCGTGTGTCTTTGTCAATCTCTCTTTGGACGAAGAGAAGGAACTGAACGTAAGGCTAAACAAGAACACTGGACGCTGGGACACAGACATACTGCAGCAGTCCTTCAACTTCGACTGGCTGAAGGATATCGGTTTTCAAGAGTCAGAGCTGCTGAAGTTCTGGAAAGATGATTTTCAGAAAAAGTTCAACTCCATAAACAACAGCAACTGCGACTATCCGATAGTGCCCAAGTTCTCGGAGAATTACGATGCCGTGGTGATTATCTCTACTAACGACACCGATACATCATTCCTGAAGACTGCACTCGGAATAACGAAGCAACAGTCATACAAGTGTTCTCGCATGGGCGAGGGTATGGTGATAACAGTCGAGCAGCTGAGAAAGGCATTGAATAATGGCAATAGATATTAAAATAGTCATTCCGTCCATGGGGCGAGCAGATAGGGTGATAACCAAGCACTGCGTGAAGAATGCCACACTATGTGTACCAGAGAGTGAGGCTGCTGCCTACGCAGAGTACAATCCCGGTATGCCGATACTTACCCATCCCGACTCGTTGAAAGGACTTGCACGGAAGCGCCAGTTTATACTCGAGAGGTGTGGTAATCACTATCAGATAGACGATGACATCAAGTATATCCAAAGGCTGTATGTCGAGAAGGGCGAGAAGGTGCCAATGGATGCGGATGAAGCCTATGACGTCATTCAGTATGTCGGCAATATGGCGAAACTGGCTGGGTGCTTTCTCTTTGGCTTCAGTAAGCAACGCAACCCTCTCCAGTACGTAGATCATAAGCCGATACGGCTGACTGGTATTCTGAACGGCTCTATGGGGATTCTGGAAGGGAGCAAGTTGTTCTTCTCGGAGAAAGCAGTGGTGAGTGAAGACTACTGGATTTGCGGCCTCAACGCATACCACCATCGTATGCTATGGTGTGACGAGCGGTTTGCAGAACTCGGAGAAAAAGCATTCCACAATCTTGGAGGCTGCTCCAATTACAGGACTATTGAGCAGGAGAAGGAAGATACCCTATTCCTCCGTCAGTCATTTGGTGAGGCCATCCAGATGAAGCATGACACAAGCCTTGCTAAACGAAAACATCCGTACCAAAGGACGCTGAAGATACCTTTTTAGCGGATATCAGTTAAACTGAGTTTCAAAATTTGCGCATATCATCTATTTGCCGTAACTTTATGATGCGTAACAATTAAATGTAACAGTAAGATTATGAGCAATTATGATTTAAGGACAAAGCACGGATACAACTTCTTCGAGGTTGCAAGTGCATTTCAGAAGGCCATCCGTCGCTGTGACGAGAAGCAGGCGATGTTCTGGGCTGTGGAACTTTACGAAAGTGGTTACCAAAAGTATGCGTGGAAACGTATGCTAATTATGTCGTGTGAGGATGTAGGCCTTGGCGATCCATACGTGAATATGGCAGTCGTCAATCTCAAAGCCACCTATGACTATCTGGTGTCACTAAAAGAGAAGCACCTGCCAGAAAAGCTGCCGTTCACTCAGGCTGTCTTACACCTCGTCCATGCGCATAAGTCAAGGTATGTGGATTTGGCGATAACCGTCTTTTGGGCAGAGAACGAGACGAAGCAGTATGAGATTCCTGATTATGCCTACGACAATCACACTCACCGAGGGAAGGCAATGGGGCGTGGTCGTGATTACTTCTATAATGAAGCGTCGAAAATCTGCAACGCAAGGCTGATGCCTAACGAGCAGGAGATGCGGAAACTTGCCTATGAACTTGGCGGTGACCATTCTAAGCCTCTTGTGGAGAATCTGAGCTGCACAAAAGAAGAGGCGAATCAACTTGCCCAAGGAGATTTATTTGAAGGATTATGAGGAAACTACGAAATTTGACAGTCATGGTAACAGCTGCTGGCGCCCAGTTCACGCCAGGGCTGTTTCGCTGCCTTCGTGAAAACGGAGAGCGGGATATCAGGATCATTGGAGTCGATTGCGATGAAGACGCCACTATCGAGCAGATGGTGGACGTGGTGTATAAGGTCCCCAAGGTGTCTGATGTAGGCTACATCGATTCCCTACTGGCTATATGTCATCAGGAGCACGTCGATGTGCTACTGCCATCGATGTCTGCAGAACTTCCATTGCTAATCGGAAGCCAAGATAAGTTTCAGGTGGATGGTACGCAGGTGTCCGTCGGTAGTGCCGATGCAGTAATCACGTGCCTCAGCAAACTACGACTATATGAGTTTATGCGTGCCCACGACATACCAACACCCAAGTATCATGCAATCAGAAGTCTGGAGGAGTTTGACGAAGCCCTGGAGTACATCGGTTATCCTAACCATGCGGTGTGCATAAAGGCGACCCAGTTGAGCGGAAGCAGGGGAGTCAGAATCATTGACCCTGAGAAGTCACGTTTTGATATCCTATTCGGGGAAAAGCCCAATTCACTCTACACCACCTATGACGAGCTTCGGGCTATCCTGAGTGAGAAAGAGTCTGATATGCCCGAAATGATGGCCATGGAGTGCCTGACTGGTGGAGAGTTCTCCGTCGATATCCTTGCAGATCACGGCAATGTGCTCTATATGTGTGGACGGAGAAGTGAAACCATCGTTGCTTCTATTCCCCAAAGCGCGGTATTGTTCGAGGACACACGAGCTTATGAGATAGTGACACGGCTCACAGAAGCATTAGGACTGGATGGCAATGCGGACTTCGATTTCCGATACGACTCTGAAGGGGTGCCGGTCCTGATGGAATGCAACCCACGAATAGCCGCTACCATGGAAGTGTTTAAGGCAGGAGGCCTGAACCTTCCGTATTTACGTATCAAGCAGCTCGTTAACGACCCATTGCCAGATATCAAGGCAAGGCTTGGCACGAAGATGAAAAGAAGGTACGTAGAAATGTTTTGTTGATATTATATTGTGCCCTGCAGATACACGCAGGGCCTCATTGCGAATAGTTCCCACCAAATAATTGAAGAAATGGCAAAGAAAACAGATGATCGTAGTAAGTTGACCCAGAGCCAGAAGAAGTTTCTTGAGGTCTTCGAGAAAGTGGCAGGAAACGTTTCTGCTGCTTGTGAACAGGCTAATATCAAGAGTCGCACCACCTATTACAGATGGCTCCAGAATGAGGAGTTTCGCCAGGCAATAGAAGATGTAGATGAAAGTTTCATTGATTTGGCCGAGTCTCAGTTGCGTGCCGCAGTCTCACGCGGTGACATGAACGCAGTCTTTTTCATCCTGAAGACGAAGGGTAAAAGTCGTGGTTACGTCGAGAAGTCAGAACATGATGTGACAGTCAGCAGTTTTGAGAAACTGATGCAGGAAGTTGACTGATGGTAGAGACCAGGAGAGAAAAGGCACACCGGAAAATGCGCGAGTGGCGGGAGGACTGGAATAAGTTTGCCGCAGAGGTCCTGAAAGCAAAGCTTGACAAGGAACAGCAGGCTATACTATCTTCGGTTCAGCACAATCCAATGACCGCAGTAGCCAGTGGAACGGCACGGGGTAAAGACTTCGTTGCTGCAGTAGCCGCTATGTGCTTTCTCTACCTGACCCCCAGATTCGATAAGTCAGGAAACTTGGTCGGCAATACAAAGGTCGCCATGACGGCGCCTACTGGAAGGCAGGTCGATGTGATTATGATTCCAGAGATATCCCGTCTCTTCAGAAATGCAGGTGATGGAGTCCTGCCAGGTAGGCTGCTTGCGAAGGGGATCAAGACGAACTATGACGAATGGTTCCTTACTGGTTTCAAGTCCTCTGATGACAACACGGAAGCATGGTCGGGATTCCATGCTGTAAATACGATGTTTGTCGTGACGGAGGCTTCAGGTATGTCCGAGACCGTTTTCAACGCCATAGAAGGAAACCTGCAAGGCAACTCGAGACTACTTATCGTCTTCAATCCAAATGTCACGACTGGCTATGCGGCACGGGCAATGAAGTCTGACCGATTCAAGAAGTTCCGGCTTAACTCCCTAAATGCAGAGAACGTCATACGGAAGAAGGAAGTTATACCAGGGCAGGTAAACTATGAGTGGGTGAAGGACAAAGTGCTGAACTGGTGTTCACAAGTAAGCAAGTCGGATTATGATATTGGCCAAGGAGATTTCGAATGGGAGGGCAAGTTATACCGCCCTAACGATCTTTTTCGTGTCAAGGTGCTTGGGATGTTCCCCAGAGTAGGTGAAGATGTGCTTATCCCTTACGAATGGATTGAGATGGCTAACGAAAGATGGAAAGAATTGAAGGCTAAATCCTACAAGCCCAACAAAGCATGTTTACTTGGGGTGGACGTAGCAGGAATGGGCAGGGATAGCAGCGTTCTCGTTCCTCGATATGACCACTTCGTTTCAGAAATAAAGACGCATCAATCTGGAGGCGTAGCCGATCACATGCACGTAGTGGGTATGATTATAAATGCCATGACAGACAAGAAGCGCGACAAGGCTTTCATAGATACCATAGGTGAAGGTGCCGGAGTATATTCACGTCTTAGGGAACTGGAGTACCATAACGTCTATTCCTGCAAGTTCTCGGAGAATGCAAGGAATCTCCATGACAAAACGCATCAATTTGAGTTCGTAAATATGCGGGCATATCTGTACTGGAGAGTTCGTGAGTGGCTGAATCCCAAGAACGGGTATTATCCTGCCCTGCCACCAAATACGTTGCTTGCTGAGGAAGCTACGGAGATTCATTGGAAGTTCCAGAGTGACGGACGAATAATAATGGAGTCGAAAGACGATATCAAGAAGCGCCTGAAGCGGTCACCGGATATCTTCGATGCACTCGCCAATACGTTCTATCCAAGGGCGAACACCCTTACTGATGCACAGATTCTCCGAAAGATTAGTCCTTTCAGACGATAGTTGTCTGTATGGCCGACAGTTATCGACCCATCACGTTTTAATGCTTTAGAAGTAGGTAGAAGTACTACGTAACCATCAGAACGAATGAGTGTAGTACCTGCTGTGATACAAAAGTGCGTTGAATTTGGAGTCAATACTTTGTTGAATCAAAAAAAATGATTACCTTTGCACAAGAAACGTTATCTATGTATAAAGATGTTTTTGGAAATACGTATGAGTCGTACGAGGACTATGTAAACTCTCCAGACCTCGACACTGATTTGGTGTATATCAAGTTGTGGAGAGGAGAACGTACGCCACAGAACGATGAAGAACGCAGGATCAAGAAAGAACTGGATGAAATGAAGGCCAAGGGGCAGACCCCAGAGTTTTATTTCGACTGAATAGTTAAATATTACATAAAGATAGCATTTTTCTTCCAAAAAATTTGCGTATATGGAACAAAAATGTTACCTTTGCAGCGTTCATTTAAACAAGCGTTCTATGAAGTATTCAGAATTTTACCGACTGATTGAACAGCATGGCTGGACGATCAAAGGGGGTAAAGGGCACTACAAATACGTGCATCCGGACTTCCCCTACTTCATACCAGTCGGCAGACACAAGACGCAGGAGATTCCCCCGGGAACCCTTGACGGAATGATGAAAGCTGCAGGTCTGAAGAAAAAGTAAAGAGCTTCACTGAAAGCTTCCCACCTCTTTCGGGAGGTGGGTTTAAATGGACAAACGAAACGTTAAGGAGCAATGACATGAAGAGTATTACGGCAATTATCGAAAAAGGAAACGACGGGGGCTACAGCATTTATGCCGAGAACCAGGAGATACCCGTGTTTGGAAACGGACTGACTGAGGAAGAAGCCCGTCAGGAGTTTGAGTCTTGCCTGCATGAGCAAGCTGCTTATATGAAAGAACGTACTGGGGTCACTCCCAAATGGTATTCAGAGAAGATTCGTGTCGAGTACAAGTATGATATGACAGCGTTCTTCCTGACATTCCCATTCATCAACGTGACGGAGTTCGCCAAGAGCGTCGATATCAATCCTTCCTTGATGCGTAAGTACAAGAGTGGACTCGTCAAGGCAGGGGCGAAGCAGAAGGATCAGATTCAACACAAGTTTGACGATATACTAAGCCGGCTAAGTATTGTGAAATTCTGAACTGGCAAGCTTTTTTAAATGAACGTCGGCCGAGGTTTGAACGCCTCGGCTTTTCTTATATATTCAGGACTTATTACGAGAATGAAAAAGCCTGGCACGTCTTCACAGATAGTACCAGGCACAAGGATGTTATTTTATTAGAATTACTTCTTTTCGTTCCAGTAGTCACGATACTTCATTGCTTCCTCGTACGTGATCCCGTACTCATGGGCTTGTTCTTCGACTTGTTCCTTTGGTGCATCTTTGTCTAACACAAGCCAGACACAACCTGCACGATGACATATCTCTGTCTCTTTAGAGATAGTGAACTCTGAGTGCATCTTTTCTGTTAATTCATCAACCATGGCGCAAAGGTAGTAATATTTTTCGAATATAACGATAAAGATTGAAAAGAATTTCATATTAGGTTGCATTCGCCAGCGCGATAAAGAAGTTGGTGATAGTATATCTAAGTTAATAAAAGAACGGCCTGAGTTACAATCAGTTAAATAAAAGTTGATTCAAGTATTTTGAAGTTTCAAAATTTGCGCATGTCAAATACTTAGAGTACGTTTGCAATATCAAACAACAACAAGTTTCACTTAATCAATAGGAGAAAAGAATATGGAAGCAACATTCAAGACCACCCTCAAGCAAGTTATGAGTCTTGCTTGGCAATTTGTAAGAAAGAACGGCTTGAGCCTCTCTGATGCACTCAAGACCGCATGGCTCAACATCAAGCTAAAGGCCCAGATGAAGAAGCGTATCGTTAAGTTCTATTTCCAGAAGATTGATGGCTCGATCCGTGAGGCATACGGAACCCTGAAGGAAAGCATGCTGCCGCCAACAAGTGGAAAGGGGAACCAGAACCCGACGACCCAGTGCTACTTCGACACTGAAAAGGGAGAGTATCGCTGCTTTAAGAAAGCCAATCATATCAGAATCAACCTCTAAACGACGGACCTCATGAATAAAGTGTGTCAGTATACGCAGGATATGGTTCTTGTTGCAACCTATCCCTCCACAAGAAAAGCCGCCTCAGCTGTCGGCATGTCCCCTACGGCTATCTCAATGAACTGCCTTGGCCGGACACGGAATTGCGGTGGCTTCATCTTTATCTACGCTCCGAGCGAGTCGGAAGATAAGAAGCTGGTGGCCGATGGGAACAAAGACCATGCCCTCGATCTCTACAGCAGGGCCTTCGCCTTTGCGCTTTCACTCACTGGCAATAAGGATGACAGTAATGACCTCGTTCAAGATGCGTTCCTGAAGTACTACGATACAGATGTGACGGGAGAAGCAGCATACAAGTTCCTCATGCAGACCATCAAGTACGAGTGGATGAAGGAGAAGTCAAGACGCTCGTTCACTGCTTCCATCGAGGGATTCGAGTTCTGTCTGTCATCCAGCGACAGCGAGAGAATGGAGGAGAGGATCGAGAGGGAGCGCAGGACTGGCAGGCTTCAGGCTGGAATGGAGAAACTGGTCACGGCAGCACTTTCGTCCATCAAGACCGAGAAGCGGAGGAAGAAGATAAACAGAATCTTCCACTGGTATCTCCAGGGAATGAGTGCTGCAGAGGTCGGCAAGAAGATGAACATCCAAGTCCAGTCGGCCAAGCAGGAGATACTTAGTATGCGTAGGTTTGTCAGTGAGGCACTTGACATACCGCTGCGTGAGTTCACACAGTACAATTGCAGAATAGTATAAACGGAAAGAAAAATGGATACAAGAAACATTCAGCATGGCACATCCAGCCTCATCACGGGGATCAGAAAGATTTATCATTCATATATTAAGACGCGCAAGAGAGTAACATTAAGAAACAATTAAGAGCAATGAGTTGTCTGGCAGGAGCAGGCCTTAGCAGCGATACCAAAGGCGAGGCAAAGCCCTGCCGGACTTTAAAAAGATTAGGTTTAATTTAAACAGTTTCAAGTATGGCACAACAAACAGGAAATGGGTATCAACTCCCAGAGTATCTGACCGATATCTTCGATCAGGTCTCAAAACTGAATGCAACGATGTTAGAAGTTCGTGGTGCGGAGTTAAAAAGACTGCTCAATAGTGGTATAGCACTACATGACTTAGATGCCAAGTCCCTTATGGAAGACTTCGATAAGGCTGCTGATAGCATTAGCTCTGCAATAGGCAACCTTGCAGACTATACTGGTACGATAACAAGGGCTACAATGTTTCAGAATGTAAAGGAGGGCGTAGTATGAAGAAAGTAATGGTTACAGATCAGGTGGCAGACTTGATTTCCAAGGTTCAGACAGATTCTGGACTCCTTGAACAAAAGGCATTTATCTGCGATGCTATTACAGCTTCCGTAAAGCAGATGTCACAAAGTGAGAACTATTCGGAAAACGACTTCATGCCATTACAGGCTCTGAATAACTACAAGGAACTTATGGAAGAACTTGCGAAGTCAGAAGACTCTTATTCCTGAATAATGCTATGGTAAACGAAGAACCAGTAGTAAGTCTGTCTGCCAGATATACCATCGCACAGACGGCGAAGCTTCTCGGCATGTCACGGAACACGATAAGGAAGTATACCGAAATCGGAGAATTGAAGTCGATTACGCACAAGAGTACAGGCAAGACCCTCTATGAAGGTATATCAATCCTGAAGTTCTGGAGAACGAAAGCATAGATCATGCCCCTGCATTCCATCGGCAATATTGTTGTTTGATTTAAGTTGCTTCTATGATGGAAATGGTGGGGGCTTTTTGTACCCCAAAATGACCTATCCAAACACTATCACGGGAAAAATACGGGAATTTTTAAAACTAATAAATGCCAACTCGTTGATAATCAACAGAATTGGCATTTGATTTTGGGTGCCCGGACGGACTCGAACCGTCGACATTCAGAACCACAATCTGACGCTC
>CAMIVY010000010.1 GCA_946402275.1 uncultured Prevotella sp.
GCCGCGAGGGTATCTGCGGTATGTGCTCACTCTACATCAACGGTACGCCTCACGGCTTGACCGAGCGTGGTGCTACTACCTGTCAGCTCTACATGCGCCGTTTCAACGATGGCGACGTCATCACTGTTGAGCCTTGGCGCTCAGCAGCCTTCCCCGTTATCAAGGACTGTATGGTTGACCGCAACGCCTTCGATAAGATTATCCAGGCAGGCGGCTATACTACAATCCGTACCGGTCAGGCTCAGGACGCCAACGCTATCCTGATTCCCAAGGAGGATGCTGACGAGGCTATGGATTGTGCTTCTTGCATCGGCTGTGGCGCATGCGTAGCAGCTTGTAAGAACGGTTCTGCCATGCTCTTCGTATCGTCTAAGGTATCTCAGCTCGCCCTGCTTCCCCAGGGCCGCGTAGAGGCTGCCCGTCGTGTGAAGAACATGATTGCCAAGATGGACGAGCTCGGCTTCGGTAACTGCACCAACACCCGTGCTTGCGAGGCTGTCTGCCCGAAGAACGAGACCATCGCCAACATCGCCCGCCTCAACCGCGAGATGATCAAGGCTAAGATGGCTGACTAAGTCCACCTTATTAATTATAAAGCGCCACAGACTCAACACCTGTGGCGCTTTTTCTAAAAAAAGGGATATGAATCATAAAGACAAAATCACCGAACAGCCCTCGCATTTCAACCACCTCGAACAAATGTCGGTCGCTGAATTGCTACACCATATCAATGATGAGGATGCCTTGGTGGCTGAGGCTGTACAAAGGGCGATACCACAGATTGAGGCCTTGGTACAAGCCATCGAACCACGTCTCAAACGTGGTGGGCGGCTTTTTTACTTAGGAGCTGGAACCAGTGGACGACTGGGCGTGTTGGATGCCAGCGAACTGCCTCCCACTTTCGGTGTTCCTGCCGACAGGGTCATTGCCGTCATTGCTGGGGGCGACGAGGCACTGCGTCATGCCGTTGAGAAGGCTGAGGACGATGCCAAGCAGGGCTGGCAGGACATACTCTCATATCAGCCTACCGTTGATGACACCGTCATCGGTATAGCTGCTTCTGGAACAACTCCTTATGTGGTTGGTGCTGTCAAAGAGTCCCGCAAGCACGGCTTGTTGACGGGTTGTATCACTAGCAATCCCCATACCCCTTTGGCTGAAGCGTCCGACTATCCCGTCGAGACCATTGTCGGTCCTGAGTTTGTCACAGGTTCCAGTAGGATGAAGAGTGGTACGGCACAGAAAATGGTGCTCAACATGATTTCCACCTCCCTCATGATTCGTCTTGGCCGTGTCAAAGGCAACCGCATGGTGAAGATGCAACTGACCAATGCCAAACTGGTTGATCGTGGTACCCGCATGATTCAGGAATCCCTTGGCATCCCCTATGCCGAAGCCGAACACTACCTTCTCGAAGCCGGTAGTGTTGACCGTGTGCTCAAATCCCGTAAAAAACACTAATCTTCAAAGTTCTTTTTGTTGCCCAGGGGTGGGGGGAACGTAGATTGGGCTGTATTAATATTCTACCACGTGTGTTAGATTATATGTAATTGGTATTAATATTCTACCACGTGTGTTAGATTATATTGTAATTTGTATTAATATTCTATCACGTGTGTTAGATTATATGTAATTTGTATTAATATTCTACCACATGTGTTAGATTATATTGTAATTGGTATTAATATTCTACCACGTGTGTTAGATTATATTGTAATTTGTATTAATATTCTATCACGTGTGTTAGATTATATCTTTGCCCCTTTTTTGAGAAAAAACCTTGGCGGATTCGTTTTTTCTTTGTATTTTTGCCCCAAAATCTTGTGAGATATGGGAAGAGACGGACAAGGAAATGCCTGGAAGTACAGGCAGCGGAGACCACACGGACTGAGTGGCATCCCTCGGAACTATACGGAACGCAAACTGAAGGTTGAGCCGCAGTTTCCGTTAAAGAATGTGTTTATCACCCCTTTCAGGCTGCAGCGTCACTATGCTGACGACGGCACGGTGAGCTATTCGGAACTCAAACGGAATCTGGAGCCGACGGGCATCAAGATTTTCGACGACTTTCTGCAGTATCTCACTGCCGGTAATTCGGACCTGCAGGTCTTTGCCGACCGCTATGGGCTGAAGCTCACTGATATCGATTCGATGATTTTCGTGCTGACGGGCATGCGCGGCATTGATTTCCGCAAGAAGTATCAGGTGTGGATGGCCGGCCAGTTGCTGCGGTGGAGCGACATGTCCATCGCCGAGGTGGCCAAGCGCTCGGGCCTTGGCTCGCCGAACAATCTCTATCTGACGTTCAAACGGGAGTATAATCTTGCCCCGGGCTACCGTCGGAAAGCCATCCGCAAGCCGGGCGACGTGGGGAAATATAAGTTGTGAGCTAAGATAATGATTCTTTGCAGAAGAAATAAGCTAAAGGTATGAAGGACTATCCCGACAGGATGACGGCAGAGCAGGCGAGGAAGTTTGGCAAGGATGTGCTGGACATTGTAGCGCAGATTCCTCGTGGTATGGTGACGACCTACGGACATATAGCAGTATTGGCGGGATGGCCGAGTCATGCGCGGATGGTGGGGCGCACATTGAGATATACGCCCGGGGCAGCGTCTCTGCCTTGTCATCGGGTGGTGAACAAGGAGGGACGTACAGCGCCAGGCTGGAGTCGCCAACGGACATTGTTGGAAGAGGAAGGCGTGACCTTCAAATCTAACGGACATGTAGATATGCAGCGGCACCTTTGGGAACCGGAAGGAATATGATATTTTAAAATATAACGACTATGAACATTGGAGACAAAGCGCCCGAGATTTTGGGCAAGGACGAACAGGGACGGGCCATCCGTCTGAGTGATTACAAAGGACGTAAGCTGGTACTGTACTTCTATCCAAAGGATAATACCAGCGGTTGCACGGCTGAGGCGTGCAGTCTGAGAGACCACTATGGCGAACTGCAGGGTGCAGGCTACGAGGTGGTAGGTGTCAGCAAGGACTCGGCAGCCTCGCATGTCAAATTTAAGGAGAACCACGAATTGCCCTTCCCCTTGATAGCTGATGTGGATAAGACCCTGATGCAGGCGATGGGGGCCTGGGGTGAGAAGGTGATGTATGGCAAGAAGACTGAGGGTACCATCCGCACCACTTTTATCATCAATGAGGAGGGTATTATCGAACAGATATTTGCCGGCAAACAGGTGAAGACCAAAGAGCACGCCGAACAGATTCTTCAGAAGTAGTTTTTAAAAAATCCCCGGCAAGACGATGGTCATCCTGTCAGCGATTGTTCGTGATTATTTGAACAATCGCTGACAGAATTGTGTCAGGTAGATGCGCCAGTTGCGCCAGATGTGGCCGCCGTCGGTCTCGACGTATTCGTAGGGATAGCCTTTCTGGTCGAGATATTCGCGATACATCTTGTTGTTGTCATAGAGGAAGTCGTCCTTGCCGATGGCTATCCAGTAGAGGACGGGCTTCTTCTTGAACTGAGTCTGCAGCATGCGCTCTGACTCGGGTGTGAAGCAACAGCCCTTGGCCTGCAGGTCGGCGCGGTCCTTCACATCCAGATGAACGTGGGCAGAGAAGAGTCCGACGTAGTTGAACCAGTCGGGATACAGGCGCGAGACGGCGAAGCTGTGACCGCCACCCATCGAGAGTCCGCAGATGGCACGGTTCTTCTTATTGGCGAGCGTGCGGTAGTGCTTGTCCACATAGCTCACAATATCCTTGAACGCTTCTTCCGTGGATGCGACGGGCTTCGAGGCAGCATGCCCCATGAACGTAGGCTTGTACATGCCCTTGTCCCACTCGCCTGGAGCGGCATCGCTGTTGGCATTGCCGTTGGGCATCACGACAATCATGGGCTTCACCTTACCCTCGGCCATAAGATTGTCCAGTATCTGGGCGGCCCGTCCCAAAGTAGTCCAAGCCTCCTCGTCGCCGCCCGCACCATGTAGCAGATAGAGCACAGGATAGCGCCCGCCGTCCTCATATCCTGCCGGCATATAGACCGTCATGCGGCGCGTGGTCTTCAGCGTCGGCGACGGGTACCACACCTTGCTGACATTGCCGTGGCGCACCTTGTTGACGCCATACAGCCAACCCTTGTCGCCCTGTGCCTTCGTAACGATGAAGATATTCATGAACGAGGCAATGTCGCGACAGCGATAGACGTTCGACGGGTCCAACAGGTCCATGCCGTCCACCTTGAACCGGTATGAATACATCTCCGGTTCCAACGACGGTGTCGTACAACTCCAGATGCCGTCCTTTCCCTCTTTCATGTCAATCACGCCGAAGTCGCCGGCCACACTTACTGTGATGGCCTTGGGAGCGTGGAGCCGGAACGTCACGCTGCCGTCTTGGTGCACTTCGGGGGAAGTGAGGTTATTAACGTCGAAAATGGCCTGTTGCGCCCATGAGCCCACGGTCATCAACATGAGTAAGAAAAATACTGTTAGTCTCTCCTTTGCCTGTAGTGTAAGATTGTTTTTTTTCATTGTCTTGTTAGTCTTAATGTTAAATGATGGTGCAAAAGTAAGAAAAAGTTTGGAAAGGCAGAAAATTGTTTCGTCAAAAATCTATTTTGTGAAGCAAAGATTCTACTCACAATATATAAATCTTGTCTTTTCAACATTTAAATTCCCATGTGCTGAATTTACAAACAACAGGTAAAATATACAAATGAGTGGCAAAATTTGCAATTGAGTTGCAAAATATGCAAAAAGTGTTTCAAAATTAACAAAATCTTGGGTTTTTGTAGAAAAACAGGCGTCAGTTATCTCTTTTTTTTTGTAATTTTGCACCAAACTAAACTCGAAATGTGAATGTTAATAATGACTGAATTAATCGGATACGGTATTAGTATTAATGTAAGAAGGTTTGTTATCAGTGTGGCTATGCTGGCGGTAAGTATAACGCTTACCGCTCAGCTGAAGCCATCAGAGCAGGAGCAACAAATGGTACAACGCCTCCAAGAGGCACAGATGAATGGCAGCGACTCTGACTATTACAAGGCGCAAAAGGCATTCATGGATTACCTGGAAAAAAACAGCGAATGGGACAAATACTACCGGACGTGGATGGGTCGTGTGATTTACGAGGTCAACCACAAACACTTCCATCGTGCTTTTGGCGAGATTAATTTCATAACAGATGACGTAAAGAAGCGCCATCATGAGCAGTATGCCTATATTGCCAACATGTGTCTGGGCTTCTTCTATAACGGCCGTAACCAGCAGGATATGGCAGAGAAGTATTTCCGTCGTGCCCTGCAGGGTATTGATGTCCAGAAGGACCCTATTTCTGTATTCAATGCTTACCTCTCGTTGTCGCAAACACTCAGCTTCAAGCGTCCTGCCGAAGCTATGGCGTGTCTGGACAGCCTTCCCCAGCAGATGTTGCAGAACCCCATGTACGAGAGCGGCGTCTTGGGCTATCGCTGTATCATTGCCAACAAAATGGGCAATCGAGAAGCCTTTGAGCGTTATTTCGAAAGATATGACAGCATCCGCCAGTATATGCCTGCCCAGTTCAATGCTGCCAATCTTCATCAGGTGATGGTGAGCCATTGCCTCATCCAGAAAGACTATCGTTGCGCGCTTTCGTGGTGCGATTCCATTAATATTCCCCTTGTTGCTACCGAGTTGCGCATGGATGTCTATGAAGCCATGGGTGACTGGAAGCGCGCTTTTGAGGCTGCCGAACTGAAAGACAGCCTTATCCTCGAAGGCGAGCGCGAGGCATTGGAACTGCACTTGGTGGATATGGCACATGATATTGACCAACTTCAGATGGAGCAGGATAAGGCAGAGATACGCCGCATCCAGCTGATCATCGTCGGTCTGATGGCACTGGCTATCATCGGGCTGTTGATAGGAATGCTGGTTTATCGTTATCGGAAGAATCGCCGGTTGAAGGAACAGTTCGAACAATTGCAGGAAGCCCGCCATCGTACGGAGGAAGGACAGGCCATCCGTCGTGCTTTTGTCAATACGATACTGCATAAGCTGGAGATACCAGTCAGTGTGCTCCTTAATTATGCCCGCGTCTTTAACAGCTCAGAATTTGTGCTGAAGCCAGAGAACCGCCCTAAGCGATACAATGACATTCTTACCGCAGCGCGCAATATCGAGTCGATGCTGGACCCTATGCTTGACTCTTATGCCCGTGGTACTACGGGAATCTCTGAGCGCGAAAAGCAAGTCTGTATGGATGCGCTCCGTACGCCGTTGCTCACGCTGATTTCTTCCGTTGAGGTGATTATCGATGGAAAGGGCCAGATTCCGCACGATGAATATATAGAGCTACGTGCCGGTGTAAGCAGCGATGCCTATCATGTGGGAACTTCCACCCATCAACTCATTTTGTACAGCCTTTACGGTGATGAAATTCCCACACCAAAGGATGAAAGGGTAAAGCTGAACGAAATGGCGCGCTCCGTCCTGAACAGTTACGACCTGCGTCCGTCAGCCATTGACAAGAACCGTCAGTTGGCTACAGAATTCAAGACAGAGGTTGCCGACGATGTCATAGTTAATACGAGTCCGATGCTGCAGGAATTGCTGAACTGTCTGCTCGACAATGCTGACAAGTATGCCACAGGCGGTAATGTCGTCATGAGCTGTCACCTTTCCAACGACGGTACCTATGCCATCTCCGTAACCAACGACGGTCCTACGATTCCTGCAGAGGCTGCCGAGCGCATTTTCGAGCCCTTCGTACACCTCTCGACCAATGAACATAGTCTTGGCATTGGTCTTCCCTTGGCACGTCGCCTTGCCGATGCTATGGGTTATACCATTAAGCTCGACACATCCTACACCGAGGGTGCCCGTTTTGTCGTTTCAGGCATCTGATTAAATAGGAGTTTTGGGAATAATAAAACATGCTCGCGGAAACTCCGTGAGCATGTTTCTTATTTGCAGAACCTCCGCAAGCAAGTTTATTGCTTTTTAATCTGTTTTACCGGGAAAGTAAAATAGGTGTCGGGGAATGGTTCGTTGGCCAACGTGAAATGCCACCATTCCGTATCCATAGGCTTGAAACCGTGTTTTAGCATGACGCGGCGCAGCAACATGCGGTTTTGGAACTGCTGCTCGGTAATGCTGTCGTTGGGGGTATATTCGAACGTGTCGGGATTGCCACCGAAATCCGGATGACTCTCAATGCCGAACCAGTCGAACGTGCCTCCCATATCAACCTCCTTCTCCGTATTCATGTCAAACAGCGTCAAATCGACCGTTGAACCACGTGTGTGACCACTCTTTTCCATAATGTAACGCTGTGGGAAAAGCACGCTCTTCTCTAGTTGTGGATAGAAGAAGCGTTTCATCAGCGAATCGTTGGGGTCTTTTGACCAGCGGACAAAGTGATCGACAGCTTTCTGTGGACGATAGGCATCGTAGATTTTTAGACGATAACCCATCTTCATCACTTCCTGACTGACCGCCTGCAAGCTGTCTGCCGCCTGTTTGGTCAGCAAAGCCGTAGGCTCTTCATAGCCGTCAATACGTGTACCCACAAAGTTGTAGGTGCTGAAATAGCGTATCTCCAGAATAGCATCAGGTACTGCATCTGTCAGGGTCACAAAAGCACTCCTGTCATTGGGACGCACCATCTGCTTGGCGTTGTCGGAACAAGCCAGCAGCAGGATGGTTGTCAGCAAAAACAAACCAGTTTTTTTCATCATCAGCATAATTTTTTAATGAAACACGCTGCAAAGATACAAAAAAATTGCATATCGTATGCTAATATCAGTTGTAATCTGTTTAACGGTATCGTTAGATGTTTTTATCTCGATTGTTTGGAAGTTTCAAAGAAATCTACTATCTTTGCACGCAGATTTTAGATTATAAATCAGAAATGTTATGAAGAAATTATGTGTTTTTGGTGGACTGTTTGCACTAATGTGCATGGTGGCCGCTTGTGGTGGAAAGACGGAGAGCAACCCCGAGGCTGACTCCCTGCGTACAGAACTGTCAACCCAGATGGAGGCTATGGACGAGATGAACCTCTTCCTGGATGCTGTGAACATGAGTATGGATAGTGTGGTGAACATGGAAGGTCATGTGTTGCGCACATCAGGCGAGAGCCCCTTGTCGCGTAAAGAGCAGATAAAGCAGAACATGGAATCATATAAGCTCATACTGCAGCAGCAACGTGAACGTCTGGACATTCTGGAGAAGAAGCTGAAGGACAGCAATGCCTATGCCGGTAAGATGCAGAAGACCATTGCCGCTCTGAAGAAGCAGTTGGAGGAGAAGGATGAAGCCATCGCCAAACTCTCCGAAGAGCTGGAGAAGCGTAACTTCCAGATTGACGAACTGAAGGACAATGTCGATCAGCTGAACGTTCAGGTGGCTGAATTGGAGGAAGATTCCAAAGCCAAGGACGAGGAAATCACGGAGCAGACCAATAAGATGAACGAGGCTTACGTCTTCATTGGCGACAAGAAAACGCTGAAGGAGTCTGGTCTGGCCGTGGGAGGTTCACTCTTCAAGAAGCTGAAGGTAAATGCTACGAATATCGACAAGAGCCTGTTCAAGAAAATAGATATCCGCGAGACTACCTCATTCCAGATTCCTGGCAAAGACGCTGAGATACTGTCGCAAGTTCCTGCTGGTTCGTATAAGCTCACCAAGGGAAACAACGCTACGATGCTGACCATTACCGATCCCACACGCTTCTGGAGTGTATCACGCTTCCTGATTATCAAGTATTAATCCGAACGTTCGGTTCTATAAAAATAAGAAAGCATCTGGTACAATCCAGATGCTTTCTTTGTTTTCATCCCGGAAAGCCGGGTTTATTACGCTTAAAGATAAAAAACGGATTCGGGTCCCATACAGAAGAGCAAGTCCAGAATGCTCAAATTCGCCAAGAAACCGTGTTTGTGCTGAAATACCTGCCAGTAGGGTTTAGCCTCGAAGTCATTGTCTGGAAGTGGGTGCTTGGCGTGTATCACATCACGATAATCGGCACTCTCCTGCCATTGACTGTTATAGGCCGAGGTATATTCTGTTTGGGGCTGAATGTCTATCAGCTTGCAGACTGTCTCACGGATAGCCTCGTTGAAATCGACGAGAAAGTCGTAGCGCTTCTCGAAGAAGGGGCGGATATCGTCAGCGTAGTATTCGAAGAAGGGGCTCTCGCTGTAAGCCGACTGTAGGGCGTTCCAATGAATGCGGCGCCACTGGTTATGGTCGCTGATGCGAAGGTCTTTTACCAGCATCCTGTCATTGTTGTGCTCAACGGGAACAGTGAGCGCCTGCACCCCATTTGCCGTAGCTATCAGACAACGGTTGCGATAGGTTTGTTTTTGATAGGAGTCATGCTGCTCTATTATGCAATGGTCAAAACGGTGGAGTTTCTGATACCATTGTATCGGACCGAAGTAGGTTGTCTGAAGGATGGCAGTGTTCATCGCAATCTGATGTTTCTCCGGTTATAAAGCACGGTGACTACTCTTCCGATGATGTCGCACTCGGGGATGAATCCAAGATGGCGCGAATCTACAGGGTTCTCTTGATTGATGGCTTCCAACCAGTAATAGTCTGTCTTGGCACAAGTCTTCAGTCCGGGTACCAACAACGGGCCGTTAATGGTATGGATAGTGTCGCCGGGAACAGCCGTGCAACGGGCTATGCAGATGCCTTTAATGGAATCGCCTGGCAGGTTAAAGGCTACGATATCGCCTTTGGTTACAGGTTTTCTCATCAGCCTGCTATAGGGAAGCAGTCCGTTGCCCTCTATTCGCATGCCGTAGCTGCAACGGTTGATGAGCAACTGGTCGCCATTCTGGTAGAGTGGGGCGAGTCCGTTACCATTCACACTATGTACGGAAACGACCAAAGCACGTGCTACCAGCATCAGTGCGAAAGCTGATGCCAAGGGGATTACGTACTTCAGCCATTTTGCCATATTTCTTATTTTATGTTATCTACAAAGCGGAACAAGCGATTCCAGCGGATACCAGAGAATCCACTGCGGTCAGGGTCACTTGACCACCAGATGAAGATAGGCTTTCCTACAATATGATCTTCAGGAACAAAGCCCCAATAGCGTGAGTCCAGCGAGTTGTGACGATTATCACCCTGCATCCAGTAATAGTCCATCTTGAAAGTGTACTTTGTGGCAACCTGGTCGTTGATATATATCTTGCCGTCCTTCACCTCCAGCTTGTTGCCTTCATAGGTGCGGATGGGACGTTCATAGATGGGCAGGTTCTTCAGCGTCAGGTCGATGCTCTGGCCCTTGGCAGGAATCCAGATGGGACCGTAGTTGTCGCGCGTCCAGTGCATATTACCGTTCAGCGGATAGATGTCTGTTTCTGTGGCATCGGTGTTCAGCGTGATGCTTTCCACGATGTCCGTCCGCTTCTTGAGTTCCCTCACTGCGGCATTGGTCAGTGGCATGTATCCCTGTGTGTTGAGGCTCATCAGGTCTTCCATTGTGATGCCCAGTTCCTTCATCAGGTCATCGTTCAGACGGTCTTTCAGCTTGACATGATAAGTATATTGCACATTGTCGGGCTCCTTGTTGGCTTTACCGTCCAAGTAGATGATGTGGTCTTTGATTTGTAATGTCTGACCAGGCAGTCCCACACAACGTTTTACGTAGTTCTCCCTGCGGTCGGTAGGACGCGTGTCTATCAACCCGTATTCTTGGGGATTCTGTTCTATCGCCTGTCGGCCTGCCTGATAGAGGGTGTTGAAGTACAGGGGCAACTGTTCCTGTGTCAGCGAGTCAGGATTGGGACGCTGTGGGTAGATCTGATACCCCATCTGGTAGCACATCTGATAGAAATCGTAGGCCTGGTATTGCGGAGCGGAACAGATAGTGTCGCCTGCAGGATAGTTGAACACCACGATATCGTTGAGCTGAATCTGCCCCAAGCCCTTCACACGACGATAGTCCCAATGGGGCCATTCGAAATATGATTTGCACTCAAACAAGGGCATGGTATGCTGGGTCAGGGGCATTGTCAGGGGAGTCTCAGGAATACGAGGTCCATAGCTTACCTTCGACACGAAGAGATAGTCACCCGTCAACAGCGATTTCTCCAGTGAGGATGATGGGATAACGTAGTTCTGGAAGAAAAACAGGTTGATGAAATAGACGGCGACTAGTGCGAACACCAATGCGTCAACCCACGACATCACCCACTTCACAGGACCTTCTGCATCCTTCCACCATTGCCACTTGATTTTCTTCGTGATATAGATGTCGTAGATGAAAGGAATCACTAAGAGTCCCCACCATGACTCTACCCAGTAAAGGAACAACAGGTATAGCACCAACACGCAGATGAACTTAGCCCACTGCACCTTCATATTCAGCTTTTTCTTTTTTTCCATATTTTCTAATTTCTATTATTTCTAGATGGTCTAGACTTGTCTAGATAATCTAGAATTTAAACATATCGCTGATGGTCAGCAACCCTTGATGCTCCTTCGTATATTCAGCAGCCAGCACGGCACCGAGGGCAAAGCCTTGACGCGAGTGGGCATCGTGGGTAATGGTGATGATGTCAGCCTCAGAGTCGTAGCGGACAGTATGGATGCCAGCAACCTCTCCACGTCGGATATGGTCTATGCGCAACAGCTTGGGGTCGGTAGTGTCTTCTGCCCACGCCTCCTTACGGTCGATATTCTCCAGAATACCCTCAGCCAGTGTGATAGCAGTCCCTGAAGGATGGTCGAGCTTATGTACGTGGTGCGTCTCTTCCATCTCGACGTCGTATTGTGGGAACTGGTTCATGATCTTGGCCAGGTATTTGTTGACAGCCGAGAAAATGGCCACGCCGATGGAAAAGTTGGAAGCCCAGAACAGTGTTTGTCCTTCTTCTGAGCACATACGCTTCACATCGTCGCCGTGCTCCTTCATCCATCCTGTACTGCCACTAACCACTTTTACATGATGCTTGAAGGCACGCAGATAATTGCCATAAGCAGCCTGTGGAGCCGTAAACTCTATCGCTACATCAGCACTCTTGAAGGCCTCGCTGTCGAAGTCTTCCTGATTGTCGATATCGATAATACTCACAATCTCATGACCACGGCTGAGGGCTATCTGTTCTATCATTTTACCCATCTTGCCGTAGCCGATTAAAGCTATTTTCATATTTGTACACGTATTAATATGGTGCAAAGGTACGAAATAAAGTGAAAAGTGAGAAGTGAAAAGTGAAAATTTAAATATTATTCGTATCTTTGCAGACATGTTAATCAATGAACAGACACGGGATTTTATTCGTTTTCATGCTGATGACGATGTAAGAAAACTCGCATTACAGGGTTCTAAACATCAGGATGTTGACCTGCTATTGGCTTTGCAGCAGATAGCCGGGCGACAGACTGCCCGTAGGAAGTTGCCCACCTGGGGAGCAACCGATGGCTTGTTCTATCCACCCCATCTGAATATGGAACAATGCTCTTCGGAACAAACGGCGCGTTACAAGGCCAGTCTGCTGAAAGGTGGACAACGCTATGTTGACCTCACAGGCGGTTTTGGCGTTGACTTCTTCTGGATGTCGCAAGGCTTCTGGGAGCGTGTCTATGTGGAAAGAGACGAGGCGCTCTGTACCATTGCCGAGCATAACTTCAAGGTGTTGGGGCTTGATTGTTCCGTTCGTTGCTGTGATACAGCAACATACTTGGCGGAGATGGAGCATGCCGATGTGGTCTTTCTCGACCCAGCTCGCCGTGATGAACATGGGGCCCGTACCTTCGGCATAGCAGATTGCACTCCCAATCTGTTGGAGCTGTTGCCCCTTCTTCGTATCAAGGCTGACACCATCGTGGTGAAGTTGTCGCCTATGCTCGATTGGCGCAAGGCCGTCGAAGACATCCAGTCCCCATCGTCCATTATCCCGCATCCATCCCCTATCGTTAGCGAAGTGCATGTTGTCAGCGTTGACAATGAGTGCAAAGAACTCTTGCTCATCGTGAAGAACCAGCAACGGGAAAATTTGCGCTTGGTTTGTGTGAACAATGATAACGTGTTCGAAATAGTCCGACCCGCTCGGACTGCCAGTCCGAAGCCTACGGACTACAAGTCCGCTCCTTACGGACTAAAAATGCCCCCCAGTGGTGCTGATGACAACCATTACCTCTACGAACCGAATGCTTCCGTCATGAAAGCCGGATGCTTCGATGCCTTGTCAGCCAACTATCCCGTCACGCAGATAGCTCCCAATTCCCATCTTTTCCTGAGTACCGATGAAATTAGCGGTTTCCCAGGTCGTGCCTTCCAGATACTCTCCGTATCGTCCATGAACAAGAAAGAATTGAAGCCCGTACTTGCCACCATCAGTCAGGCAAATATTGCCGTTCGCAACTTCCCGTTGACGGCTCAGCAGTTGCGTCAGAAATTGAAGCTGAAAGACGGCGGAGACATCTATCTTTTTGCCACAACCACCGCTGAAGGTGCCCATAGGCTGTTTATTTGCCGTAAAATAGGTTAAATTTTTGGGTGTTTTATATTTTTTCCTTATCTTTGCTCAGAATTTTTTGTACGGAGAAGAAAAGATGCCTGCTATAGAGATAAGGAAAGTCACTAACAAGAAGGAGCTTGACACCTTCATCCAGTTCCACTACGATTTGTACCGTGGAAACCAGTATGATGCCCCCAATTTATATGCTGACGAGAAACATACCTTAAGCAAAAACAAGAATGCAGCCTTCGAATTCTGTGAGGCAGAATATTTCCTGGCTTACAAGGAAGGCAAAGTGGTTGGGCGTATTGCAGGCATTATCAATCATCGTGCTAATGACCGTTGGGAGCGCCAAAGTGTGCGCTTCGGGTGGTTGGACTTCATCGACGATATCGAGGTCAGCCGTGCCCTGTTCAATGCCGTTGAGGAGTGGGGACGCTCCAAAGGAATGACCGAGATGGTAGGTCCTTTGGGCTTTACCGATATGGATCCAGAGGGCATGCTGATAGAAGGTTTCGATGAATTGGGCACGATGGCCACCATCTATAACTATCCCTATTACCCCCAGCATATCGAGCAGTTGGGTGGTTTCATCAAGGACAACGACTATGTGGAATACAAACTCATCGTACCCAAAGAAGGTATGCCTGAGAAATTCCGTAAGGTAGCTGAGATGGTGATGAAGCGCTATAATCTACACCCCGTCCATCCCAAGCGTAGCGAGGTGTTTGGCAAGAAACAATACGGCCGCAAGGTGCTTGATGTGGTCAACAAGTCGTTCGACCATCTGTATGGATATTCGCAGATGACGGAGCGTCAGATTGACGAGTATCTAAGGATGTATTTCCCCATGCTTGATATGGATATGCTCTGCATCATCGAAGACTGGAACACCCCCGACCACAAGGTCGTCGGTGTGGGTATTTCGATTACCAATATGACGCGCGCTCTGCAGAAGTGCAAGAACGGACGCTTGTGGCCTTTCGGTTGGTGGCATTGCCTTCAGGCTTTGAAGTTCCACAAGGCTGAATGTCTCGACCTGATGCTGGTAGGCTTCCTGCCTGAATACCAGCAGAAAGGCGCCAACGCCCTGTTGTTCTACGACCTCATTCCCCGTTACCAGAAGTACGGCTTCAAGTGGGGCGAGACCAATGTCGAGATGGAAACCAACGAGAAAGTACAGTCGCAATGGCAGTATCTGGAGCATGTACAACACAAGCGTCGCCGTTGTTTTAAGAAAAGCATATGAGTGAAGAAAACAATATAATTCCACAGGAAACCGTCACGTATGACGACGACAACATCCGCACCCTAACCGGTCTGGAGCACATCCGCTTGCGTCCAGGTATGTACATCGGGCGATTGGGTGACGGCTCGTCGTCGGAAGATGGTATCTACGTGTTGCTGAAGGAAGTGTTCGACAACAGTATCGACGAGTTTAAGATGAAGGCAGGCGACCGCATTGAGGTCAATGTGGACGACAACCTGCGCATCTCCGTGCGCGACTACGGACGCGGCATACCGCAGGGCAAGCTCATCGAGTCGGTGAGCATCCTCAATACCAGTGGTAAGTTTGATTCGAAGGCTTTCAAGAAGTCTATCGGACTGAATGGTGTGGGTGTGAAGGCCGTCAATGCCCTGAGCAAGCACTTCGAGGTAGCCAGTTTCCGCGAGGGCAAGGTGCGCAAGGCCGTCTTCGAGTGCGGCAAGTTGGTCAGCGATGTCACGGAACCAACGCAGGACGAGAACGGCACCTACATCTACTTCGAGCCCGATGAGTCTCTGTTCAAGAACTACCGTTTCCATGATGAGATTGTGGAGAACATGCTTCGCAACTATACCTATCTGAATATCGGACTGACCATCATGTATAACGGCAGGCGCATCCTCTCGCGCCACGGTCTGCAGGACTTGCTGAAAGACCGCATGACCAACGATGCCCTCTATCCTATCATCCACCTGCAGGGCGACGACATCGAGATTGCCTTTACTCATGCCAATCAGTATGGCGAGGAGTATTACTCGTTTGTCAACGGTCAGCATACCACGCAGGGAGGTACTCACCAGAGCGCCTTCAAGGAGCACATCGCCCGTACCATCAAGGAATTCTTCGGTAAGTACGAGTATGGCGACATCCGCACCGGTATCGTGGCAGCCATTGCCATCAACGTGGAAGAACCCGTTTTCGAGAGTCAGACAAAGATAAAACTTGGCTCTACCGTAATGGCTCCCGATGGCGAGAGCATCAATAAATACGTGGGCGACTTCATCAAACAGCAGGTGGACAACTATCTGCATATCCATCAGGATGTGGCTGAGGTCATCGAGGGTAAGATCAAGGAGAGCGAGCGCGAGCGCAAGGCGATGGCCGGTGTCACCAAACTGGCACGCGAGAGAGCCAAGAAAGCCAATCTGCACAACCGTAAGTTGCGCGACTGCCGTATCCATTTCTCCGATGTCAAGAACGAGCGCAAGGAGGAGTCGTGCATCTTCATCACCGAGGGCGATTCGGCTAGCGGAAGTATCACCAAGAGCCGTGATGTCAACACACAGGCTGTCTTCTCACTGCGTGGAAAACCTCTAAACAGCTTCGGACTTACCAAGAAGGTAGTCTATGAGAACGAGGAGTTCAACCTATTGCAGGCAGCCCTTGACATTGAGGAAGGTCTTGATACCCTTAGATATAATAAGGTGATAGTAGCTACCGATGCCGATGTCGATGGCATGCACATCCGCTTGCTCATCATCACCTTCTTCCTGCAGTTCTTCCCAGAACTCATCAAGAAAGGTCACGTCTATGTGTTGCAGACACCCCTCTTCCGTGTTCGTAACAAGCGCACGAAGATTAAGAATAAGCAGGTACTTGCCGACGAGGATGCCAAGAAGGGCAATAGCCAATCGCCAAAAGCCAAAAGCGACTTCATCACGCGTTACTGCTATAGCGAGGAGGAGCGCATGCAGGCTATCCAGGAGTTAGGGCCCGACCCGGAAATCACGCGATTCAAGGGTCTTGGTGAGATTTCTCCCGACGAATTTGCCGGTTTCATCGGTCCTGACATCCGACTGGAACAGGTCACCCTGCATAAGAATGACCAGGTGCAGAAACTGCTGGAATACTACATGGGCAAGAACACTATGGAGCGTCAGAACTTCATCATCGACAACCTCGTCATCGAGGAAGACAAGCCTGAAGACTACGACTATGAGTAATTATAATGCATAATTCATAATTCATATGAATAAGAAGATACTGCTTACATTTCTCATTACTCATTTCTCATTTCTCATCTGCTCTGCTCAGATGCGCATCAATATGGGAGCCGACTCGCCTCTGCGTAAGTTGCAGATTGCCGAGATGGCCGTCAACAACCTGTATGTTGATAGTGTTGATGAACAGAAGTTGGTGGAAGATGGCATACGGGGCATGATAGAGAAGCTTGACCCGCACAGCAGTTACCTCACCGCCAAGGAGGTAAAGGCCGCCAACGAGCCCCTTCAAGGCAATTTTGAAGGCATCGGCGTACAGTTCAACATGGTGGAAGACACCCTGCTCGTCATCCAGACCATCAGCGGCGGACCTTCCGAGAAGGTGGGTATCATTGCTGGCGACCGTATCGTCAGCGTCAACGACACCGCCATTGCAGGTGTGAAGATGGCCCGCGAGGAGATTATGCGCCGCCTGCGCGGTCCGAAAGGCACGAAAGTCAACCTGGGCATAGTTCGTCGCGACATCGCCGACACCCTGTCTTTCGTTGTCACCCGCGACAAGATTCCCTTGAAGACCATCGATGCCACCTATATGATCCGTCCACAGGTGGGCTATATCCGCATTGGCAGCTTCGGGGCTACTACGCACGACGAGTTCTGTGAGAGCCTGAAACAGTTGAAGAAGGAGGGCATGAAATCGCTCGTGCTCGACCTCCAGGAGAATGGTGGTGGCTATCTGCATGCCGCCGTGAAGGTGGCAGACGAGTTCCTTGCCGCCGGCGACCTTATTGTTTATACCCAGGGTAGGCGCACCCAGCGTGCCGAATACAATGCTGCGGGAGGCGGACTCTTCACCGAGGGTAGGGTAGTGGTACTCGTCGATAGCTATACCGCTTCGGCTGCCGAGATAGTGTCGGGTGCTATCCAAGACCACGACCGCGGCATCGTGGTGGGTCGTCGTACCTTCGGAAAGGGTCTTGTCCAGCGGCCCATCGACCTGCCTGACGGTTCCATGATCCGCCTTACTGTAGCTCATTACTATACCCCCTCTGGGCGTTGCATCCAGAAACCTTACGAGAAAGGCAACCAGAAAGACTATGCCGAGGACATGCTACATCGCCTGAAGAGTGGCGAACTGATGTCTGCCGACAGTGTCCATTTTGCCGACTCGTTGAAATACTACACCCTCAAGAAGCACCGTGTCGTTTATGGCGGTGGCGGTATCATGCCCGACGAGTTTGTGCCCCTCGACACCCTGAAATACACCAAGTACCACCGCCAACTGGCTGCCAAGTCCGTCCTAATTACGCAGAACCTGCGCTATGTCGATGAGCATCGCCATCAGTTGCAGCAGCGGTATAAAGACTTCAACGATTTCCGCCAGCATTTTGAAGTGCCCCAGTCACTCATCGACCGTATCAAGGCTGAAGGCGAGAAGCAGAACGTCAAGCCCGCCGACGATGCTGAGCTGCAGACCACACTGCCCTACCTGCGCACTCAACTGAAGGCTCTCATAGCCCGTGACCTGTGGACCATGAACGAATACTACACCATCATGAACACACTTAGCGACACCGTGCAGAGGGCTTTGAAACTGCTGGAATAAGACAAACAACTACTAACGATATATTACCATGATACGAAAATTAACGGTAAGTATGGCTTTGGTCATACTCTTTCTTACAACGGGATGCACACCAAAGTCACCCCATTATGTCATCGGCGTGTCCCAGTGTTCGGCAGATATCTGGCGCGAGAAGCAGAATGCCGAGCTACGCATGGGTGCCTACCTTCAGGACGGTGTGGAACTTCGCTTTGCCGCTGCCTACGATAGCGATGAGCGCCAGATCCAGCAAATCGACTCGCTGGTGGCCAGTGGCATCAACCTGCTGATAGTAGCCCCCAACCAGGTGGCAACCATTTCTCCCGCCATTGACCGTGCCTTCGACCAGGGCATCCCCGTCATCGTGTTCGAGCGTAAGACCAATTCGCGGAAATACACCGCCTTTATGAGTGCCGACAACTACGAGATGGGTCAAGTGATGGGTCGTTACATCGTCTCCCGCCTGAAGGGTCACGGGCATGTCCTGGAGATCAAGGGACTGGCAGGCTCTTCTCCCGCCATTGAGCGACACAACGGTTTTGTCGATGCGCTGAAGAATGCACCTGGTATTCAGGTGGTGGGCAGCGTGCAAGGCGACTGGACCAAGCCGCGCGCCCACCTAGCCGTCCGCCAGTGGCTCGCCGCCCATCCCGACACCCCCGTCGATCTGGTGTTCGGCATGAACGACCGAAGTGCTACTGGAGCACGTACCGCCTTCCTCGAAACCAACCGTGCCCTCCCCCTGTTCTGCGGCATCGACGGACTCCCCGGTGAGCATGGCGGCATCCGTCAGGTTCGTGACTCCATCCTCGACGCCTCCTATATCTATCCCACCCATGGTGATAAAGTGCTCCAGTTGGCCATTGACATCCTCGAAGGCAAGCCTTATCAGAAGGAGACCCACCTGCAGGCAGCCCTCGTTACCCGCGATAATGCCAGTTCCCTGCTCATGCAGAGCGAGGAAATCATCCGCCAGACCGCCTACCTCGACCGTCTGCACCTGAAAGCCGACAGCTACCTTCACAAGCTCGACAGCCAACGCACCATCACCACCCTCGCCGTCATCGTCATCGCCCTGCTCATCATCAGCCTCGTGCTGTTCTATATCTATCATATCAACAAGATCAGCATGCAGAAAGAACGCGTTGCCAACACCCTGTGGAACATGAGCACCGACGATATCCCCATGCCCTCTGACACTGCCCAAGCCACTGATGACGACTCTGCCATCCGAACCGACGACGACACCCCCGAATCCGTACAGGGCTCTTTTTTCATCACCCGCTTCAAGGAAGTGGTAGAGTCGCAACTGGAAAACAGCGAGCTCAGCGTGGAAGACCTTGCTGCCGACATGAACCTGAGCCGTGTACAGCTCTACCGCAAGGTGAAGTCTGTCACAGGCTCCACACCCGTCGAACTGCTTCGCACTGCCCGCCTTAATCGCGCCTATAGGTTGCTGATGACTACCGACAAGAGCGTCAGCGAGATAGCCTATCAGGTTGGCTTCACCGCTCCCTCTTATTTCACCAAGTGCTTCAAGGAGTCCTACGGCATGTTGCCCGGCGATGTGAGGAGGTAAAGGGTTTTCTCCGTTAAAATAGCAAAAATCGTTCAATGCGTATCAAATTTGTTGCATTGAACGATTTTTTTCATCCCGTGCAACATCTCTTGCATCCGTTGCTTATAATTAAGAATAACTTTGCAGCGGAAAATTTTAATTTTACTAACCAATTTAACAAAGCAAATGAAACAAAAGAGATTATTACTCAGTTTTCTGGCCTTGCTGCTATGTACGATGATGTACGCGCAACAAGAGATTACGGGTACTGTGACCGATGCTTTCGGTCCAGTTATCGGTGCTACGGTAATGGAGAAGGGAACCGCCAATGGTACGGTGACCGACTTCGATGGTAACTTTAAGCTGAAGGTGCAGGCTGGCAAGACGCTAGTCTTCTCGTACATTGGCTATAAGAGCCAGGAGCTTCCTGCCAAGAATGGCATGCAAGTGTCAATGGAAGAAAATGCCAAGGAATTGGCTGAGGTGGTTGTTGTCGGTTATACCACCCAGCGCAAGGCCGACCTGACCGGTGCTGTTGCCGTGATGGACATGAAGAGTGCCAAGAGTGAGGGCGACCCCAACATGCTGAACTCTATGCAGGGCAAGCTGCCGGGTGTCAACATTGTCACCGATGCAGCCCCCGGTGGTGGCGGTGCTTCCATCCGTGTCCGTGGTATGAGCACAGTCAACGGTGCTTCTCCCTTGTACGTTATCGATGGTGTAGCAACGGAAGGCAACCTCAATTCGCTGAATGCTGCCGATATTGAGTCTATCCAGGTGTTGAAGGATGCCTCTTCCGCCTCTATCTATGGTTCGCGTGCTGCCAATGGTGTCATTATCATCACTACCAAGAAAGGCAAGAGCGACCGCGTCACCGTTAACGTCAATTACTCAGCCTCTTTGCAGACTGTTGCCAAGAAGTTCGACGTGCTGAATGCCCAGCAGTGGGGCGAGGCCTACTGGACCGCCAATATCAATGCCGGTCTGAATCCCTCCCATCCCTACTATGGCAGCGGTGCCACCCCTCAGTTGGCAGAGTGGCTTGATGCCGCCCATACCGTTCATTCTTCCGACACCAACTGGCAGGACGAGGTATTTTCCAGCGCATGGACACATAACCTCTCCGCTTCCGTGTCCAACAGTTCCGAAAAGGGCAGCTATATGCTTTCCGGCAACTATATCAACCAAGACGGTTTGATGGAATACACCTTCTATCGCCGCTACTCTGCCCGTGTCAATACCACCTACCATTTTAATAAATACATCAGCGTCGGCGAGAATCTGATGATAGCTCAGTGGAACGACCGTGGCTTCGGTACGGGTGACGACCGTGGCATACCCTATACCGCTATGCGTCAGCATCCAGCTCTTCCCGTCAAAGATGCCAATGGCAACTATACCAATCCGATGGCACTTGCCGGTTCGGACATTGCCAACCCCATGCATCAGCTGTACAACGGTCGCGATAACACCAATGAGAGTTGGCGCATCTTCGGCAATGCTTTTATCGACATCAAGCCCATTGACGGTCTTGTGCTGAAAAGCAATCTGGGTATTGAGCACACACAGTATCTCAACAAGAACCTTAATCGCCGTATCCAGCCCAGCGATATGAACAGTGTCAGTCGTGCCTATGGTCAGGGCGATACCTATACCTGGACTAATACCGCCAACTATATGAAGACCTTCAGCGGTGTTCACCATCTCAATGCCCTCTTCGGTACGGAGTATATCAAATACCGCTCAGAAGGTCTGGACGGTTCGCGCACCAACTATGCCTTCGAGGATGTTGACTACATGCAGCTGGGGGCCGGTGGCGGCGAGCAGCTGGTAGGCGGTGGCAAGGCCGAGTGGGCGCTGTTCTCACTGTTTGGCAAGATAGACTATAACTATGCCGACCGCTACCTGTTCTCGGCCACCCTGCGCCGCGACCAGACCTCGCGTCTGCACAAGGACAACAACTCGGGTGTGTTCCCAGCTTTCTCCGGTGCCTGGCGTGTTTCCGAGGAGAAGTTCTTCCCCAAGAACAAGTATGTCAACGACCTGAAGGTGCGTGTGGCATGGGGTCAGAACGGTAACTCTGCCATCAGCGACAACTATGCCTACTACACCCGCTATGCCTATAATCCCAATCATGCCTCCTACGACCTCAACGGCACCAGCAATTCCGTGGTGACCGGTATCGTAGCTGCATCGTCCGGTAATCCCGATTTGAAGTGGGAGACCACCACCCAGACCAACCTGGGTATCGATGCCAGCCTCTTCGACGGTCACCTGTCGCTCTCGTTCGACTATTACTGGAAGAACACCAAGGATATGCTCACCATTCCCCCCACATTGTCCGTAGCCGGTGAGGGTGCTGCCATGTGGATGAATACCGGTGAGATGAAGAACAACGGTTGGGAACTCACCATGACCTACCGCTCACCCCGTTATGGTGACTGGTCGTGGAATGGCACCTTCAACCTCTCGCGCTACAAGAACGAACTTGTGAAGTTCAACGACGTGGTTACGAGTCAGGGTGGCGACTACCGCCTGATGGTTGGTCAGCCGATGGGCGTTTATTACGGTTATATCTGCGACGGCATCTTCCAGGACGAAGATCAGGTATCCAACCACGCCATCCAGCAGGGTAAGGACGTTGGTCGTATGATATTCCGCGATATCGACGGCAATGGCGTTGTCAACGACCAAGACCAGTGCATCATCGGTGATCCCAACCCCGACCTCGCCTTAGGTCTGAATCTCGACGTCAGCTATAAGGACTTCACCCTGTCAGCCTTCTTCTCCGGTGAGTTGGGATTCGACATATACAACACCACACGCCGTCAGTTGGAGTTCATGCACTATGGTGGCGGTTCCAGTACCAACCACGGTGTCGGGGTGCTCAATGCATGGAGCCCCACCAACACAGGCTCTTCTATCCCTGCCCTCTCAATGGTTGACAATAACAACGAGACGCGCATGTCCACCTATTTCGTGGAAGACGGTTCTTACCTGAAGCTGAAGTACCTCAAACTGGGTTATCAGTTGCCTAAGACCATCGCCTCTAAGATCTATGCTTCTAACATCAGCGTATTCGGTCAGGTGGAGAACATCTTCACCATCACCAAGTACGACGGTCTTGACCCTGAAGTTAACCTTGCAGCCTATGGTGCCCGTGTTGACAGTGGTCTCTATCCCCGTGCCCGCACTTTTACGCTGGGTGTAAACCTGACTTTCTAAGGGAAAAGTGAACAGTGAAAAATAATAAATTAAAAAATTGAAATATATTATGAAGACAAGATATATTCTGATCAGTGCAATAGGCGCCATCTTCGGTTTTGCTTCCTGCAACAGCCAGCTGGACTTGAAGCCACAGGGTGAGTTTACCGTAGAACAGATTGACGAAAACTCCATCGAGGGTCTGATGTCTTCCGCCTATCATGGTTTGGAAGCCCACTTCTTCGATGACAACAATGCCGCCTTTGCCGGTCCTATCACCAACTGGGTGTTCGACGTACGTAGCGACGATGCCTATAAAGGTGGCGAAGGTGTCTCTATGGAGGCAAACATCCACCAGTTGGAAATCTCCAACATCATCAGCGACAACCCCACTTGTCTGAATAAGTGGGAGAACAACTACCTTGGTATAGCCCGTGTCCACAAGGCCATGCTTGCCATCCAGAATGCCAACATTGCCGACAAGGAGTCCATGCTGGGCGAGTTGAAGACGCTACGTGCTTGGTTCTATTTCGACTTGAACCGTGTTTTCAAGAGCATTGCCTACTTCACCGAGAATGACGACCCAGGAGCCATTCCCAATGGTAATCTGTCGAAGGATGAGATCTATGCCAAAATCAAGACCGATCTGCAAGAAGCCTTTGCCGTGATGCCCGAGACTCAAGTCCAGCCGGGCCGCTTCAACAAGTATGTTGCTGCTGCCATCCTTTGTAAGGTCAATGCCCAGACCTCCACATGGAGTGAAGTGGAAAAGTGGGCTGACGTGGTCATCAACAGCGGTAAGTACAGCCTCTACAAGAACTTTGCCGACATGTCGAAGATGGAGTTCAACAACAAGGGCGAGAGTATCATGGCCATCCAGTTCTCAACCGCCGGCAATAACATCCATATCAATTTTTGCAATCTGCTGAACACCACTCGTTCCGAAGGTAATGTCTTTGGCAACGGCGACGATTTCTTCCTCGCCAGCCAGAATCTGGTCAATGCCTTCCGCACTACCGCCAATGGCCTGCCTTATCTCGATGGAACCTTCAACAACGTTGACGTTACCAGCAATTATGCCGGCAATGTTGACCCCCGTCTCGATCTGACCGTCGGTCGCATCGGATTCCCCTTCCGTGGCAAGATGTACACGATGGGATGGTGCCGCGACTATAACACCTACGGCGAGTATTCCGGTAAGAAAGGACTTATCGATCCTGACAGTCCTGACATGGTACAGGGATTCCCCTGGGGAGCCAGCGGTCTCAACTTCAAGCTCATCCGCTATGCCGACATTCTGCTGCTCAAGGCCGAAGCCCTCGTCGAGCAGGCTACCGGTTCCAATGCTGCCACCGACCAGAAACTCGTCGAGGCCCGTTCACTGGTAAACCAGATTCGCAACCGTGCCAAGCAGAGCATTGATGGCAACTATACCCCCGTTGACCTCGACCCCTTCACGGCCAATTACGCTGTGGAGCCCTATCCCGAGGACGACAACCTGACCTGGACCAAAGAGTATGCCCGTATGGCCGTCCGCATGGAGCGTCGCTTGGAACTCGCCATGGAAGGTCACCGTTGGTTCGACCTCATCCGTTGGGGTACGCTGGTGCCTACCATGAACAAATATATGCAGGAAGAATCAGACCTGCGTCCCTACTATGCCGGAGCCAGCGTCACCGAGGACGAGATCTATTTGCCCATCCATCGCTCTCAGATTGAGAATTCTAACGGATTGTATAAAAATTAAAAACACCATAGCATTATGAAGAAAATCTATTTATGCCTCATAACCCTGCTGAGCCTGTTTACAGCTTGCTCAGACGTGCAACTGCCTGAATCGGCTTCTAACTCCAAGAGCACCGTCAGCGAGTTGAAGGCCACTGTTCCCGAGGGAACCCGTCAACTGACCCTCAGTTGGACAAACCCCGTCGGTGACATCATTGGCATCCAGATTATCCAAGACAATAATGATGTCATAGAGCTTGAGGGTGCTCCCACCAGTTATTTTATCAAGAAAGCCCCGACGAATGTCGAAGTGGCTTATACTATTAAGGCCCGTTTTAGCGATGGTACTGTGTCCACCGGCCAGACCGTCCGCGTGTTTATTCCATACGAACCCGGTAAGGGTGGCTTGTTGGCTATGCTTGTGCCAGACGACTATGCCACGGGTTCTGCCGATGAGAAGGATGCTGTAGCCTGGTTCCAGAAGAACTATGTTACCGCCGGAGCCGGCGAGGTTATCACCGCTTCGAAAGTTGACGAACTGGACATTGAGAAGTTTGCTGCGTGCTGGGTGATGTGCGACCGTGTAGGACTTGCCAAGGGTTGGGAAAATCTGCCAGGCCTGTCATCTGCCGACGTTATCAACGCTCTGAAGGCTTTCTGCAATGATGGTGGCAATCTATTCCTTACCAATCATGCCACTCAGCTTACCGTAGCTGTAGGCCGTATTGCTGAGGCTTATGCCCCAGGCATCTATGGTGACGGTGAGGGTGGTAACAATCCCGACGTCTGGGGTTCTCATCCTATTATAGGTAATGTAGAGGGACAAATCTACGACCATTCCGGTCATGATATCTATCGTGGTATGACCTATCATCCCGACCTCTATGCTGGCATCTATTCCTTCATCGGTGCTGGTGTGAAGGGTGACCACAACTGTATGTGGGACCTTAACGCATACGGACTGACTCCTGCTCCCAATGTGGTGAAGACATGGGAGGAGACTACCAACTCCACCGTGCTGGGCACGTGGAACCATGTCGTTGACTACTGCTGCGCCGGTATCGTTGACTTCCATCCCACTTCTACTTTTGCAGGCCGTATTCTTGCTGTAGGTCTGGCAGCCTACGAGTGGAACATCGGTGGTCCTAACTCCGAGCAAGACCAGCTGGAGATGTTTACAGCCAATTGTCTGGCTTACGTCGGCACACCCCCTGAATCGAAAGTGGCTATGCTCGTCCCCGAGGACTATGCTACGGGTTCTGCCGATGAGGCTGCTGCTGTGGCTTGGTTCCAGAAGAACTATGTAGATGCCGGTAAGGGTATTATCCTAAAGCCCTCAAACATCGACGACCTTGACATCGAGACCAACCCGATGTGTTGGGTGATGTGCGACCGTGTAGGACTTGCCAAGGGTTGGCAGAACCTGCCGGGCCTGTCTTCCACTGAGGTTGTCAATGCCCTGAAGGCTTTCTGCAACGACGGTGGAGACCTGCTGCTTACTAATCACGCCACTCAACTCACCGTAGCCGTAGGCCGTATTGCTGAGGCCTATGCTCCTGGCATCTATGGTGACGGCGAGGGCGGCAACAATCCCGACGTATGGGGTTCTCATCCTGTCATCGGTAATGTGGAAGGTCAGATCTACGACCACCGTAGTCATCCCATTTATTGGCGCATGACGTATCACCCCGACCTCTATGCCGGCATCTATACCTTCATTGGTGCGGGTGTGAAGGGTGACCACAACTGCATGTGGGACCTTAACGCCTACGGTCTGACCCCTGCGCCCAACGTGGTAAAGACATGGGAGGAGACCACCAACTCTACCGTGCTGGGCACTTGGAACCATGTCGTTGACTACTGCTGCGCCGGTATCGTTGACTTCCATCCCACTTCCACCTTCGCTGGTCGCATCCTTGCTGTCGGTTTGGCTGCCTACGAGTGGAACATCGGTGGTCCCAACTCCGAGCAAGACCAGCTGGAGATGTTTACTGCTAACTGTATAGGTTATCTCAAATAATCAATAAAACAAGATGAAGCTGAAAACGAACTTACTTATCATGATTGGACTGCTGCCCCATGCTTTGGGGTCGGCAGCCCAGACAGCGGCAGCCCACTTTGACATGTCGCTACAGGAAAACGGTAGCATCAAGGAGCTTATCTCCGGCAATGCCTATCAAGTGACTTCTCAATTACCCGCCTGCACGGTCAGCGGACCCGGTGGCGAAGCATTGCGCTTCGATGGTTATAGCAACTATGTCAAAGCAGGCTTGCCTGTAAGTTCGTTCAGCACGGAGTCTCTGACCGTCAGCGTTGTGCTGGCGGCAGAGGCTTATCCTATGATGCAGACGGACGCAGCCGAGACCACACCCACCTACGCTAACATTTGTGGCAATCTTGATGAGACCGCCAAAAAGGGCTTTGCCTTTGAACTCTCGTCACAGGGCGACTTGCGGTTTAGGGCAGGTGTCAGCTATGGTGCCGGTGCCATCGTTACAGTCCAGGGCAATCAGAAGCTACCCCGTGGCCAGTGGAACCGTCTGACAGCCGTATTCAACAAGTCGGGCAACAGCGTGAAACTCTATCTGAACGGGACGGAGATAGGTACTAAGAATGCAGCCAGCAGCGAGCTGAATCCTTCCACTTCCGATTTCTACATCGGCAAGGATGCTACGGACAAGAAGTCGGGTCCGTTCCTGATTAACACCTTCTGTGGTGCCATTGACGATATTGCCATCTATAATACGGCTGATGTGCCGACTTCCTACACCCCGCAGGCTGCTGCCTTCAACTATCCCGCTGCCCGCTATGCCGGCAGTTTGTGGCGCCCGCAGTTCCATGCAATGCCCAGTGGCTCATGGACCAACGAGACTCACGGCATGATGTACAGCAATGGTAAGTATCATGTGTTCTTTCAGAAGAATGCCAATGGTCCTTATATGTCGCGCCTGCACTGGGGTCACGTTTCCAGCGAAGACCTCTGCCAATGGACGGAAGAGCCGATTGCCGTCTATCCTGGCGAGAGTTTCGACATCAAGGGATGTTGGAGTGGTTGTGTCTATGAGGATGGTGGCACACCTTATATATTATATACGGCTGTTGACAATGCCAAAGCGCGCATCGTGCAAGCTAAGGCTAAGGACAACACGCTGGTGGAGTGGGGCGATAAGAAGGTGGTCATTGACGGACGTCCTGAAGGACTCTCTGACGACTTCCGCGATCCTTACTTCTTCGAGGCCAACGGCAACAAGTACATCATCGTGGGCACTAGCAAGAATAATGTCGGTGCCTGCACGTTGCACAAGTTCAACGGTACTACGTGGAGCAACGACGGTACCATCTTCTTCAAGAGCCCTGCTGCTACTGCAGCTCAGTATGGACGCTTCTGGGAGATGCCCAACATCACGAAGATAGGCGACAAGTGGCTCTTCACCTGTACCCCGTTAGATATGAGTCAGGGTGTGCGCACCCTCTGCTGGGTAGGCACCATCGACACCGACGGCAAGTTCATCCCTGAGGGTGATGTGCAATATCTCGAAATGGGAGGCATCAGTCGCGATGGCTACGGTCTGCTGTCGCCCACCATTTATCAGAAGGATGGCAAGACACTGCTGTTAGGTATCGTGCCAGACAAGTTGGACCGTACGGAGAACTACAAGATGGGGTGGGCACATAACTACTCGCTGCCGCGAGAAATCTCCCTGGATGCCAACGGAAAGCTGGTGCAGAAGCCATACAGCGGACTGACAGCCTTGCGCACCGCTACCACCGTTACCAAGGATCTGGCATTGACGGGCATAGAGTCGCTTGCTCCCGTCAGCGGTCGGCAAATGGAACTTTTGGGTGAGTTTACGATAGGTAGTGGCTCCTGTGGTTTCCACTTCCTTAAGGCGGGTGACAAGCAGGCTGTGCTGAGCTACGACCCAGCAACTGGCATGTTGACGCTCGACTATACTACGCTGGCACGTGTCTCTCAGGATGCAGGCTCCTGGTCGGCCAAGCTCCCCAAGAATCTGGCTACAGGCGAGACGCTCAAATTGCATGTTTTCGTGGATGGTTCTATCGCCGATATTTTTGTCAACGACATGTGGGCTTTCAGCGTTCGAATGTTCCCCACCGATGCCAATGCCGTTGAAGCGGAGGTCTTTGCCACGTCGGCCACCAACGTGAAGGTCGGCGCATGGACACTTGACGGAACACTGCCTACAGGTATTCAGGCGATAGAGCGCACCGACGCCGCCCTTCGCGATTCACGGGTCTATGACTTGCAGGGTCGTTTGCTTAATGGCAGGCCGCAGAAGGGGTTTTACATTCAGGATGGCAGGAAATATGTTGCTCGCTGATTCGCTCGTTGTCATCGGAATGGCCACCGCCAGCCTCGGAACCATTCAGGAAGCCGACGGCGTAAAGGAACATTCCTTTTGGCTGCGTAATGCAGGACAGGAGGCTGTAGCCCTTCAGCAGGGTTACACCTCCTGTGGCTGTACCACCATACACTTTGCCCAGGGTGCCCGTCTGCAACCTGGCGACAGCAGCCGCGTCACGCTGCGTTTCAATCCGCGAGGCAAGGGTGGCGAATTCCATGAAGTAGGCACGATAGAATATGGAAAGCACAAGAAGCGCATCAATCTGACGCTTACTGGAAATTGTGTAACCAGCGAGGAAACGCTGCTTCGTCAGTTTCCCGTGCGCATCAACGAGAACCTGCGCCTTTCCACCGACCATTTTGATTTAGGTCGTATGCGCATCGGGGAGAACAAGGAGCGTACTGTTGTCGTACTGCAACGTGACAAGCAAGACCGTAAGGTGCCCCTTACCATCCGCTATCAGCCCGACGGCAAGAAGCGTGGCTTGCAGCATATTGACTATCCCTTGAAGATACGCAGTGGCGGGAAAGAACACCTGTTCACCGTCCATCTGGATGTCTTTATCCTGTGATGGATGACAAAAATCGTTCAATGCTTGCAAAATTGTTGCAATGAACGATTTTTCTTAATGGAAGAACGATAAATGATAGTGTTGTTGGGGTTTTCTGATTAATTTTGCAGCAGAAAATTAGAAAATGAAAGAGATTGCATAGTGGATTGTTTTAGTTAGTGGTATTTAGTTATTGGTCGATTTTTTAGTAGTTTTTAGTTAGTAGTGTAATATTTTCGTTAGGTGTTAGGATTTTTTAGAAAATGGGACTTTCCGGTGATCGGACGGTCCCATTCATCATTTAATGCCGTGTTTTCTTGGTGATATTCCGATTTTTGCTTATCTTTGCCTGCCGAAAAGCGGATTACACTAACCATTATGAAACAGGGAGTCTTATTGATCATGACGGTCATGGCCTTGGGGCTGACGGCTTGTACGGGCGGGAAGACGTACAGGATTGGGGTGTCACAATGTGGCGGGGGACAATGGCGCGAGAAGGTGAACAGCGAGATGCTGGCTGCCCAGCATCTGTACGACCAGCCGGCGGAGGTGAGCATTGCCTGTGCCAACGACAACACCCAACGGCAGATAGCCCAGATAGACTCGCTGGTGGATAGTGGTATCGACTTGCTGGTGGTGGCTCCCAACGAGTCGGCGCCCATCGCATCGACCATTGCCAAGGTGCGTGAGAAGGGTATCCCCGTGATCTATTTCGACCGTAAGGCGACGAACGACCATTATACCGCCTTTATCGGTGGCAGTAATCAGGAGGCGGGCAGTATAGCGGCGCGCTATGCCATAGAGTTGGGTGGCCAGCATGTGCTGGAGATTACGGGTAGTATGGCAACATCGCCTGCCCTTGAGCGCCACGAAGGATTTGCTACCATCATGAGTGAGCATCCTGCCATCAACTATGTTTGCAAGGAAGCCGACTGGACATCCGACAAGGCTTGCAGCATCATGGAGCAGCAAGTGAAGGCAGGACAGTTGCCCGATGTGGTGTTCTGCCACAACGACGGAATGGCCACGGGTGTGTATAAGGCTGTGGTGGAACTGGGCCTGGAGGGCAAAGTCCAGATTATCGGTATCGACGGATTGCCCGGCGAGGGCATTGAGTATGTGCAACTGGGTCATCAGGTAGGCTCGTACATTTATCCCACCCACGGCGAGAAAATCGTGAAGCTGGCCTTGGACATCTTGACGGGGCAGCCCTACGAGCGCGAGAACATCCTGAATGGCATGATGGTAACGCCGCTGAACGTGAATTTGGTCGATTTGAACGAGCGTGAACTGATGGAACAGAATACGCACATGATTACCATTAACGACAAGCTGGAGGATTATTTCGGACTGTATAACGCACAACGGAAGATGCTGGCGGCGAGCATGGTGACCATTCTGCTGCTCACCGTTTCGGTAGCGATAGCTTGTCGTGCTTGGTGGCAGACCAGGAAGACCATCCGCCAGCGCCAGTCGATGAACGAGGAGCAGTTGTTGTTCTATACCGATGCCAATAGTCGTAAGATTGCCGAGATATTCAGTACACCACAGGAGAAACTGCCTGCCCCCAAGAAGCAGGACACGCTGTTTGCCGAACAGCTGAATGATGCCATCCGCAAGAATATGTCGAATCCGAACCTGAAGATGGAGGAACTAGGTGAAAAAATGGGACTCGGTCGCGTGCAACTGTACCGCAAAGTGAAAGCCATCACTGGTGTGACACCGGTGGAACTGCTGCGAAAGATGCGCCTGCAGGAAGCCTACGTACTGTTGGGTTCTACCACCAAGACGGTGGCGGAGATTGCCTTTGAGGTGGGATTCAACACACCGGGGTATTTCTCGAAGTGTTTCAAGGAGGAATATGGGAAACTGCCGGGAGAGATAAGGAATGGCGGGCTTTGCCCTAGTGAATAGTGAAACGCTTCGCTAGTGAAAAGTGAAAAACTAAAGGATTGAACGAAAAAGCCTTTTTAATCAAAATTTGTTTCATGTATCATTTTTAACGTTCTGTGAACGATATTTGATACATCCGTGCACGTTAGTTGGTTATCTTTGCAGCAGATTTTTTAATTTTACTAACCAATTTAACAAAGCAAATGAAACAAAAAAGATTCATTCTTGCATTAGCAAGCGTCTCAAAAAGACGAGTACTGAGTTTCCTGATGCTCGCCATCTGTACTATGGTGTACGCGCAACAGGAGATTTCGGGAACAGTGGTCGATGCGATGGGTCCTGTCATTGGTGCTACCGTGATGGAGAAAGGTACAACCAATGGTACGGTGACCGATTTCGACGGAAACTTCAAGTTAAAGGTGCAGGCAGGAAAGACACTCGTTTTCTCCTACATTGGCTATCTGACACAAGAGCAGGCTGCCAAACAGGGAATGACAGTGACACTGCAGGAGGATGCCCTATCGCTGAACGAGGTGGTGGTAACAGGTTATACCACCCAGCGTAAGGCCGACCTGACTGGTGCCGTTTCGGTAGTGAGTGTCAGCGAGCTTGCCAAGCAGAACGAAAACAACCCGATGAAGGCCATGCAGGGTCGCGTGCCTGGCATGAACATCTCTGCCGACGGTTCTCCTTCTGGTGCTGCCCAAGTTCGCATCCGTGGTGTCGGAACGCTGAACAACAACGACCCGCTGTACATCATCGATGGTGTTCCCACGAAAGCCGGCATGCATGAGTTGAACGGTAACGACATCGAGAGCATCCAGGTATTGAAGGATGCCGCCTCTGCCTCTATCTACGGTTCGCGTGCTGCCAACGGTGTGATTATCATTACCACCAAGAAAGGCAAGGAAGGCAAGATCAAGATTGACTTCGATGCCAGCGTATCGGTACAGACCTACGCCCACAAGATGGAAGTGCTCAATGCCAAGGAGTACGGCCAGGTATTGTGGGGTGCATACGTGAACGACGGCTTGGACCCCAACCGTAACAGCTTGGGATATAACTTCAACTGGAGCTATGATGCACAGGGCAATCCCGTGCTGAACAGTGTCGGCCTGGATAAGTATCTGGATGCTGCCGGCACTACGCCTGCCGCTGACACCGACTGGTTCAAGGAGACTACCCGCACGGGTTTGATTCAGCAGTACAACGTATCGCTGAGCAATGGCTCGGAGAAGGGCTCTTCTTTCTTCTCGCTGGGCTATTATAAGAACAAGGGTATTATCAAGCATTCCGACTTCGAGCGTTTCTCGGCACGTATGAATACCGAGTACAAGCTGCTGAAGATGAAGGATCTGGATGTGCTGACCGTCGGTGAGCACTTCACACTGAACCGCACCAGCGAGGTGCAGGCTCCTGGTGGATTCCTGCAGAACGTGCTGCAGTTCAACCCCTCACTGCCTGTATATACCACGAAGGGCGAGTTTGCTGGTCCTGTAGGTGGCTATCCCGACCGTGAGAACCCTGTGGCCCGTCTGGAGCGTAACAAGGACAACCGCTACACCTACTGGCGCCTGTTCGGTGATGCTTATCTGGACGTCAACCCCATGAAGAATTTACATATCCGCTCTACTTTCGGTCTGGACTATGCCCAGAAGGAGCAGCGTATCTTCACCTATCCTATTACGGAGGGTACTGTGGCCAACAAGACGAATGCTGTAGAGCCTAAGCAGGAGCACTGGGTGAAATGGATGTGGAACGCCATTGCCACCTATAATTTCGAGAAGGGAAAGCATCGTGGTGACGCTATGATCGGTATGGAGCTGAACCGCGAGGACGACCGCTACTTCAGCGGCAAGCGTTACGACTTTGCCGTCTTGGATCCTGACTACATGTGGCCTAACGCCGGTGTCGGCGAGACAGAGGCTTACGGTGGTGGCGAGGGCTTCACGCTGACCTCTTTCTTCGGAAAGATCAACTATACTTACGATGATAAATACATGGCCAGCTTCACGATACGTCGTGATGGCTCGAGCCGTTTCGGTAAGAACAACCGCTATGGTACGTTCCCCTCTGTCAGTGCCGGTTGGCGTATCAGCCAGGAAAACTTCATGAAGAATCTGACATGGCTGGACAACCTGAAGCTGCGTGCCTCATGGGGTCAGACCGGTAACCAGGAAATTCCCGTTATTGCCCGCTACACGCTCTATGAGAGCAACTACGGCGAGGCACAGTTCGGCGGACAGAGCTATGGTACCAGCTATGACATCGAGGGAACGAACGGTGGCAAGCAGTTGCCCAGCGGTTTCCGTCGCACCCGTCTGGGTAACGACGACCTGAAGTGGGAGACCACCACGCAGACCAACCTTGGTTTCGACTTCGGCCTGTTCCATAACGCACTCTACGGTTCGTTCGAATGGTATTACAAGAAGACTACCGACATTCTCGTCGATATGCCCGCCATCGGTGTGATGGGTGAGGGTGCCTCACAGTGGATTAATGCCGGTGAGGTGAAGAATAAGGGTATCGAGTTCAACCTCGGCTATCGTGGTGAGATTGGCAAGTTCTCTTACGACATCACCGGTAACATCGGCACTTATCGCAATGAGGTGACGAAGTTGCCCGAGACCGTGGCAGCCAACGGAGCTTTCGGTGGTAATGGCGTGAAGAGTGTTATCGGACATCCGATGTATTCACAGGTGGGCTACATCTACGACGGTATCTTCTGCAACCAGCAGGAGGTGGATAACCATGCCGTACAGAACGGTGCCGGTGTAGGCCGTATCCGCTGGAAGGACCTCAATGGCGACGGTGTCATCAACGAGGCTGACCAGGACTGGATATACTCTCCCGTTCCCGACTTCACATGGGGTCTGAACATTTACCTGCAGTATAAGAACTTCGACTTCACCATGTTCTGGCAGGGTGTGCAGGGTGTTGACGTCATCACCGACCTGAAGCGCGAGACCGACCTGTGGCAGGGTCTGAACATTTCGAACCTGAACAAGGGTCAGCGTCTGCTCAATGCATGGACGCCCAACAATGCCGGTTCTACTATTCCCGCCCTGAGCACGATGGACAACAACAACGAGAAGCGCGTGTCCAGCTATTTCGTGGAGAACGGCTCCTATGCCAAGCTGCGCACCGTCCAGTTGGGCTACAACCTGCCGAAGAGTCTGGTGGAGAAGATTTACATGACACGTGTCCGTGTCTATCTGTCAGCCCAGAACCTGCTGACCATCAAGAGCAAGAAGTTTACGGGTGTTGATCCGGAGAATGCCAACTTCGGCTATCCTATTCCTCTTAACGTAACGTTCGGTCTCAATGTATCATTCTAAAACGACAGCCATTATGAAAAAGTTATTATATATAGTTTGTTCAATCTGTCTCGCCGGTGGTTTCTCTTCTTGCGAGAGCTTCCTTGACAAGCATGTACCTCAGGGAACACTGAGCGATGAACAGGTGAAGACTCCGGCGAATGCTGAGGCTATGGTGGTATCAGCGTATGCCATCTTTACTACGGCAGAAGATATTAACTCATCGTTCTCGATGTGGAACTTTGAGGTTCGTTCCGACGATGCCTACAAGGGCGGTTCGGGTCCTGGCGACGGCGACGTGTTCCATCAGCTGGAAATCCAGCAGGGTGTGCTCACCACCAACTGGAACATCAACGATATGTGGGTACGCCTGTATAACAGTCTCTCTCGTGTGAACAGTGCCATTGCCTTGCTGAACGTGAGCGATTTCGACATGAAGCAGCAGCGACTGGCCGAGATGAAGTTCCTGCGTGCCTATGGTCACTTCCTGCTGAAGCGTCTGTATAAGCATATCCCGTTTGTTATCAACGAGAACTTGACTTACGATGAGTACAACAACCTGTCGAACCGTGAGTTCTCGAACGACGAAGGTTGGCAGCTGATTATCAACGACCTCGAGGAAGCGTTCAAAGTGTTGCCTGAGAAGCAAGCCGACAAGGGCCGTCCCACCAAGGCTGCCGCAGCCGCTTTCCTGGCAAAGGTTTATCTCTACAAGGCCTATCATCAGGACGATGAGAACACCAACCAGGTGACCAGCATCAACCAGGCTGAGTTACAGAAGGTCATTGAATATACCAATCCTACGCTCTATGCCAACTATGGTCTGGAGGCTGACATCCACAACAACTTCCGTCCTGAGGAGCAGTTTGAGAACGGCATCGAGAGTATCTGGGCCATCCAGTATTCCCGCAACGACGGTTCTACCTATGGTAACCTGAACTGGAGTTACGGACTGATTCCCCCCAATATCCCCGGCGCTACCGATGGCGGTACCGACTTCTTCAAGCCTTCACAGAACCTGGTGAATGCCTATCGTACCGGTGCCGACGGTCTGCCCCTGCTTGACACGTTCAATCAGAAGGACTACGACATGAATGTCGATAATGCCGACCCCCGTCTGTTCCTGACCGTTGGTATGCCCGGTCTGCCCTATATGTTCAACAAGAACTACATGATGGACAAGACCAGCGTGTGGAGCCGTTCCGGTGGTGTCTATGGCTACTATGTATCGCTGAAGCAGAATGTCGATCCTGCACTCATCGGTGAGTATCTTATCAAGGGTTCTTACTGGGCTTCTTCCATGAACCGCATCGTGTTCCGCTATGCCGACGTGCTGCTGATGCGTGCCGAGGCGTATGCACAGCTGGGCAACAGCGAGCAGGCCATCGCTCTGGTGAACCAGATTCGCCAGCGTGCTGCCGGCAGTACCCAGATGATAGGCAGCTATCAGAACACCTACGGCGTGAAAATGTATGTTACCCCATATAAAGGCTCTTACAGCAAGGACGAGACGGTGAAGATTGTGAAGATGGAGCGCCGCCTGGAGCTGGCTATGGAGTCTGAGCGTTTCTTCGACCTTGTTCGCTGGGGCGATGCTGCCACCGTGCTGAACAAGTACTATGCTGAGGAGATTGACAACTGCGCACTGTACAGCGATGCTCATTTCACTGCCAACAAGGGTGAATACCTGCCGATACCATTCGTGCAGATGTCAGCAGCGCGTGGCAACTACGTTCAGAACTGCGGAAACTGGTAAATAAAAATGAGAAATGAGTAATGAGAAATGAGTAATGAATTTCTGATCGTTTCTGAATTATGAATAATGCATTATAAATTATGAATTATATGAAAAAGATATTCAATATATTCTGTGCCCTCTGCCTGGCCCTTGGCCTGTGGTCATGCTCTAGCGACCATGTTAGCGACCTTCGGCTTTCCGGCGACTGCATGGTGGAAGCTTTGACGCTCGACGCCTATGAGGGTAATATCGACCTGACCTCCCGCAGCATCGTGGTCCGTTTGCCGGAGGTGTATGAGACATCTTCCATGACGGTCAGCAAGCTGACGCTCTCCGAGGGTGCTACTTGTAATGTGAAGCAGGGTGAGACCCTCGACATGGACAATGCCAAGTCGCTGATAGTTCGCAATGGTGACGTATCGCTGGAGTGGACTCTTTATGTGATGCACGATGAGGCTCGCATCTACAGTTTCGTCATCAACGACATCTATACGGGTTCTATCGACGAGTCTAAGAAGACCATCACCGTCTATCTGCCCGGTGGCATGGACCTGAGCAATCTGGTGCCCACCATTTCCTACAGTGCCAATGCCACGCTATCGCCCGCAACGGGTGTTGCCCAGGACTTCACCCATCCTGTGAAGTATAAGGTGACCAACAACTCCGCCGAGAGCGAATACACCGTCACGGTGATCTCTATCGACAAGCCCTATGCCCTGTTCCTGGGTACAGCTCCTACGATGGACGACCTCGACCCAGAGGCCAAGGCTGCTTGCCAGTGGATGCTGGGCAATGTTCCCAAGACCCTCTATGCTTCGTTTGCCGACCTCCGTGCCGGAACCATCGACCTCTCTGAGTGTAAGGTGATGTGGTGGCACTTCCACTACGACGGTGGTGTTGACGGTCACGACCAGTTCGTGCTGAAAGCTCCCGAAGCTATGAACACGCTCAACGAGCTTCGTTCGTTCTACGAGAATGGCGGTTCGTTCTTCTTCACACGCTATGCCACGAATGTTCCTTCGTTCATCGGTGTTACCGGTGACGACGAGTGGACCACACCAAACAACTGCTGGGGTCAGAACGAGTTCGAGGCAGAGACCTGCGGCGGTCCTTGGGAATTCCAGATGTACGCCGGACAGCAGGGTCATCCGCTTTGGCAGGGCATCATTGCCGGCGACGATCCTAACCGCGTCTATTGCACCGATGCCGGTTATCACATCACCAACTCCACCGCTCAGTATCACATCGGAGCAGACTGGGGTGGCTATGACAACCACGGAGCTTGGGAAGCCCGCACGGGAGGTACCATCCTTGGTGTCGGTGGCGACGGTGCCGTGGTAGCCTGGGAGTATCCTGCCCACGATGGCAAGGGTCACGTTATCTGTATCGGCTCCGGTTGCTACGACTGGTTCTCTTACACCTACGAACCTGGCTATACCGAGAAGTTCCACAAGAACATCGAGATAATCACGTCGAATGCTTTCAACATTTTAACGAAATAACGCATTATGAAAAAGATGTATAATATATTCTATACCGGTCTGGTGGGCTGCGCCTTGTGCGCAGCAGGCACCAGCTGCAGTGACGACACCTACAGTCCTGACCCCGACAAGAACTGGGCTGGTACGACGGAGTTTTTCACCCCCACCGAGCCTAACGCACAGCAGACGTACTACAATCCGCAGATTGGCCGTTGTGGCGACCCTATGCCGTTCTACGACGAGAATACCGGTGATTTCAAGGTTCTTTACCTCCAGGAGTATGTCAACAACGGACCTACCTACCACCCCTTCTGGGCGGTGACCACCGACGACTGCGCCAACTACGAGTCGCTGGGCGAAATCCTCCCCACCGGTTCTTCCGTGATGGATGCCGATGCAGCACTGGGTACGGGTTGTGCCGTCTATAGCGAGGCCGACAAGCAGTACTACATCTATTATACCGGTCACAGTTTCCAGGCTGGTAGTGTCCGCGAGGTGGTGATGCGCGCTACGTCGCCCGACTTCAAGACATGGACCAAGGACTACCAGTGGACGCTGAAGGGTTCCGACTACAACACCGGCACCGACTTCCGCGATCCTCAGGTGTTCAAGGCCGACGACGGTCTGTGGCACATGGTAATTTCCGGCAAGCTGAAGTTCCTCGACTTCAAGTCAACCGACCTGAAGAACTGGGAATACGTAGGTCAGTTCAACATGGTATGGGACCGCATGTGTGAGTGCCCCGACATCTTCAAGATGGGCGACTGGTGGTACTTCATCTACAGCGAGGGTTACCGTACCGACTGGAGCCGTAAGGTGAAGTACATGATGGCCAAGAGTTTCCAGGGACTGAAGGACTGCTTCGGCGACCCGGGTGCCCACTGGCCTCAGGACGGCAAGGAGGGAGTGCTCGACACCCGTGCTTTCTATGCCGGCAAGACAGCCTCCAACGGCACCGACCGCTACATCTGGGGATGGTGCCCCATCCGCGAGGGAGCCACCCTCTTCGACAAGAACATCAACGTAGGTGCTGACAGCGAGCCCGCATGGGCCGGTGCACTGGTATGCCACAAGATCATCCAGCATGCCGACGGCACGCTGACCCTCGGTGCTGTGCCCGCCATCGCCGACAAATACACCAAGGACCAGTCGCTGAATGTCATGGCCAGCAACGGATATAACAACGGTACACTCAGCGGCGACGGAGCCTACGTGCTCTACAATCGACTGGGCGCCTGCAACCACATCTCGTTCACCGTCAAGACTGCCGGCAACTCCGACAAGTTCGGTATCTCCGTAGTGCGTGCCACCGACTCGAAGAAATACTACACCATGGTTGTTAACCCCGAGAACGACAACTGGCGCAAGGTTAATTTCGAAGAGGAAGGCAGCGAGGGTCACGGATTCATCCGCGGTATCGACGGCTACGGCTTCGCCCGTCCTGCTGACAACACCTACAAGGTGGATATCTACACCGACAACTCCGTGCTCGTCATGTACATCAACGACAACGTATGCTACACCAACCGCATCTATGGCATCACAAAGAACTGCTGGAGCATCAATAGCTACGACGGAGGCACCGTCACCGTCAGCGACGTGAAGGTGAGAGTACAGTAAAACTATTTGTCATTGACTGCGGAAAACATCACCCTCCGCAGTCAATGATTTCTATTAATAAAAAACAATTATATATGAAAAAAGTATTTTTACTCCTATGCCTGATGGCAACTACTTCTATCGCTATGGCTACTGATCTGTGGGAAGGTACGCATGCGGTAGATTGGTCTAAAACACTGACTATCGAGGCCGCAAGGTTTGCAGAAGCCCAAGTAGGTCAGAAAATCGTCGTCGAATTTAAGGACGCCACAGGTGAGGTCATCGAATTGCACAGTAACGGCGGCATGCTGCCCGGCACTCGCTATATGCACAAAATCTTTGCAGACCAGAACAATATGGAGGTGTTTATCACTCCAGGCATGCTGGCTTGTCTGAAGAATCATGGACTGGAGATTTGCGGTACTGGTTTCACCGCCACCAAGATATGGTATGGCGACGGCAAGGACAATGTCGATGAGAATACCGTCTGGACAGGTTACTTCTGGATGGACGAGTGGAGTACCCTGGAGATAGCAAAGACTTCATTCGACGGCATTAACTGGAGCGACTACAAGGCTATCCGCTTCTATTCGGAGGCCAACCGCACCGACTATGTCATCAACGTACTTACCAAGTGGGGCGACGGTGGCAAGTTGGGCGACCAGACCACTATGACCATGACCACCGGGTATGCCGAACTCAGTCTTGAGGGCATCAATATGGATGAAGCCCTCAAAGACGTGGACCGCCTTATGGTTCAGTGCAACAAGGAAGGCGGCAATGCCTTTAACTTCACCGACATCGTACTCGTAAAGAAAGAGAGCACAGGTGTTCATGAACTGTCAGCCTATCCCTCATCAAACACTTCTGAGGTGATATACAACCTCGCTGGCCAAAAAGTTCATAATCCAGGAAAAGGACTCTATATCGTTAACGGAAAGAAAGTTCTTAGATAAAGTTAATAGTTAGATTTTACAAAGGTATAAGATTGCTTTTGTTTCATTTAGTGAAGGCGCAACCATTACGGCTGCGCCTTTTCTGATATGGTCAGTCGAAGTCCCAATCGGTTTCGTAATGATCGAAGGACAGGCCGTCGGTGCTACCGTATTTGGCAAGGATAGTCATGATGTCCGCCTGCTGACTGGGCGAGAGCTTGTTCTCGCCATGATGGTAGCGGTAATAAGGTCCGCAGCCGTTACTGAAATAATTGCTGACCTTTTGGCGAGCCTCTGCACGCAGATAGTGTGGCACATTATTATATATATGCGTGAAACCCCACGCCTTCCGTACAATTTTGGCTTCGTTGTAACGCTTACATGGACCATTCTTCCAGGCATCCGGATAGATGGCTGGTCCGCCAAGCCGATTCTCAGACTTCATCAGATAAGCCTGATAGTGCAGGCAAGTATCGCGCAACGGACAGCTTTCGTTGAAACAAAGTGCATATCCATAAGGAATATTTTTAGATTCTAACTGTTTTTCCATAAGACCTAACATTAATAAAACGTAATTACTTGATTTTGAAGCAAGTGGGTGTGTTAGTCACTCCTAACACACCTAACATAGACCTAACACAGAGGTAACACAGACCTAACATTGCCCATTTATGCAACCTGCAAAGGAATGACTTTGTAGAAGGGCACATTGCTGTGATCTGCCGACTCATAGCCGAGGGAAGTCATGGTCTGTCCCACACGCACCTTATTGCCGTGATTGATGTCAACGGAAGGATACTGATGCTGGATATGGGTCAGCAGCATCTTCGAGTTCATCAGCTTTGCCACCTCACCTTCCTTGGGCTTGCGGAAGCAGGCTTCTACCATCTCTGCTATGTCCTTTTGTACGAGATAGTTCTGATTCAGTTGCTGGATTCGTGCTACCTCGTCGTTCGAGAACCAATAAGGCGTCTTAGCCACCGTCAGTTCATAAATCGCCTGCGCGTAGAGTTGTTCGTAGTTGATGTCACCCGAGTTGTCGATATACTGTCCCTCAGGAACCTGCAGGCAGATATAGCGACGCGAGCCAGTCGGATCCGTCAGCGGATGCGGATTGTTCGTCGTTGCCACAAACGAGGCAAAGCGAGGACGGTCTTCCTGTGCACAACCATAGATGGGGCGTCCGTTCACCTTACTCTTCGAGAGGGTCTGCTTCAGGGCGGAGTGCTGACTGGGACGGATGGCATCCAGCTCGTCGAGGTTCACCAGCAGGTTGTTCGTTAGGGCCATCTCCTTATCGAACTTATTCGACAGGTTCAGGTGGTCCAGATAGTACTGACGCAGTTCTGTTGGCAACAGCCGATGGAAGAAGGTGGTTTTTCCACACCCCTGAGCACCAATCAGCGTTGGCACGCACTCGTTGCCGTGAAGGGTGTCCATCTGGAGCCAGTGGGCTACAGCAGAAAGGAACCACGTTGCCAGATAACCCTGTTGCTCGGAAGTAATGCCAGGCAGACGGCTGAAGAGCTGTGCAATGTGGTTCTGACCATCCCATTTGGGCAACAGTTTCAGGTAGTCGCCTATAGGATTATGTACAGGTACATCCTCAGAATGTACAAACTCCATAATCTCCGTCTTCGGACTGCCTTTTTCACACACCTGTTCCTTTTTGGCCCGGCGGATGATGCTGTTAAACGCCTCTTGGGTTAGTGGGCGCCAGTCGGAAGAAGAGTACGACGTTCTGTTGCCAGCCTCATCGGGCAACACGTCTTTGTCAGACTTCATGGTAAACTCTACCTTCCCGTTCAAAACATTGCGACGGAAACAGTAATTTTCGTTGAGAAACAGCTCGACTGCGAGCGTTGTCTCGAGGGCTGCATTCATAGCACACCCATTGTTTGATGAATTTTGTGTCATGAATAAATTATTAAATTGGTTAATCGTTTTCCTTAAAACCTTATCCTTCGTCGTAAAAGTGCTTTCCACGTCTTAGAACATTGCAAAGGTACAAAAAAATATCGTGTTCACCAAATGTTTCCTGTAAAATTCTACGAAAATTTGCCGTTGTTAAATCAAAATCGATGAAGACCGATTAGCTCTCATGTTAGGTCTGATGTTACCTCTATGTTAGGTCTCATGTTACCTCTTGGAAGCCTGTTAATCTCTCAAAACTCCTTTATTTAGGCACCTTTCCTAAAAACCATGTTAGGTCTAACGATAAGCGTCTCTTATTCTCCAATAACCAGCCCTTATTGTTCAATAACCAGTCCTTATTGCGCAATACTCGTTCCTTATTGTCTTGTGTTGTTCCCACCTTGGGAATAAAATATTCCCAGCCTAGGAATAAAACGTTCCCAGCGTGGGAATGCAACGCCGGAGGCATCTAAGCCCTGTACGAAGGCATCACCTTTGAGAAAGACAGGGATTCTGAGTAGGGGTAGTGAGCCATACATTTTTTGTAAAAAAAGCATAGGTTCGCAAATTTCCATATTTATTTTTGTAAATTTGCTTTCGGAGTTGGCGAACTTACTCCGTCTCGGCATAAAAAAGATTAAAATCTTTTGTTCTGCTCTCGACTTTTCGTAAATTTGCAGCAAAATAATCAAATATACATGCCTGACAAAGAACCTGAATATGGATATACAAAATTATTATGAAGAGTTTATAGCGAAACTTCAGGAGATATTCATGATGGATCATGCTGAACTGGATTTTGGCATTTACCGCATCATGAACCAGAAGCGCGATGACATACAGGACTTTCTTGAGAACCGTCTGCTCAAACAAGTGGGTAGTTCTCTGGATATTGATGAGAAAGAAGTTGAGAAATTGCAAAAACGCCAGAAAGAAATTCTCCAGATGGCTGGTGGTGATATTAGCGTGCTGCCTCCTGCAATTCCTCTTAGGCAGGAATACGATGCCAACGAAGAGCAACTCCGCAGGATGGGCAACCCCGAGGAACTCCGCAACGAGGTTTTCAGCCATCTTGTGACTTTCTTCTCGCGCTATTATGATGGCGGTGATTTCCTCTCTAAACGTAGATATAAAGGAGATACCTACGCAATCCCCTATAATGGTGAAGAAGTCAAACTACACTGGGCCAACTCTGATCAGTATTACATCAAGACTTCTGAGTATTTCCGCAATTATACGTTTGAACTGCCTCAATCACACCGCAAAGTCCACTTTGTGCTTAAGGATGTTTCAACAGAGTTGAACAATAACAAGTCAGACAAAGGCAAAGAGCGTCGCTTTGCACTTTATGAGTCAGAAGATAAGGAAGAGAAAGTGATGGAGGTAGCCGAGAATGGCGATTTGAACATCTATTTCACCTACGAACTGATGCCTAAAGCCACCAAGCAGGAGGAATTAGTAGCAGAAGCCATTGAGAAGATTTCCGTCTCTCTTCCTGCCGACTTTCAGGAACTTGTCACAACGCCGATGCCTCTACCCAAGAAGCCTAACAGGACATTGTTGGAAAAGCACCTGACGGACTATACTGCCAAGAACTCCTTCGATTATTTCATCCATAAGAATCTTGGTGCTTTCTTGAAACGCGAACTTGATTTCTATCTTAAAAACGAGGTGATTAACATCGACGACCTCGATGATATCAATATCAAGAAACGCTTGGGAGTGGCAAAGGCCATCAAGAATGTTGGTGTCAAAATTATCCAGATGCTGGCGCAGCTTGAAGACTTCCAAAAGAAGTTGTGGCTGAAGAAGAAATTTGTGGTTCAAAGCGATTATTGCATCACGCTTGATCGTGTACCTGAATGTCTTTATTCTGACATTATCGCCAATGAAGCCCAGCGTAAGGAATGGGTGCGCTTGTTTGCTATTGACGAGATTAAAGGTGACTTGATGAAGGAGGGTTATAGTGAGCCTCTGACTATCGAGTTCCTGAAACAAAATCCTTATCTGGTACTTGACACGGCTTTCTTCGATGCAAAGTTTAAGCATAAGCTGATTGCTAGCATGGAGAATATTGATGAGCAGATGAATGGTCTGTTGATTAACAGTGAGAACTTCCAGGCTTTACAGTTGTTGCAGGAAAAATACAACAGGAGCATTATAGGAACATATTATGATCCACCCTACAATACCAAGAAGAATGAATTCGTATATAAAGATTCTTTTAAGCATAGTTCATGGCTGACTATGATGAATGACAGGCTCTCGCTTACAAGAGAATTGATGAAGAGGGAAGGAGCGATTTTCATAAGCAGTGATGAAAATGAGAATACTAATCTTCGTCTTTTAGGAAATCAAGTCTTCGGGGACGATAACTATCTTGCAGATATAATATGGCAAGGTGGAGCTAAAAATGACCAAAAGTATTTCTCTATCAGCCATGAGTATATAAGTGCATTTCTTAAAGACAAAGCCTTTATGGACGAGTCTGAGTTACGATGGGTTGAAAGAAAACCTAGACTGGATTTTATATATGATGCATTTGAAAAGATTAAGAAGTTGTATCCCAATGATTATGAAAGACAAGAGAAAGAAATAAAGAAATGGTTCAAAGGGTTACCAGATAGTGAACCAGCCAAAAGACAAAAGCATTATTCATGCGTAGAAGCACGAGGTCTGTTCTTCCCAGATAATATATCGAAACCAGAAAACGGTTATTACTATGATGTAATACATCCAGTAACGGGTAAGCCGTGTAAAAAGCCAAAAGGAGGATGGCGATATATTGAGGAAACTATGAAGCAGCAGTTAGACGATGACAGAATCTTATTCGGAAAGGATGAGACAACTGTGCCATGCAGAAAGTCATTCTTGAAAGAAACAGAATACGAAAGTCCAAATTCTGTCATCTATCTTGATAACCGCGTATCTACAGCATTTATGAAAAATTTGTTTGACAACAAAGACATCTTCGACAATCCCAAATATTACTTGCTTATCGCAAAGATTCTAAAGATAATGGGTGACAAAAATTCCTATTATTTAGATCTTTTTGGAGGCTCTGGAACTACTGCCCACGCTATTATGGAGTTAAACAAACAAGATGATGGTTGCCGTAAATATGTTCTAGGAGAGATGGCAGATTATTTTGAACGTGTAACCAAACCTCGAATAGAAAAGATTATCTACTCAGAAAATTGGAAAGACGGCAAGCCAGTTTCTCGCAAGGGGATCAGCCAATGTTTCAAGTACATCCGATTGGAGCAATACGAGGACACACTGAACAACCTGAAACCAAAAAAGCAGGAGTTGGAATTTGAGGATGATTTCAAGGATGGCTATATGCTCAACTATCTGCTTGATACAGAGTACAGAGAATCGTTGCTCGATATAAAGATGTTTTTCAATCCATTCAACAACGAACTGAATATTACTCGAAATAACGAACAGATACCTACAAAAGTAGATATGGTTGACACCTTTAACTACCTGATAGGCTTGAATGTAGAGAAAGAGCGTTGGTTTGATGATGATAATATTTGCATTGTGATGGGTGAGACTCATCGAGATCATCTTCGCACTGTGGTTCTTTGGCGTAATCAGGAAAAGGTGGATAATGCTAAATTCGTAGAATGGTTTGAAAAACCAGAATTACGCGATTTGGCAAAGGATGCAGACATCATTTATGTGAATGGTGAAAATACCTTGCAGTCGAAAATCCGCGAAGATGAAAACTGGAAAGTGATGTTGACAGATGAGGAGTTCTTGAATCGTATGTTTGAGGAGGAATAACACGATGGCAAAGAAACAATTCATACCTCCTGTAAAACTTGGGCAAGCGCTTGTTTTAAACAAGTACTTACTGTATTTGTTTGGCTGTGATAAAATTGAAGATTTATGCAAGGACTTGAAAGACCCTGCTTTAGAAGGGACAGACGATGAGGGTGTTTCAAAGATATTCTATCAGTTGCGATTCCTATTGTATCGTAGTCGCATCAAAGAGGCACAATTATTGGAATACGACCGTCATATCGTGACGTTCACCAAAGAGATCAATCAGCGTAGGTCACATAAGATTCAGTGGAAATACTTTCAGTATGTTTCACTGCTCTTTACGGAGATTTATTTAGACCTGTATTTTGCAGACAGCAAGAAGTTGCTGACTGATCTCAATGAGTTCTTAAAGAGTCGTTTTATTACCGAAGAAGCTAACTGGAAAGAGATTGCACCCTTTGAAAAAAACGACCTGAACAAACTGGCATTTTGGAATGCAACGGGTTCTGGAAAAACACTGCTGATGCACATCAACATCAAACAGTTCTTGTTCTATCAGCAGAAATATCATGCTAAAAAGCTGAACCACATCATTGTTCTCACACCCAATGAAGGTCTATCACGTCAGCATCTTCAAGGGCTTCAGGATTCCGGCTTTGTGGCAGAGATATTCTCAAAACAGGCGCAGAACCATTTCTTTAAGGGACAGACCATCGAAGTGATTGATGTGAACAAACTGGCCTTGACGAATGGCGATAAGACTGTAGCCGTCGAGAGTTTTGAGGGCAATAATCTAGTTTTGGTTGATGAAGGTCATAGAGGCAGTGGTGGCGATGTATGGAAAGGCTATCGTAACACGTTGACACGCGAGGGCTTTTCTTTTGAATATTCTGCTACCTTTGGGCAGGCCATTGCTGCACAAAGCGGCGCCAACAGAGATGCCCTGTTGAATGAATATGGCAAGAGTGTTATCTTCGACTATAGTTATCGTTATTTCTATGAAGATGGTTATGGCAAAGACTATCGCATCATGAACATGGATCCTCAGGACTATGGCGAGTATTATAATATGTATATGACAGCCTATCTGCTTTGTTTATATGAGCAGATGTTGGTATATGATTCTACGCCTCGCATCCGCAAGGAATTCCTCATAGCCCGCCCGCTTGGCATCTTTGTGGGTGATAAGGTGACGGCTGTGCGTACAGAGAATAAACATGCCGTTAGCGATGTGGTGCAGATATTATTCTTTATCCAGGATTATATCGAGCGTCCTGATGAATTCACTCTATATATTAAAAGGCTTCTATCATACGAAGATGGTATTCGTAGCACAGAGGGATATAATCTCTTTGCTGACTCGTTTATGCTATGCCGTGATGGTATGAAAGAGGGGCAGGAGATGGCATATGCACACGATGTATATCAGCAGATCAGGCAAAAACTGTTTCATAGTAGCGTAACTAACGCTCACCTTTATATAGAGAAGCTAAGTGGTGGCGAAAATGATGAAATAGGTCTTCGCTTAGGTAGTTCTGATCACTTTGGCGTGATTAACGTTGGGGACACAGACAGTTTGATGAAACTGTGTAAAGAAAAGGGTTTAAACTGCTCTACACCTCATTTTACAGGCAAGTCGCTGTTCGCAAATATCGATGATGACAGTTCTACCATTAATCTGCTGATTGGTTCTAAGAAATTCAACGAGGGTTGGAGCAGTTGGCGAGTATCTGTGATGGGACTGATGAACGTTGGACGCAGCGAGGGTTCTGAAATCATTCAATTGTTTGGACGAGGTGTACGTCTGAAAGGCTTTAGCTACTCACTAAAGCGTAGCTCAAAACTGGATGCAACATTTCAAGTTGGTAAATTACCCAAGGCCATCCGTGAGATTGAAACACTTAACGTATTCGGTGTGAGAGCTGAGTATATGGATGCCTTCCGGAAATATCTGGCGGGAGAAGGCCTTCCATCAAGTGTTGACAGATACGAGAAGATCCAGATTCCCACTGTCAATCTATTAGGTAGTAGGAAGCTGAAAGTGGTCAGATTAAAGAAAGGCTTTGATTTCAAAAAAGATGTAACTGTATATCCCAAGGATTACAGGAAAGGAGCTTTGATCAAGTTAGACCGACTTCCCAAAGTGCAGGCTCTTGAAAGTGATTCTGCAGCCGAAGCACCTGTTGTTGGTTTTAAGTACCTTGGCCCTCGCCATTTGTCATTGCTGAATTGGAACAAAATATATTTTGTCCTTGAGCATCTCAAGCAGGATCGTGGTTGGACGAATATGGAGATTGATATGTCGTTCTTAAAGGAACTGATGTATGATACCAAGAACAAATGGTACGAATTAAAGATACAGCGTGAAGAGATGGAAGGTAACAACTACGCTTTAGATGTTGCACGTTGGGAGGATATCACTATCTCTTTGTTAAGTGGATATTTGGAACGCGCCTTCAAAATATGCAGAGGACGCTATGAAAAGCAGCATCTTGAAACAGTATATATTAGCGAGGATAATGAAAATTTCTTCAACGAATATACAGTAGAGGTTAGAAAGGACAAGGAAGAATGGATTGATCGACTGCGTGAGCTTGCTAAGAATTTCAAATCTAGCGGTGATGTGTCTATATACAGGAATTGGATTAAGTCTATTCGCTTTGACCAGCATCTGTATTATCCATTGTTATGTCTTAATCCTAAAAATGAGGTAGGGAAGAATGTGCTTGTTGATAATGAAAATAATGAGCCCTTGATTAAAGTGTCGCCAATAGCTCTTAATGAAGGAGAATCCAAGTTTGTGGAAGATTTGAGATCTTTCTATGAAACCCATCAGAACGATTTACTGAAGGACAAAGAATTATATTTGCTTCGCAATGAGAGCCGTAAGGGTATCGGTTTTTTTGAGAGCAGTAATTTCTATCCTGATTTTATCTTGTGGCTGAAAGAGGGTGATCACCAGCATGTGGTGTTCATTGATCCCAAGGGCATCCGTAATCTGAAGAAGCAATTAGAGAACGAGAAGATAACTCTTTTCAAAGAGCTAAAATCTGAAATTGAACCATCGTTAAAGGACTCAAACGTTACACTAGATAGCTTTATTATTTCTAATACGAAATATCATGAGGTGGAAGACTGGGGTACTCCTAAAGATTTCCATGATCATCATGTACTTTTCCAGAAGGATGACGATGATTATATTCATACATTATTTGATATGTTATGAATTAGAATATTGGGGCTAAGGTGGTTAGCGAATTGCACCTGCAAATAATCCCAAAAGATAATAAATGCTGCGATTTTTTGGTCGTATTCCAATTTTTGTTTATCTTTGCCTGCCGAAATGTAGATATTACTGACCAGCATGAAACAAACCACCTTATTTATTATATTACTCGCGGCTTTATTGCTGACAGCCTGTTCGCAAAAGGAAAAGACGTATCGGATAGCCGTGTCGCAATGTTCTGTCGGAAACTGGCGATTTAAGCTGAACGAAGAACTACTGGCCGCACAATACTTGTACGACCAAAATGTGAAGGTGGAAATCATCAACTGTTATGACCGCTCCGACGTGCAGGTGCGCCAGATTGACAGCTTGTCGCAAAGTGATATCGACCTGCTGGTGGTGGCCCCCAATGAGTATGCGGAAGTGGCCCCCGCACTGCGACGTGCCAAGGAACGCGGCGTGCCAGTCATCTTGTTTGACCGTAAGGCCGATACCGACGACTATACCGCATTCATAGGCGGCGACAACGTGGCAGTGGGAATAATGGCGGCAGAATATGCCATGCAGCTTGTGGAGCAATCCACTGGAAAGCACATTCTGGAGGTGACCGCACTGCAAAGCACATCACCATCGCTGGATCGCCATCGCGGCTTTGAGGAAGTGATGCGGAACCATCCCCAGATGGACTATCAGTGTATCTTCGGCAACTGGGACGACCATCATACCCACGACATTGTCAAGGAGCAGCTGGAGCAAGGCAAGTGCCCCGACGTCATCTTCTGTCATAGCGACTTCATGGCACGAGGTGCCTACTGGGCCATCAGGGATGCCGGACTGGAAGGTCAGGTGAAGGTGATTGGTGTTGACGGACTGCCAGGAGCCGATGAGGGCATAGAGCATGTGCAGGAAGGACATTTCGCAGCCACTTGTTTCTATCCCACCCACGGCGAACAGATAGTAAAGCTGGCTTTGGACATCCTGACGGGAAAGCCCTTTGAGCGCATCAACTACCTGAACAGCATGATGATAACACCTGAGAATGTCGATATGGTGTCCCTCTACGGCAACGAGTTGCAGCAGCAGAAAGCCGACATCGTAGCCATACAGGGCAAGCTGGAGGAATACTTCGGACTGTATAACGTCCAGACAAAAGTCATCTGGGGAGGAGCCGTAGCCATCGCACTGCTCGTAGTGGCTGTACTGCTCACATGGCGCGGTGTAGTACAGATTCGCAAGGCACACCGCCGACAGAAAGCCATGAACCGCGAACAGACACAGTTCTACACCAATGCCAGCCACCAGCTGAAAACGCCATTGACACTGATTGCAGGTCCCGTGAAACAGCTGCTGGACCGAAAGGTGCTGAAAGGCGACGACCGTGAACTGCTGGAAATCGTAGGGCGTAACGTTGCACAATTGGAGGCTCTCGTGTCCAACGTACTCAACTTCCGCCATGAGGTGCAGCATACCGTCAGCGATGAAACCGCAGAAAGTGCCATCAACACCCTTGTGCCCAAGGACATTGTGCAGGAGGGTCATCTGGAAATGCTGAACCAGGAAGACACCGACGAACTGCCCAACATTCTCATTGTAGAGGACAACGAGGACATGCGGCGCTATCTGCGCACCCTACTTGCCAACCGGTTCTACGTACTCGAGGCCAGCGACGGACAGAACGGACTCAGACTGGCACGGGAGAGCGTGCCCGACCTCATCATTAGCGACGTCATGATGCCCGTCATGGACGGACTGCAGCTATGCAAGCATCTCAAGGAAGACTTTATCACCAGTCACATTCCCGTTATCCTGCTTACGGCACGCAGTGAGGAACGCCAGCAGATGGAAGGATACGAGAGTGGAGCAGACGCCTACCTGACAAAGCCCTTCAGTGCAACCCTCCTGATAAGCCGCATCGATAACCTGTTAGCCACACGCCGCCAGCTGCGCCAGCTCTTCGACACGAACAAGCAGGAAAACGGGTCGGTTGATGTCAAGCTGACCACGCAGGACAGCCTCTTTATCGACCAGCTGAAGGAAACAATCAGCAGCAACATGGCCAATCCTAACCTGAAAATGGATGATTTGGGCGAACAACTCGGCATCAGCCGCGTACAGTTATACCGGAAAGTGAAGACACTTACCGGACTCTCGCCCGTGGAACTGCTGCGGCAGATGAGACTGCAAAAGGGAAAAATACTGCTCAACACCACCACAAAGACCGTGGCAGAGATAGCCTACGAGGTAGGGTTCAACTCAGCAAGCTATTTTGCCAATTGTTTCAAGAAGCAATTCGGCAAATTGCCGATGGAATTGCGCGAATAGCCCTGGAAAGCCTATTGCCACTACGATAACAAATATCATAAAAAGCATCACAAAATAGTTACATGTAACATTTTTACTGATGGTTTGAACGTTTTTTTATAGCGTTCAGACCATATTCGTTCGTACTTTTGCGCCAGAGATTTGCACAATTTAGTACTAACTTAAAAAAAATGTAAATGAAACAGACGAAAACATTCATTCTTGCTCTAGCAAGCGTCTCAAAAAGACGATTGATGAGTTTTCTGGCGCTCACATTATGTACGGTAATGTATGCGCAGCAGGAAATTACAGGTACGGTGACAGATGCTATGGGACCTGTCATCGGTGCTACTGTGATGGAGAAGGGAACGTCGAACGGAACAGTAACCGACTTCGATGGAAACTTCAAGCTCAAGGTGCAGGCCGGTAAAACGCTGGTATTCTCCTACATCGGCTACAAAAGCCAGGAATTACCCGCAAAGGACGGCATGCAAGTGTCAATGGAGGAAAATGCCAAGGAATTGGCCGAGGTAGTGGTAACGGGTTATACCACCCAGCGTAAGGCAGACCTCACAGGTGCCGTGGCTGTGGTACAGACCAAGGACCTGAAGACGTCGAGCGACACCGACCCCATGCGAGCCTTGCAGGGTAAGGTGCCTGGCATGACCATTACGTCAGATGGTTCGCCAGTGGGTGCCGGTACGGTGCGCATCCGTGGTATCGGTTCGTTCAACTCGTCACAGGACCCCCTGTTCATCATTGACGGTGTGCCTACTACCACCAACCTGAACACGCTGAACATGAACGACATTGAGTCGATGCAGGTACTGAAGGACGCTGCCTCGGCCAGTATCTACGGTTCGCGTGCTGCCAATGGTGTCATCGTCATCACTACCCGCTCGGGTAAGAAGGGTGACAAGATCAAGGTCGATTTCTCTGCCAACCTGACTGCCCAGTTCTATAACAAGCAGTCGATGATGAAGCTGTCTAACTCGGCTGAGTATGCCACTGCTATGGCTCAGGCTGCCATGAATGACGGTTTGAACCCAGAGCAGTATGCCAACAACTACGGTCTGACCCTGCATGCTGATAAGGGCACGCCTATTTCAGCCTATAATCCTGCCACGGGAAAGATGGAGGATTTCATCGTGAATGGCCGTTTTGATGGCTTCCTGAACGAAAAGCACTCCATGCGCTACAGTGACACAGACTGGTTGGATGCCATCTCCCGTACTGGCTTCTCACAGAGCTATGACCTCTCTCTCTCGGGTGCTACCGACAAGTTCTCAGCACTCTTCTCGGCAGGCTACAAGAACAACAATGGTATCCTGAAGTTCACCGACTTCGAGAGCTTCTCGGGTCGTATCAATACTACTTATAAAATCAATGAGATAGTGACCGTGGGCGAGAATGCCACCATCACCTACTCGAACCAGGTGAACTCCTTTCCGTTGGAGAATGCTCTGAAGATGTCGCCTACGCTGCCCATCTATGAAGAGGACAACAAGACGTTCTCCGGTCCCGTGGGCGGCATGAGTGACCGCCAGAACCCGTTGCGCGAGCTCTATGACAACCGTGACAACCGCCTGAAGATGTGGCGTGTCTTTGGTAATGCTTTCGTCAACATCACCCCGTTGAAGGGTCTGACACTGCGTTCCAACTTCGGTCTCGACTACTGGTCGGAGTTCATTCATAGCGTGACCTACACGTGGCATTCTGATGTGGTGAACAACTCTACGCCGTCTGCCAACCTCGGCAATAAGAACTCTATCAAGTGGACGTGGTCTAACACCGCCAACTATAACTTCAACATCCTGGGTGAGCACACGTTCAACATTCTGGCTGGTCTGGAGTTGCACAAGGATGTGGAAGAGCGCTCATCGGCCTACGCACAGATGTATGCCCTGGAGAACTATGACTATATGTGGCCCGACGCTGCAACAGGAACGCAGCGTGCCGGTGGTATCAGGGAGGGTTACAACCTGGTTTCAATCTTCGGTAAGGTTGACTACAACTGGAAGGACTTGGTACTGGCTTCGTTTACCATTCGCCGTGACGGTTCGAGCCGCTTCGGACAGAACAACCGCTATGGTACGTTCCCTGCCTTCACCTTGGGTTATCGTCTCTCACAGAACCTGAAGCAGGAATGGCTGGACGACCTGAAGATCCGTGCTTCATGGGGTCAGACTGGTAACCAGGCCATCTCCAACTATGCCCGCTTTGGTCTGTATGCTGCCACCTACGGAGGCGGTCGCAACGAGTCAACGGCATACGACCTCTATCTGAAGGGCTCAGGAACGTTCCCCTCAGGTTTCCGTGCCACACAGGCCCAGAACGACAACCTGAAATGGGAGACCACTGAGCAGTGGAACGGCGGTCTGGACTTCACCATGTTCCGCAACTCACTCTACGGTAGCATGGATATCTATGTAAAGAAGGTGAAGGACATGCTCATCAATCCTGCCTACTTGGGTTCGATGGGTGAGGGTGGTGCCTCTTGGCTCAATGGTCCCTCACTGCAGAACTGGGGTATGGAGTTCCAGCTCGGCTATCGCCACACCACCAGCTACGGACTGCGCTACAACGTGAACGGCAACCTGGACTTCTACCGCTCGAAGGTAACCTATCTGCCAGAGACCACTACCGGTTCTTATGTTCATACGGCCAAGGAGAACCTGGTAGAGTCGGGCAGACCCTATGGTTCGATTGTCGGCTATGTCGTTGACGGACTCTTCCAGAATCGCGAGGAAGTGCTGGCCAGTGGTCAGGAGAACGCCCGCGTGGGTGGTCTGAAGTATGCCGACCTGGACGGCAATGGTATCATCAACGAGCAAGACCAGACTTGGATTTTCAATCCCGTACCCAACTTCTCATGGGGTCTGAACGTCGAACTCGGCTATAAAGACTTCGACTTCACCATGTTCTGGCAGGGTGTTGCCGGTCAGGACGTCTATAACGACCAGAAGTTCCAGACCGACTTCTACTCTATCACCGATGCCGGTTCGAACAAGGGTAACCGTATGCTTGACGCATGGACGACAGCTAACACTGGCAGCAGCATTCCCGCACTGACTACCAACAATGTGGGCAACGAGAACCGCACTTCGACCTACTTCGTCGAGAATGGCTCTTACGCTAAGCTGCGCCAGGTTCAGATAGGCTACAACCTTCCTAACAAGTTGCTGGAGAAGGTCAAGATGACCTCTGCCCGTGTCTATGTGTCGGGTCATAACCTGCTGACCATCAAGACAAGCTCGCTGACCTGCCCAGACCCCGAGAATCCCCGTTGGATGTATCCTAACTCAACATCAATCTCGTTCGGTATCCAGACCTCGTTCTGATAAAATAAAAAATTAAGAAATTAAAAAATTAAAATAAATGAAAGCAATATATAAAGCATTCTGCGCTGGTTTGGCATGTTGCGGTATGGCAGTGACGCTGACCAGCTGCGAGAAGTCATTCGACAACTTCATTGATGTCGAGCCGCAGGGCGTCATCAGCGAGGACCTCGCCATGAGCCAGCCCGACGAAATGGTGACAGCGGCATACGCCAAGCTGGGTGACGACTGGTACACCTATCCTTTCAACCTGTGGCCATACGCTGACGTGTCCAGCGACGATGCCATGAAGGGAGGCAGCGGTACCACCGACACCAACTACCACCCGGTAGAGGTATGGTCAACGCTGACCGCTTCGACTCCCGACCACATGGACGAGCTGTGGTATCACTTCTACTGCAGCATTTCGCGCTGCAACCGTGCACTGGTCTCTCTCGAACAGTATGGTGACAGTAAGCTGGGTGCTGAAGTGAAGTTGATCCGTGAGGGCGAGGTTCGCTTCCTGCGTGCCCACTTCTACTTCAAACTCATCCAAATGTGGTATCAGGTACCCTGGGTTGACGAGGACGTGTATAGGAATCACACCGAGGAGCAGACGCCCAACAATGAGTTCACCCATGAGGAACTGATGGAAAAGGTGATTGAGGACTTTGAGTTTGCCTACAACGTACTGCCTGAGGAAGGTCCCGGCAAAACAGGACGTGCCCACAAGGTGGCTGCCGCTGCCTATCTGGCCAAGTGCTACCTGACCATGGCATGGGGCGACGGCTACGAGGCTCAGACCGGCGTCAGCCACATCAATCAGGAATACATGAAGAAGGTGCTGGATTATACAGCCGTCGTGGAGCGTTCCGGCTATGGTTACATGGAGGACTTCGGCGACATTTTCCTGCCCGAATACAAGAACTCCAAGGAAAGCATCTTCGCCGTCCAGCACTCTGACTATCAGGACGACAACACGCTTTACGGACGTGCCAACTGGTCGAACATGCTGAACGGATGCTGGGGCATGTGGTCGTGCGGATGGGACTTCCATAAGCCCACCCAGAACCTGGTGAACGCTTTCAAGACGAAAGACGGACTGCCCATGTTCGACGACTATAACAAGGAGACGGCCTATCCCGTCAATGGAGTTGCGACGGCACAGAAGTGGGATCCGCGCCTCTTCCATACCGTTGGCATGCCTACCTTCCCCTACAAATACGAGGCTGAGTACACCATGACCAAGGACAACAGCCGTACCCCAAATACCTACGGCTACTACACTTCGCTGAAGGAAGTGCCGCAGCGTTCGAAGGGTGAGACCTACGACAACCCCTGGCAGGCATTCGCCATGAACGACTATGTGCTGCGCTATACGGACGTCATGCTGATGCGTGCCGAGGCGATGATAGAGACCGGCGACCTGAACGGTGCCATGCAGATTATCAACGACATCCGCCAGCGTGCCAAGAACTCTGTGGCCAAGCACATCGGCTATGCTGCCGACCAGTGTGAGATCAAGCTCTATCCCAACAGCTACTTCCAGAACAGGGAGACGGCTCGCAGGTGCCTGCAGTGGGAGCGCCGTTTGGAGATGGCTATGGAGTCAGACCGCTACTTCTCGCTGCGCCGCTGGGGTATCGCCTCGAAGACGCTGAACGACTTCTTCGAGAAAGAGAAGGATGTCGTTTATGAGGGTCAGACATACGCCCAGTATTACAAGGATGCTCACTACTCTACGGGCAAGAACGAATATTTCCCCTTGCCTTACATCCAGCTCTACTACGTGCCCGGACTTTATACACAGAACAAGGGATATAATTAAGAATTAGAAATTAGGAACTCGAGCTTTGCTCGCTTGTCTAAGCAAGAATTAGTAATGATTAATTAGTAATTATGATTAGCAAAAAATATAGAAGACTTCTGATAAGTTTATCATTTATCATTTGTCATTTATCATTTACCGCAGCACTTGTAAGCTGCCAGAATAAGGACATTGACCGCGAAGGCGCCAAGTTGCAAGCCCCTGATGTCACTCAGATCAGTGGTCAGCTCTCTGGTGATGACTATATCCTGACGTGGCCTGCACAGACGGCCAAGATGATGGTAACCACCTACCGCAATGGTACCCTTGCCGGTTCCGTGGTAGTAGATGGCAACAGCTACACCCACAAGGATGTTCCCACGAACGTCCCCTTTGAATATGTCTTCAAGCTCACAGATGGTAAAAACACCTCGTCGGGTGTTGTCACCAAGTATCTTCGCGAAGGTGCCACCAGCATCAGCGGTGTCTCTATGGCACAACTCGACAAGGCTGGCGGCTACGATGCACGGGTAGAATGGAGTAGGGCTACTGATGCCACCAGCATACAGTTCACCGCCACTAACGGCAAGCGTACCATCAACGAACAGTTGGCGGGCACAGCAACCTCCTATTTGATTAAGGATGTGGAAACCGGCGACACATGGGATGTCACCCTCGTTGCCAAGAACGAAAAGGGTACATCACTCTCTACCCGCTCGTCGCTCCGCATCGGTAAGACCGCCATCGGTTTCCTCAGCGTCTATGCTACTCCCGACGAACTGGTAGAGAAGGGCGATGACGACGAGGCTTCTGCATGGCTCTGGCTGCACGAGGAGTATCCCACTGCCCAGTTCGTACCCTTCACCAGCATCACCTCTGTGGAGACGGTAGATCCCTACCGCGTGCTCTTCTGGTTGCGCGACCTGGAGGAAGTCAGCGAGGATCAGGTCTGGAACATGCCTGCCGAAGTACAGGCTGCCACACCATTTATCCGCCAGTGGTACAAGGACGGTGGCTCACTGCTGCTGTGGAGTCATGCCACACCGTATATAGGTCATCTGGGTCGTATCTCGCTGGACGAGATGAAGGGCAATGACCACGCCTTCGGCATGGGTCGCGGCGGCTGGAATCCTGATGTCTGGAGAATGGCTGTCGAGCTGAACCCCGACCATAAGTTCAAGAAGGACCACTCTGAGCATCCCATCTATAAGGGACTGGAAGTGGAGACCAACGCAGACACGAAGCTCATTGCCTTCAAGGGTCCCGGCTTCACTGAAGACCACAACTGCCTGTACTTTAACCTGCCCTCGCTGTGGACTGGCATTGGCAATCAGGAGGAGGCTTGCTACACGCAGCTCACCCAGACCTACGGCATCTATCCGCTCGGAACTTGGGACAGCCAGATATGGTGGGTCAGCCAGTTCAACGTATGGGAAGCTCAGCAGGGCAATACCGACTTCAAGGGTACCATTCTTTGCATCGGTAATGGCGGCTGTGAGTTCTCGATGAAGAACGAAGACGGCTCGCCCGACAAGAGTGCTCATCCGAAGAACAATATCTATCAAGACAATGTGCTCCGCCTGGCCAAGAACTCGCTTGAGTACCTGAAGACGAGATAATTCATAATTCATAATTACGTCATGAAAAGAAACAAGATATTCCAAAGCATGGTGGCTGTCCTCGCGACAGCTGCCATGATAGGCTGCAGCAACGACATCAACTTTGCACAGCAGTATAATCCGCTGATTGACGGTCAACAGAAAGAAGACCCCGCCAAGCCCGATGAACCCACCGGTGGAGAATACCGTGAGCAGTACCGTCCACAGGTACACTTCACGCCAGCCAAGAACTGGATAAACGACCCCAACGGTCTGGTGTATGCCGACGGCACATGGCACCTGTTCTATCAATACAACCCGCAGGGTAACGTATGGGGTAACATGTCGTGGGGACATGCCACATCGACTGACCTCATGCACTGGCAGGAGCAGTCCGTAGCCTTGACGCGCGATGCCCTGGGTGCAGTGTTCAGTGGCTCGTGTGTCATTGACAAGAATAACACCGCCGGATTCGGTGCCAATGCCATGGTAGCTCTTTATACTTCAGCAGGCGAGACGGGCGATGTGGCCGGCAAGCAGCAGCAGTCTTTGGCCTACTCTACTGATGGTGGCAAGAACTTCGAGCGTTTCTCTGGAAACCCCGTCATCAAGAACGACGACGACAACCTGCGCGACCCGAAGGTGTTCTGGCATGAAGAGAGCCAGCAGTGGGTGATGGCGCTGGCCAAGGGCTGGAAGATGGGCGTAGAGTTCTATGCTTCCAAGGACCTGAAGTCATGGAACCACCTCAGCACCTTCTTCGTGCCGTTGGCCGGACGTGCCTCGCTGCAGTGGGAGTGCCCTGACCTGATGAAGATAGGTGACAAGTGGGTGCTGCTGGTGAGCGTCAACCCCGGCGGTCCCATTCTCGGCTCGGGCATGATGTACTTCACCGGTCAGTTTGACGGCAAGGAGTTCAAGGCCGACAGCCGCGAGTATCCGCTCTGGCTCGACTATGGTATGGACTGCTATGCCGGTGTAACCTGGAGCAATGCGGGCGACCGCCATATCATGATAGGATGGATGAACAACTGGTCGTATGCCGGTGATGTTCCCTGCTCGCCCTGGCGTTCTGCGTTCACCCTGCCCCGTGAGCTGAAGCTCGTGGAGTACGACGGACAGCCTTTGCTGGCTCAGACCGTTGTCAGCGAGATAGACAAGGTGGCTGGTCAGTGGCAGGCAGCAGGCAGCAGCTTCGATATGAAGGATGCCTATCAGCTGCGCATCAAGCTGAACTTGGACAAGAACAGTACTATCACCCTGTCGAATGCCAACGGCGAGAAGTACGTGATGGAGGTGAATGCCACCAGGCGCACCATTGCCGCCCATCGTACTTCCCAGACGGGTAAGACATCGTTTAACGGCTCGTTCTCAGTGCCATCTACGACGGCTCCCCTGAACACTGACGGCAGCAGCGTGACGCTCCTCCTCTATGTCGATCAGTCATCTGTAGAGCTGTTGACGGAAAATGGCTCTATGTCTATGACCAACCTGGTGTTCCCCACTTCCATCTACAACCAGTTGACGGTGGAGGGTGCAGACAGCGAGTGTCAGGTTCGCGAACTGAAACGGGTCTGGTAAGAAAGAAGTGGTGAGAAGTATCCTCTTACCTCTCACCTCTTGTTATAAGTCCACCCTGATAGTTGTGACGACTACGGGGTGGATTTTTTCGTTACAAAAAGTGCGAAAAATGTTGCAATGAACGTTTTTTCTTATTATATGTATCATAATTTATACGATGGAATGGGGGAAAATGATAATTTTGCAGCAAAATCATTCAAAATAATTATAACTAAAAACAACAAGACATGAAGAAACTGTTATTGACAATGATGGCAGCAGTGACGATGCTCATGGGAGCAACGGCACAGGTGAACTTCTTCGTGCTGGGCGACAAGCATGCCATGCTGAAGGTGAAACAGGGCGAGAAGTATCTGCTGTTGCCGGTACAGGAGTCGGAAGAGATTGCGGCTATTGCCGTGCTTAATGGTGACAACGAAATGGTGAAACGGCTGAATGTGAAGCTGGCCATTGACCGCATCGATTATTATGTGCCCCTGGAACTGAAGGGTGCCAAGCTTCTAGACATCGAGTTTCACGGTGACCGTCGGCAGAAGGGTGCTGTGGGTGAGTTTGTCTGCTGGCGCGAGATGAAGTATTCCTCCACGTTCGACACCACCAACCGCGAGCACTTCCGTCCCGTCTATCACCATACCCCGCAGTACGGATGGATGAACGACCCGAATGGGATGTTTTATAAAGATGGAACCTGGCACTTGTATTACCAGTGGAACCCCTACGGTTCTCAGTGGGAGAACATGACGTGGGGACATTCTACCTCGCGCGACCTTATACACTGGGAGGCACAGCCCACGGCTATCGAGGCCGACTGGCTGGGCAGCATCTTCAGCGGCTCATGTGTCGTCAAGGGCGACGAGGTGGTAGCCATGTACACCTCTGCCGGTCATCACCAGACACAGTCGCTGGCTTTCTCGAAGGACGGTGGACGCACCTTCCAGAAATATGCCGGCAATCCCGTGCTGACCACCAGCGATGTGGCAGACTTCCGCGACCCGCGTCCGTTCTGGAATGAGGACATCAAGGCATGGAACCTGATTCTGGCTGCCGGACAGGAGATGCGCATCTATTCGTCGAAAGACTTGAAGGATTGGAAATATGAGAGTTCATTTGGTAAGGAGTATGGCAATCACGGCGGTGTATGGGAATGCCCTGACCTGTTCGAAATTAGAAATGAGAAATTAGGAATGAGAAATTGGGTGCTTATTTGCAACATCAACCCCGGAGGACCCTTCGGCGGAAGTGCCACCCAGTATTTCGTAGGTCAGTTCGATGGCAGGAAGTTCACCTGCGAATCGATGCCTAAGGTGACGAAATGGCTCGACTATGGAAAGGACCACTATGCCACGGTGTCGTTCTATAATGCACCGGAGAACCGCCATGTCGTACTGGCATGGATGTCCAACTGGCAGTATGCCAACCAGGTGCCCACCAAGCAGTTTCGCTCTGCCAACTCGATTCCCCGCGACTTGGGACTGTTCCGTGCCGGCGAGGAGACCTATGTCAGCGTGGTGCCTTCGAAAGAGATGCTGGCACTCCGTGGTAACAAGGTGAAGAAGCCTACAGAGGCCTGCGAGATTGTCGTTGACGTAAAGAGTCAGGCAGAGATCGTGCTCTCGAATGACAAAGGCGAGCGGGTGGTGATGAAATACGATGCTCCACAGCAGACCTTCACCATGGACCGCCAGCAGAGTGGCATCGTAGATTTCAGCGAGGCATTCCCCTGCACGACGGTGGCCCCCACGCATGGCGTCATCAAACAGCTGCGCATCTTCATAGACCGCTGTAGCATCGAGGTGTTCGATGCCGACGGCAAGATGGCCATGACCAACCTGGTATTCCCTAACCAACCGTATAACAAGTTGCAGGTGAAGGGAGGAAAGGCGACTATCTTCGAAATTAGAAATGAGAAATGAGTAATGAGGACTCGACCTTTGGTCGCTTCGTACCTTTAGGTCGAAGAATGAGAAATTATGAATAAGAAATTATGAATAAGAACAAATCGATTTATCTGATTCCCGTGATGCTCAGCTTCTTCTGCATGGGCTTCGTGGACCTGGTGGGCATTGCCTCCAATTATGTGAAGGAAGACTTGGGATTGACTGACTCAGTAGCAAACATCTTCCCGTCGTTGGTATTCTTCTGGTTCCTCATCTTCAGCGTTCCCACGGGTATGCTGATGAACAAGATAGGCCGTAAGAACACCGTGCTGCTATCGCTGTTGGTGACCGTCGTGTCGCTCTTCATACCCCTGTTCGACAATTCGTTCGTCACCATGCTTGTCGCATTCTCCCTGCTGGGCATCGGCAATGCACTCATGCAGACCAGCATCAACCCGCTGGCCATGCTCATCATCGGCGACAAGAACCTGGCATCCACGCTGACCTTCGGACAGTTTGTGAAAGCCATCGCCTCCTTCCTGGCACCCTATCTCGCCATGTGGGGAGCCACACAAGCCATGCCTTCCTTCGGCTACGACTGGCGCGTGCTCTTCCTCGTTTATCTGGTGGTGGGCCTCCTCTCTGCAGCACTCCTTTGGGCAACACCCATCCAGGAGGAGATGGCCGCAGGCCGCTCATCATCGTTCATGGACTGCATCAGACTGCTCGGCAAGCCCATCGTGCTGCTGTCGTTCTTCAGCATCATGTGCCATGTGGGCATTGACGTGGGTACCAACACCACAGCACCGAAGTTGCTGATGGAGCGAGTAGGTATGACGCTCAACGAGGCAGCCTTCGCCACATCGCTCTATTTCATCTTCCGTACCATCGGAGCCCTCACCGGTTCCTTCTTCCTCCGCATTATGAAGACACGGTGGTTCTTCATCTTCAGTGTTTGCCTCATGGCAGCATCCATGGCACTCATGTTCGGCGGACAGTCGAAGGCAGTGCTCTATACCGCCATCGCACTGGTGGGATACGGCAACTCCAACATCTTCTCCATGGCGTTTTCCGAGGCACTGCTCTCCGTGCCCGACAAACAGAACGAGGTTTCGGGCCTAATGATCATGGGACTCTTCGGTGGTACCATCTTCCCGCTCATCATGGGATTCTGTAGCGATGCCATGGGGCAGGCCGGTGCCGTAGCCGTCATGGCCGTCGGTGTGCTCTACCTCTTCACGTATATTCCGAAGGTGAAACATTAAAGATTAAAAATTAAAGATTAAAAATTAAAGACTAAAAATTAAAGATTAAATATTATGGCTAACAAACGTTATGTAGTAGGCCTCGGTGAGGCATTATGGGATGTACTTCCCGACGGAAAGAAACTAGGTGGTGCGCCTGCTAACTTTGCTTATCATGCAGGACAGTTCGGACTGCAGACACTTGCTGTCAGCGCACTGGGTGAGGACGCACTGGCTGATGAGACCATTGAGGCATTGAAGGAGCATGACCTGAACTATCTCATGCCGCGTGTGAAATATCCCACCGGTACGGTGCAGGTGACACTGAGCGGTGACGGAATACCCGCATACGAGATCAAGGAGAATGTGGCATGGGACAATATCCCCTATACCACTGAGATTGCCGAGGTGGCCAAGAACGCCCGCGCCGTGTGCTTCGGCTCGCTGGCACAGCGCAACGTCGTGTCGTGGGCTACCATCCGTCAGTTCCTCGACGACACCCCCTCCGACTGCATCAAGATTTTCGATATCAACCTGCGTCAGCAGTTCTATACCAAGGACGTCATCGAGGAGTCGTTCAAGCGTTGCAATATCCTCAAGATCAACGATGAGGAATTGGTGGTTATCAAGCGGATGTATGGCTACGACGACCTCGACATGCGCGACATCTGCCAGAAGATTCTCGCCGACTATAACCTGAAGATGCTGGTGCTCACCTGTGGCACCAACGGTTCCTACGTCTTCGCACCCGGACTCACCTCGTTCCAGGAGACACCCAAGGTGACCGTGGCAGATACCGTAGGTGCCGGCGACTCCTTCACGGGTTCCTTCTGTGCTGCTATCCTCAACGGCAAGCCCATGGAAGAGGCACACCGCATCGCAGTAGAGGTGTCGGCATACGTCTGCACCCAGAACGGTGCCATGCCCACCTATCCCGAGAGTCTGGTGGCTAAAGTGAAATAGCAGTTGGCTTTTAGCTATTTGCCAACAGCCAACACCCAACAGCCAACACCCCTGTCACCCTATCGTGGTGCGGGGGTGTTTTTCTTATGCCCCATATTTCAGGGGCATTGGCGATTTTTCTTTCCTTTTTCTTGTGCACTTTATTTCTTTTTCCTATCTTTGTCCCCGTAATTATGCATTAATTATGAATAAACTACTGACCCGCCTGTTTTCTGTAGCCCTCCTGATGTTGCATACCGTCATGATGAGCGCACAGACCGATTCCACGAAGCTCAAGCAGTTGAACTTCGGACTAAACGTAATGACCCACGGTGAAATGATGAACGGCGGACTGCCGTACAGCCGTACCGATGTGCCCGAGAAACGCTCCAGTTTCCTGCTTGGCCGCTTCCGTCTCCTGGTAGGCTATGAGCGCCCGTACATCGAGGTGCAGGCCGTCGTACAAAACAAGTCGGTATGGGGCACCAGCGGTTCCCAGACCCTCAACCTCTATGAAGGGTGGGTGAAGGCGAAGGCTCCCTGTGGACTCTTCGCACAGTTGGGACGTGTGGCATTGTCCTACGACGACGAGCGCATCATCGGTCCTAACGACTTCGCCATGGCTTCCCTGTCCCACGACGTGGTCAGGGTGGGCTATGAGGGGCACGGTCATCAGGCACATGCCATCTTCGCTTACAACCAGAACGCCGAGCATGTCTATTCCACTACCTATTACGACAACGGCTCACAGCCCTATAAGACCATGCAGACCTTGTGGTATCACTACGACGTGCCCCGCTTCCCGCTGGGTGCCTCGCTGCTCTTCATGAATGTGGGCATGCAGGCCGGCGAGCTGGACCGCCCGGCCGAGGAACCCTCGCAAGGCGAGAATTCCTCCAAGCCCGCTTCCACCGAATACCAGCAGCTCTATGGCGGCTATCTGAACTTCCACCCCCGCCGCCTCACCCTTGAGGCTGCCTACTACCGGCAGACGGGAAAGATAGTCAATGCCAACAGCAAGGGAGCCAGCGACATCCGCGCCTGGATGTTAGGCACCAAGGCCACCTTCCAGCCCGCTGACAGTTACGGGTTTACCGTCGGCTACGACTACCTCAGTGGCGATGAAGAAGTGATAGCCCCCGATCCTGGCAATATCGGACTCATCCAGCACACCACCAACATGGGCTTCTGTCCCCTCTTCGGGTCGCGCAATAAGTTCTATGGCATCATGGACTATTTCTATCAGAGTGCCTATGTCAACGGCTTCACCCCCGGACTGCAGAACGCCTTCATCGGCGGCTTCGGCAATCCCGTGCCTCCGTTGAACATCAGTGCCACCTACCACTACCTTGCCGTGGCAACCTCTGTGGAGCATAGCAAGCGCACCCTCGGACACAGCATCGACCTGCAGGCCACCTACACCTTCTCCGACGTCGTGTCCCTGTCGGCAGGCTATACCCTCATGTTCGGCACCGACACCCTGGAGCGCCTGAAGCGCGAGGCCAGCGAGAAAAGTGCCCGATGGGCATGGTTCTCACTGGTCGTCTCCCCCAAGCTTTTCAGCACCAAATGGTGATAAATGTACGATTTACACCTCTATATCCAGTCCACTCTTTTTCTCAGGGAGTGGACTTTTATTATGTTGAAAATCAGTGATTTATGATTTCTATGATTCTCCAACCGTCCACTTTTCCTATTAACAACGGTTGCGGGCACTCCTTTTTTTCCATAATTTTGCAGCCGAAATCTAACAAAAATATCACTAACCAAAAAAAGTATGAAAACAATTAGGGTCTTTAACCTAAAAGTACCAACCGGCTCAGGTCGAATGGTCATGATGCTCCTGGCACTCATGGTGTCCGTAGCATCTCTCGCCCAAAACATCAAGGGCTCTGTAGTTGACGAGAACGGCGAACCCGTTATCGGCGCTACCGTTGTAGAAAAGAGCAATCCGCAGCATGCCACCATCACCGACTACGATGGAAACTTCACGCTCCCCGTATCGGCAGGCACTACGATTGCCGTATCCTATGTAGGTTATGTCACGCAGGAAGTCACCGCCCGTGCCGGCATGACCGTCACGCTAAAGCCCGACGACAAGCTTCTCGACGAAGTGGTAGTCATCGGCTATGGCGTTCAGAAGAAGAGCGTAGTCACCGCCTCCATCGCCAAGGTCACTGCCGACGACCTGGAGGGCAAGACGCGCCTGCGTGCTGAAGATGCGCTGAAGGGCATGGCCGCCGGTGTCAGCGTCACCTCCGCCTCCGGACAGCCCGGTGCCAAGTCGATGATCCGCATCCGTGGTGTCGGAACCATCAACAACACCGAGCCCCTTTATATTATAGACGGTATGCCCACCGACCAGAACGGTATGGAGAGCGTCAACCCCACCGACATCGAGAGCATCGAGGTGCTGAAAGACGCCGCCTCCGGAGCCATCTACGGTGCCCGTGCTGCCAACGGTGTCATCCTCGTCACCACCAAGAAGGGCAAGCTCGGCAAGGCCTCCATCAACTATAATTTCTCCTACGGATGGCAGAGCGCCTGGAAGAAGCGCGACGTCACCGGAGCCACCGACTATGCCATCCTCCAGAACGAGCGTGCAGTAGGTCGCGGACAGGCCCCCGTCTATCCTGACCCATACAACCTCGTCGATGCCAATGGCGTCCCCATTACCGGCTTCGGCACCAATTGGCAAGACCTACTCTTCAACGACAATGCACCCATCATGCAGCACGACGTCAGCGTCAGCGGTGCTTCCGAGAAGATCAACTACTACCTCTCCCTAGGCTATTTCACCCAGGACGGCATAGTCGGCGGCAACTACGGACAGTCTAACTACGACCGTCTCACCGTCCGCTCCAACAACCAGTTCAACCTCATCGACGCCACCAAGGAACGCCGCTTCCTCAACAAGCTCGACCTCGGTGCCAACCTCTCCTATATGCGAGTGCATAACACCGGCATCGACAGCAACTCCACATGGGGCTCACCCCTCGGCTCAGCCCTCTACCTCGCTCCCGTGCTGCCCCTCACCCTTCACGGACAGATGGCACAGGACCTCCTCGACCGCTATTCGCGCTTCGACCTCTATACCGACGAGTCGGGCAATCCCTATACCGTACCCGGATTCGTCGGCAGCTATAACGAGCAGAACAACCCCATCGCCATGATGCAGCGCACCCCCAACCGCAACTGGAGCCATAAGTTCATGCCCAAGTTCTCCATCGACCTCCAGCTGTTCGACGAGCTGAAATACCACTTCACCTACAGTGCCGAGCTCTCCTTCTGGGGTTACGACGGTGCCGTGAAGGAGAAATACTACCTCTCCGGCAACAGCAATTCCGACCACACCTCAGCCACCTCCTACAAGGGCAACAACAGCACATGGCAGGTAGAAAACACGCTGACCTACGACAAGACCTTCGACAAGCACACCATCGGCGTAGTGCTCGGCCAGAGTGCCCTCAAGACCAAGGGCGACCAGTTGGGCGGTTCCCATTGGAACCTGGTCAATCCCGACAAGCCCTCCATCGACTATACCACCGGTGGCAGCCTGGAGCTCACCACCGATGCCGACGGCAAGATTACCGGAGCAAAGAGCCTGGTCAGCGCATGGGGCGGACCCTATGTCGAGCACCGTCTCTCCTCCCTCTTCGCCCGTCTCAGCTATAACTACGACGAGCGCTACATGTTCCAGTTCACTATCCGCCGCGACGGTTCCAGCCGTTTCGGTGCCAACAACAAGTACGGCACCTTCCCCTCCTTCTCCTTGGGATGGAACGTCATGAACGAGCAGTTCATGGAGAAGACCCGCAGCTGGCTCACCAACCTGAAGCTGCGTGCCAGCTGGGGTAAGAACGGTAACGACAACATTGGCGATTTCGCCTATACCACCCTTACAAGCCTTGGCGGTAGCAGCAACTACTACTACGGCCGTACCGCCTCCATGACCTACGGCTCCAAGGCCAACCGTCTGGCCAATGAAGACCTGAAATGGGAAGAGAGCGAACAGACCGACCTCGGCATCGACCTCGGCTTCTGGAACAACAAGCTCACCTTCTCCGCCGATTACTTTGTGAAGAAGACCAACGGCATGATCATTGAAATGCCCATCCCCAGCTATGTCGGCGAGCGCCGCCCCCTGGCCAATGTCGGCGACATGAAGAACAGCGGCGTCGAGTTTGAGCTAGGCTATAAGTGGAACATTGCCGATGCCCACTTTGCCATCAAGGGCAACGCCTCCTATCTGAAAAACGAGTTGACCAACATCGGCAATGACACCGGTTTCCTCAACTTCGGCATCTCACAGTTCAGCGGTGGCGGCACCCGTGCAGAGAACGGACAGCCCTTCCCATTCTTCTATGGCTATAAGACCAACGGCATCCTGCAGACTCAAGCTGAGGCCAATGCGTATAATGCCCAGTATGGTACCAAGTCCAAGCCCGGCGACTTCCGCTTCGTCGATGTCGATGGTGACAGCAAGATAACCGACAGCGACCGTACCAACATCGGCAATGGAGTGCCCAAGTGGAGCTATGGCCTGAACTTTGACGCCGAATGGAAAGGCATCGACCTCGGCGTCTTCTTCCAGGGAGTCAGCGGAGTCGATGTGTTCGATGCCACCTACCGTCAGGACATTACCTCCGGCAACTACCCCACCTGGGTGCTTGACCGCTGGACCGGCGAAGGCACCTCCAACACCATACCAGCCATCGGCAGCAGCGAGAGCTGGGTGGTTAGTGACATGTACGTTCACGACGGCAGCTACCTGCGCCTGAAGAACATCACACTGGGCTACACGCTGCCCCGCCACCTCACTAGCAAGATAGGCATCTCGCGCTTCCGCATCTATGCCCGTGCCGAGAACCTCTTCACCTGGACCAAGTACTGGGGCTTCGATCCTGAAATCGGAGCCGGTTTCGACGACAATTCCCAGCGTCACAACACCGAGTTCACCGGAGTTGACTACGGCATCTATCCGCAGGCACGCACCTACACGCTAGGATTTAATATCTCATTATAATTTTTACACCCGAAGGTTTAAGCGTTTTTAAAACCCGATTTAGATATGAAAAAGAACAATATAAACCCCATACGCCACACAATAGCGTTTATTGTTTATTGTTTAACGTTTACTGTTTTGTCCACCTCCTGCAGCAAAGACTTCCTAGAGGTAAAAAATCCCACCGGCGAGCCTTTGGAGGAATACTATACCACCGAAGAGACCTTGAACGAGGCACTCACCTCAGCCTATGCACCCCTACATTGGCCCGACTGGGACAATGTAGCCTATAACGACCTAACTGTAGATGCCGAAATTCTGGGCGACGACTTCTGGGTGGGTGGCGAGACGGCCACCGACAACCTACACTGGCAGCGCCTGTTCAACTTCGAGGGCAGCAGCAACTACACCCTAGCCACCCTTTGGGGCGACTTCTATAGCGGCATCAAGCGTTGCAACGACGCCATCAAGTATGCCGGATGGAGCGGGAAAGCCACTGTGCAGTTCCGCACCTCTATGGAGATGCAGGCTCGTCTGCTCCGCGTATATTATTACAATATCCTATGGCACTACTACGGCAATGTGCCCTTCTATCTGGAGAACCTCGCATTGCCTTATACCGCACCGCAGTTGAAGGCCGACGAGATATACGCCAACCTCATTACCGAGCTCGATGCCATCATAGCCTCTGACGTGTTGCCCATGCGCTGGGCCGCTGCCGAGTCAGGCCGTGTCAGCCAGGCCTTTGCCTATATGCTCTATGCCGAAATGGTAATGTACCAGAACGACACCGCCCGCTATCCGCAAGCCCTCAGCTATATGAAGAAAATCATAGCCGACCCCGACTATTCGCTGAACCCCAGCTATGCCGCCATCTGGGAAGAGAGTGGGGAGTGGTGCTCCGAGAGTATCTTTGAGATAAACTACAACGACGACCAGGCACAGCGTGACTGGGGCGATGCTGCCCTCAATGCCGGCGGTTCCGTGTTCCCCACGCTCTGTTCTCCCAACAAGTTCTCCGACGACCTGTGGAGCGGCATGGACGGATGGGGATTCCTGCCCATGCGTGTTGAGACCTATAACATGTTTGCCGAGGGCGACCTTCGCCGCGACGCCACCTGTTGGGATGTGCGAGGCATGTCCTATACCGAGCGTTATCAGGACACCCACATCTGGCTGCATAAGTATCGTCCTACCCTCGAGAACTGCAAGGACTGTCCCACCTCAAAGAACCTCAACTACAATAACAACAAGCGCATCTACCGTTATGCCGAGACTCTGCTGAATGCCGCTGAGCTGTTGCTGCATACCGGAGGCAGTCTTTCCGAGGCTACGGGCTATGTCAACGAGGTTCGCGCACGTGCTGGACTGCCCGCATTGGACGGTGTCACCATCGATGACATTTTCACCGAGCGTCACATGGAGTTTGTAGGCGAGGGCAAGCGTTACTTCGACCTCGTACGTGCTGAGGGCATCCCCGGTGCCATTCAGAAGGCTACCACCGTACTGGTTCCCGACACCTACGGCTACCGCACTAATAGTTGGACACCCAGAAAGAAGTATATTCCTCTGGCTCAGTCTGAGATTGATGCTGACCCCACACTTATTCAGAACGAATACTAAAAATAATTGATATGAAAAAGAACAATATAAAATCCATACGCCATGCAATAACGTTTATTGTTTATTGTTTAACGTTTATTGTTTTGCCAACGGCTTGCTCTCCCGACAGCTTCGACGGAGCCGACCCCAATGGCATTCCCACCATGGACGGTGTCGATTTTCAGATCACCGTTGACCAGGACATCAATCAGATGACGGCCTCCTATACCCCGAAGCCCGGCACTTATCCCATCTGGATTCTCGATGGTACCCAGTATTCCTCTCTGCAGGAGGTTGGCTATAAGAATGATGAGGCAGGCACTCACACCATAGCCCTCAAGATAGGCAACCGTAACGGATTCAGCCAGGGCACCCTCATCAAGACCTATACATTCAATGAGACGAAGATAGACTATACTGCCGACTTCCGCCGCATCACCGGTAAGGAGTGGCGCATTGCCAACAAGGAAGTGGGTCACATGGGCTGCGGCCCTGCAGGTACCGACGGTGCCGGCTGGTGGGCTGCTGCTCCCGACGACAAGAAAGCCTTCGGTGTGTATGACGACCGAATCACCTTTACTGCCGACACGCGTACTGGTGGCCAGTTCAACTACAACCCCGGTGCTGATGGTCTTACCTATGTCAACAAAGGCACCCGCTGGGCTGATGGTGCCCCAGAGGATGTCGATGTCGAACTGGGCGAGCAGCAGTCGTCATGGAATTTCGAAGTCCTCGACTGGGAAGATGCCGATGGCAACGTTTCCAAGCAGACCTACATCCGTCTGGCTGCCAACACCGCTTTCCCTTACATCAGTTCCGACCGTCAGTATGCCGACCCGCTGTTCCGCATCGAGTCGCTGTCGGCCAAGAAGATAGTGCTGGTCTATGATGAGCCCGATCGCAGCATTGCCTGGCGCTTCATCCTCACCTCCGAGGAGGGTGAGAAGGTATGGGAAGGTTACGATGCCAACAGCCAGTATAATATGTGGAAAGGTATTACTCCGACCATGGAGTTCTGGTATGCTCCCGGCTGGAGTCAGATTGCCGACCCTGGTTTCGTTGACAAGGGCAACGACTACACCATCACGCTGCCAGAGGCCACTACCGACCAGTGGCAGGCTCAGGTGAAGATGCATACCGAGCTCACCACCAGTGCTGCCAACAATTACGACTTCTCGGCTATCTTCAATAGCGATAAAGACCTGAATGGAGCCACTGTCAAACTCGTACTCGACGGCGACGATGGTGTGTTCTACTTCACCGACCGCATTGACCTCAAGGCCAACGAGGACTATATCTTCTGGAAGAGTGACATGCCCGGCATCGATATGTCGAAGGTAATGCTCGTACTCGACTTTGGTGGCTGTCAGGCTGAAACCACCGTCAATGTCTCCAACATCGTGCTCAAGAACCATGCCGATGACGACGGCACCGTGCCGCCTACTGACGAGCCCGTCAATCCCGATGCCCCCGTCATGGACTGGGATTATAACAGTGCGTCAAACCTCTGGAAAGCTGTTGACGACGGTTCTAAGTTCGATGCCTTTGGCTACTATTTCGCTGACGGAAGCTGGAGCCCCATTCCCTACGACGAGGCCACGCATACGGGCGATGCTTATGAGATCACCCTTCCCGAGGGAATGGGCGGTTCGCAGTGGCAGGGTCAGTTCCATATTGATACAAAGCTCACTGCCAGTGCTGCCAAGAAGTACAACTTCTACCTAGTGATGGAGACCGACCAGAACTGTCCGGGTGTCACCATGAAACTTACCGACGGTGGTGACGACAACTACTTCTTCGTGGATCGTTATGATGTTACAGCCGACGAGCCCTTCATTCTGAAATACGAGGGTGTTGCCCTGAAAGAGGGCAAGGATGCCGATGTCATCCGCCTGTTCTTCGACTTCGGTGGCTCTCCTGCCGGTACACATGTCAAGATCAGCAAGATTTTCTTTGAAGAGGCTGTTTCCATGGACTACGATGATGCCGACAACCTGTGGAAAGCTGTTGACGATGGTTCTAAGTTCGATGCCTTTGGCTACTATTTCGCTGACGGAAGCTGGAGCCCCATTCCCTACAACGAGGCAACCCACAAGGGCAATGTCTATGAGATTACCCTTCCCGAAGGACTGGGCGGTTCACAGTGGCAGGGTCAGTTCCATATCGATACAAAACTCACTGCCAGTGCTGCCAAGAGCTACCATTTCCAGTTGGTGATGGAGACCGACCAGAACTGTCCCGCAGTGACCATGAAACTCACTGACGGTGGCGACGACAACTACTTCTTCGTAGAGCAGCATGACATTACGGCCGACGAGCCCTTTGTGCTGACCAAGAAGGGTGTTGTCCTGAAGGAGGGCAAGGATGCCGATGTGCTCCGATTGTTCTTCGACTTCGGTGGCTCTCCTGCCGGTACGCATGTCAAGATTAGCAAGATAATATTTAAGTAAAATAACGATAAGATATTTAATATGAGAAAGATCATGCTTAATACATTCCTGCTCACCATAGCTGTAGCCCTCAGTGGCTGCAGCCAGAGCGACAAATACAAATATTACGAAGGTGATGCCATTCCTAATGCCGTCATCACTGTAGGCACACCCGCCGTCACCGTACCCTCCGACGGGGGAGAATATACCGTCACCGTATCTACGACCGGCAGTGAGTGGGATGCCTATACGAACGACAAGTTTATCGGTGTCGAGTCGCAAAGCACCATTGGTTCCTCTGGTACTGTCCATATCACCGTGCCTGCCAATCCCGAGACAACTGCACGCATCGGTTCCGTGGTCATTATGTCTGGCACTGCCCGTACCGACATCGTTGTCTCACAGGCTGCTGCTGCCGAGCCTATGTACAATGTTCCGGATGGCTATTCGCTCGTCTGGCAGGATGAGTTCGACAGCGGCACCACCCTCGATGCCAACAACTGGGTTCACGAGGTGAAGAGTGCAGGATGGGTGAACAACGAGTTGCAGAACTACGTGAACCATACCACCCCTGATGGTGCCAAGGTCACCGAGATCAAGAACGGCAAGTTGCGCATCACCTGTCTCAAGGAGAACGGCAAGGTCTATTCCGCCCGTGTCTATGCCCGCCAGCAGGAAGGATGGACCTATGGCTATATCGAGGCCCGCATCAAGCTGCCTAAGGGCAAGGGCACATGGCCCGCTTTCTGGATGATGCCCGTCAATTTCAAGTCGTGGCCTGCCGATGGTGAGATAGACATCATGGAGGAAGTTGGCGGACATGCTAACTTTGTCAGCTCCAGCCTCCATGCCAATGCCCATGTGCATTCCAACAATACGCAGGTGACGCACGAGATGTACCTGGAAGGTGCCGAGGACGACTTCCACACCTATGCTATGTTGTGGACACCTAACAATATCACTACCTATGTTGATGGACAGGTGCAGCTCTCTTACGACAATACGGGCAAGGGGCGTGACGACTGGCCCTATGAAGATCCGTTCTATATCATTCTCAACCTGGCGTGGGGTGGCGACTGGGGAGCAGCCTACGGCATAGACGAGGGTGCGCTGCCTACTACGATGGAGGTTGACTACGTTCGTGTGTTCCAGAAACAATGATCACCATGAACCGCATATTGTCTGTCATGGCAGTGGGCTTGGCCACGCTGAGTCCACTGCACGCACAGCCGCTGCCTGTCTATCTGGACGAGACGAAACCCGTGGAGCAGCGTATTGACGACGCACTCTCACGCATGACGCTCGATGAGAAGATAGCCGTGATACATGCACAGTCCAAGTTCTCTAGTCCTGGTGTGAAACGTCTGGGATTTCCCGACCTGTGGACGGACGACGGTCCTCACGGTGTGCGCCCTGACGTGCTGTGGGACGAGTGGGTACAGGCGGGTCAGACCAACGACTCGTGCGTGGCATTCCCTGCACTGACCTGTCTGGCTGCATCGTGGAACCCGCAGCTGGCACGCCTTTATGGCGAGAGTCTGGGTGAAGAGGCCTTGTATAGGAACAAGCATGTGATACTGGGTCCCGGTGTCAACATCAACCGAACACCGCTGGCTGGGCGTAATTTTGAATATATGGGTGAAGACCCTTGGCTGGTATCGCGTATGGTGGTGCCTTATGTGCAGGGCTTACAGTCGAAGGGTGTCGCCGCCTGTGTGAAGCACTATGCCCTGAACAACGATGAGGAGTACCGTCATCAGGTGAACGTCATCGTGAGCGACCGTGCGCTGCATGAGATATACCTGCCTGCCTTCCGTGCTGCCGTGCAGGAGGGTGGGGCATGGAGCATCATGGGTGCCTATAACCTTTATCAGAACCAACACAATTGCCATAATGCCACGTTGCTCAACAAGATACTGAAGCACGACTGGGGATTTGACGGTGTGGTCATTAGCGACTGGGGTGGCTGTCATGATACCGAGGAGGCCGTCACCAACGGTCTCGACCTCGAGTTCGGCACGTGGACCGACGGGCTCACCATGGGAGCCACGAATGCCTACGACAACTACTACCTGGCTACGCCTTACAAGCGGCTCATCCAGCAGGGGAAGTATGGCACCAAGGAGCTGGACGAGAAGGTGCGCCGTGTATTGCGCCTTTTCTATCGTACCACGATGAACCGTCGTAAGCCTTACGGGTTCCTCTGCTCTGAGAGCCATTATGCTGCAGCGCTGAAGATTGCCCAGGAGGGGATTGTGCTGCTGAAGAATGATAAAATTAAAAAATTAGAAAATGAAAAGGTGGCTGCGCCGTTGCTGCCTATCAGCCTTGACAAGACCAAGAAAATTCTGGTGGTTGGCGAGAATGCCATCAAGATGATGACCGTGGGCGGTGGCTCTTCGTCGCTGAAGGTGCAGAAGGAGATACTGCCTCTCGATGGTCTGACATCTTCCCTCAGCCATCAGACATCTACCATCGACTATGCCCGTGGTTATGTCGGCGACACTATTCAGAGCTACGATGGTGTCACCGTGGGACGCTCGCTCTACGAGTCGCGCTCACAGGCAGCGCTTACCGCCGAGGCGGTGGCGAAGGCCAAGGACGCCGATGTGGTTATCTTCTTTGGTGGACTGAACAAAAGCAACTATCAGGACAGCGAGGGTCACGACCGCCGGAGCTACGACCTGCCCTATGCGCAGAACGAGGTGATAGAGGCTATACTGAAGGTCAACCCCCGACTGGTGTATGTCAATATATCGGGTAATGCCGCAGCTATGCCGTGGATTGACAAGGTGCCCGCCGTGGTGCAGGCATGGTTTGTCGGTTCTGAGTCGGGCGAGGCTATCGCTTCGGTGCTGACGGGTGATGTCAACCCCTCGGGCAAGTTGCCTTTCACCTGGTATGCCTCCCTCGACCAGTGTGGTGCCCATGCCACTGGCAGCTATCCCGGTACGTGGCGTGAGGACCGTCAGATCATCGACGAGGAATACAAGGAGGGCATCTTTGTGGGTTACCGGTGGATTGATAAAGTGAAAAGTGAAAAGGGAAAAGTGAAAAGTGAAAAGAAAAATAAGAAAAGTGCGCCGCTCTTTGCGTTCGGTCACGGACTGAGCTATACCACTTTCCAGTTGGGTAAGCTCACTGCCGACAAGCGCGAGATGACTGCCGACGAGACGCTGACATTCACCATTCCCGTCACCAACACAGGAAAGGTGGCAGGTGCAGAGACCGTACAGCTATACATTCACGACAGAGAAGCTTCTGTGGAGCGTCCGTACAAGGAACTGAAGGCGTTCAGCAAGGTGTTCCTGCAACCGGGCGAGACGCGTCAGGTCACGCTGACCATCGACCGTCGTGCACTGAGCTTCTACGACGAGGCAACCAGCCAGTGGAAGGCAGAGCCTGGCAAGTTCGACGCACTGGTGGGTACTGCTTCCGACCAGCTGCCTGCCCGCTATACTTTTGAACTAAGATAGTATTTGTTTTTTTATAATAATTGATAGTTTTTGGTTTATTACAAGTAGTTTGGTCATGAGGGTGTGTGTGCGAGGCATGCACCCTCATTTTGTATTTTTCTTACATAACAATTTGGCAGTTTCGGTAAATCTTCGTACCTTTGTGCACCCTAAAAATACACCCAAAAACAAAAAGACCAGACAAAAGCATGAGAAAACTCGTAAGCATCTTGTTGCTGGCTATGGTGGCAATCCATCTGTCAGCACAGAAGATAGACTATACCGTGGTGGATGATGCCATCGCGCAGTCGCCCGTCTATGTAGCCCAGCACGAACACAAGATAGCAGAGGCACGGCGTGCGCTGCAACAAGAATCCTCCAAGATGCGGCAGTATGACCGTAACTTCACGCTCTACGAGCTCTATAAGTCGTTTGTCAGCGACTCCGCCATCTTCTTCCTCAACCGCTGCATTGCGCTTGCCGACCAGATGGGGCGTAAGTCCGATGCGGTGCGCTGCCGTTCGCTCATGGCCATCCGCTGTGCCAATACGGGCATGTACGACGAGGCGCTGCTCCTTCTCGACTCCGTGCGCACCGAGGGCATCGACTCGCTGGCTATGGGTACTTACTACGAGGCGTATAACAATGTGTATAACGAGCTGAGCTATTATTCGCACATCGCCTCGATGCGCCAGCATTATCTGGACAGGGCGAAGCACTACGAGGCGCTGATGTACCAGTATCTGCCTGCCACGCATGAGTCGTGTTTCCTGCGCCGTGAACTGAAAGCGCAGGGTGAGGGCGACCTGAAGGGGGCTATGCGGGTGAACGACGAGTGGCTGAAGCATGTGGAGCGGGGCAGCCATCCCTATGCGCTCACGGCGCTCTACCGCTATATCGAATATAAGTTGCAGGGCGACTCGGTGCAGATGATGCACTGGCTGGTGGAGTCGGTGCTGGCCGACATCCGCAATGCTGCTATGGATCAGGGGTCTATGTGGGAGCTTGCCAACGAGCTGATGCTGAAGGGCGACATAGACCGTGCTTCGAGCTATATCAGCTTTACGAGCGACTGTGCCAACCGCTATGGCTCGCGACAGCGCAACTGGCAGATATCGCCGCTGCTGACGCACATCGCCAAGGAGTATAAGCTGCAGAGCCAGCGTACTACGCACCAGCTGTACGTGACGCTGGCAGCCATCAGCATCCTTGCCCTGCTGTTGCTCTTCATGCTCTTCTTCGTACACCGCCGCAACCGCCAGTTGGCTGCGGCACGTAATGCGCTGAAGGAGTCGAATTCGCAGTTGTCTATTCTCAACTCCCAACTGTCGGCTGTCAACGCTCAGCTGTCTAATGTCAACAGTCAGTTAACCGAGAGCAACCAGGTTAAGGAGGAATACATCGGACGCTTCATGAGCCTCTGCTCGCAATATATCGACAAGATTGACGACTACCGTAAGATGGTGAACAAGAAGATGAAGAACAAGGAGCTCGACGAGCTGTTCCGCATCTCGAAATCTACCGAACTCAAGGAGCGGGAGGTGGAGGAACTGCTGCAGAACTTCGACTCGGTCTTCCTGCACCTCTTTCCCTCGTTCGTCAGCGAGTTCAACGCCCTCCTGCAACCCGAGGCTCAGGTGCACCCCAAGGAGGAGAACCGGCTGACCACCGAGATACGTATCTTTGCACTTATCAGACTGGGTATTGAGGACTCGTCGAAGATTGCGGAGTTCCTGCACTATTCCGTCAACACTATCTACAACTACCGCGCCCGCATCAAGAACGGTGCCATCGACAACCGGGGCGGCTTCGAACACCGCATCAAGATGCTGGGACGCATCAGGTAAGGGGTCAATACGCCTGTTCATGCACGCCTTTGACGGCACGGCCTGAGGGGTCGTTAAGGTTGCGGAAGGCGGCATCCCACTCGAGGGCGACAGCCGTGCTGCACGCCACACTGGCCTCGGAGGGTACGCTAAGGGCTGCGGAATCGCTGGGGAAGTGCTCGGCAAAAATGCTGCGGTAGTAATACTCTTCCTTGTTCTTGGGCGGATTGATGGAGAAGCGCTCGGCAGCATGGGCCATCTGCTCGTCAGAGACCGCTGCCGCCGTCACGGCCTTCAGGGTGTCAATCCACGAGTAGCCGACACCATCGCTGAACTGCTCCTTCTGGCGCCAAGCAACCTCTTCAGGCAGCAGGTCGGCAAAGGCCTCGCGAAGGATATATTTCTCTATCAGACCTTCTCCTTGAAAGTAATTACTCCCCTCCCTACATTGCGTGCCACACTTCGACCCAAAGGTCGAAGAAGGGTGGGGCAGGGGGGCGGGTCTTTTTGCCTCCGGGTTCGTCCTCATGGCGACATCGAGGAACTCCTTGTCGAGGAAGGGCACACGACCCTCGACACCCCAGGCCGACAGGCTCTTGTTGGCACGCAGACAGTCGTAGAGGTGCAACTTGGAGAGCTTGCGGACGGTCTCCTCGTGGAAGTCCTTGGCCGACGGGGCTTTATGGAAGTAGAGGTAGCCACCGAATATCTCGTCGGCACCCTCGCCCGAGAGCACCATCTTGATACCCATCGACTTGATGACCCTCGCCAACAGGTACATGGGCGTGGAGGCGCGGACGGTGGTGACGTCGTAGGTTTCGATGTAGTAGATGACGTCGCGGATGGCATCGAGTCCTTCCTGGATGGTATAGTTGATCTCATGGTGGACGGTTCCGATATGGTCTGCCACGAGTTTGGCCTTCGCCAGGTCGGGAGCACCCTTCAGTCCTACGGCAAAGGAGTGCAGACGGGGCCACCAGGCCTTGCTCTTCGAGTCGTCCTCGATACGATGCTCTGAGAACTTCTCGGCGATGGCGGAGATGACTGACGAGTCGAGTCCGCCAGAGAGCAGCACGCCATAGGGCACGTCGCTCATGAGCTGGCGCTTGACGGCAGCGGTGAGACCGTCGCGGATGGCATCGACAGAAGCGGGGTTGTCCTTCACGGCATCATATTTGAACCAGTCGCGCTGATAATAGCGTTTCATGCCAGGGTCGGCACTATGGTAGTAATGTCCGGGCAGAAACGGCTCGTAGCGCTCGCACTGGCCTTCGAGGGCTTTCAGCTCAGAAGCGACATAGACGGTGCCGTCGCTGTCGTAGCCGATATATAAAGGTATGACGCCGATGGGGTCGCGGGCTATTAGAAACTCGTTGCGCTCCTCGTCATAGAGCACAAAGGCAAAGATGCCGCTGAGCTGTTCCAGCAGGGCGGTAGCCAATTTTTCACTTAAAACACCGGTAGGAAATTTTTCACTTATCACTTTCCCTTTTTCCTTTAGTTCTCGGTACAGTGCCAGGATGACCTCACAGTCGGAGCCCGTCTGGAATTCGTACTGTCCGGCAAAGCGGCGGCGAATGTCCTGATGGTTATAGATCTCGCCGTTGACGGCCAGCACCTGTTTGCGGTCGGGCGAATACAATGGCTGGCCTCCACTCTCTGGATCGACGATGCTCAACCGCTCGTGGGCGAGGATGGCCGAGCCGCCACAGTATATTCCACTCCAGTCGGGTCCGCGGTGGCGGATCTTCTGACTCATCTTCAGTGCTTTCTCTCTCAGTGTATGCGTCTGTTCCTTGACGTTTAATATTGCTACAATTCCACACATAATATCACTTATTTTTAATACATGCTTTGATGAACGACAGGAAGAGCGGGTGCGGATGGAGCACCGTTGACGAATATTCCGGATGAAACTGGGTACCGATGTACCAGCGGTTCTCGGGAATCTCGACAATTTCTACGAGGTTGGCAGCGGGGTTGATGCCCACGCACTGCATGCCTTTCTTCTCGTACTCTTCCTTATAGGCATTGTTGAACTCATAGCGATGGCGATGGCGTTCGCTGATTAGAAGACCCTCCAGCAGACCCTCCCCCAGCCCCTCCCTGTTATGGAGGGGAGTAGATAGTTCTGACTGCGAATATGCATCAAATGACTTACTACCTTTTAATACCTTACAATCGTATGCGCCTAATCTCATCGTACCACCCATCTGCGTAATGTTTTTTTGTTCTTCCATGAGGTCGATAACATTTACAGGCTCTTGGTGACTACTCCCCTCCATAACAGGGAGGGGCTGGGGGAGGGTCTGTTGCTGGAGGGTCTGCTTGGGGGTGGGTCTCATCTCGGCACTGTTGGCATCCTTATAGCCCAACACGTTGCGGGCAAACTCGATGACCATCATCTGCATGCCCAGACAGATGCCGAAGGTGGGAACGTCGTGGGTGCGACCATATTGCGCAGCGATAATCTTACCCTCGATGCCACGTTGTCCGAAGCCCGGACAAATCAGTATGCCTGCCATGTCGCCCAACTTGTCGGCCACATTATCACCAGTCACCTCCTCGCTGTTGACGAAATGGATCTTTGTCTTCACGTCATTGTAGATGCCTGCCAGGTTCAGACTCTCGCGGATGCTCTTATAAGCGTCCTGCAGGTCGTATTTGCCCACCAGTGCGATGTGTACTTCCCGGGTAGCGCGGCGCTGCTTGTCGAGGAAGTCATGCCAAGGCTTCATAGCAGGAGTCTCACCCACAGGAATACCAATCTTCCGCATGATGGCAGCATCAAGTCCCTGTCGCTGCATACTGACCGGCACCTCATAGATGCTGGGCATATCCTCGCTCTGCACCACACATTCCAAATCGACATTACAGAACGAGGCTACCTTCATGCGCAGCGAGTCATCCAGATGGCGCTCGGTGCGCAACACAAGGATATCGGGCTGGATACCCATTCCCTGCAATTCCTTCACGGAATGTTGCGTCGGCTTGGTCTTCAACTCATCGGCAGCCTTCAGATAGGGCACGTAGGTGAGATGCACACACACCGCATTACGTCCCAGTTGCCAGCGCAGCTGTCGGATGGCCTCCATAAACGGGGCACTCTCGATGTCGCCGATAGTACCGCCCACCTCCGTGATAACAAAGTCGAAAGAGGACCCACCCCCCGCCCTCCCTTGTTGGGAGGGAGCAATTACTTTCAAGGACGAGAGATTGCTGTCTTCAGAACATCTTACCCCCTCCCTACAAGGGAGGGTAAGGGGTGGGTCTTCCCTTAGCATCCGCCGCTTGATTTCATCGGTGATGTGAGGCACCACCTGGATGGTCTTGCCCAAGTAGTCGCCACGGCGTTCGCGGTCGATGACGGTCTTGTAGATGCGACCTGTTGTTATAGAGTTGTTTCGTGTTGTATGTATGCCTGTAAAGCGCTCGTAGTGCCCCAGGTCGAGGTCGGTCTCGAAACCGTCCTCCGTCACGTAGCACTCGCCGTGCTCGTAGGGGTTCAGCGTGCCCGGGTCGATGTTGATATAGGGGTCGAACTTCTGAATGGTGACCTTGTAGCCGCGTGCCTGCAGCAATTTACCGATAGAGGCGGAGATAATGCCTTTTCCCAACGAGGAAACGACACCACCCGTGACGAAAATGTACTTTGTATCCATAAAACGCATTTATTCTATGGACTGCAAAGGTACGACATATTATAATTAAAACAGTCATATAGGCAACGTTTTGATTTGGAAAAACGTATCGATATGACAAAGTGTAAACAATTTGCCGGTATGATTCATGGCGTTGTAAACTATTTGCAAAAAAATGGTATTATTTTGTTGCAAAGTGACACAATGATATTTCCGATGCCGTAGCTACATTCAACCTTGGCTTGTGAGGCAAGATTTAACGTATTTCGCTCGACCTTAGGTCGCTTGCACGGCAAGAACTTTCATAAACGTGTAGATAGGGGGCATTATGACAGACTGATGAGGCATGAGTACTTCAAAATGCGTTCTTCAAAGAAGATTTTCTTCCGTATCGGAGCATAATTACAATATTTTTTGTATATTTGCACCGAATCTTTAACTTAAATACGTATTTATTATGGCACTACTAATCGCAGAAACACCAGTACTGTGACCATCCACTGCTGATAATGATAATAATAACAATAATAAACTAAACGACTATTATTAAATATGAGAAAAAAGACTAAGAACAGGCACGGAGGCTACGGGCTGCAAGTGCTATTGCTCATGCTCCTGCTCATCGGGGGCGGCCCGCAGGCACGGGCGCAGGAATGGCATTATCAATATAAGTGGCATTCTTCTTGGGACAAGACCAGTGACGATGTAAGCGGAGTAGGTAAATACAAGTTTAAAGGGTATTGTTTCGCTGGCTGTTCAATAGGAAATAAATTGTGGGACCCCACAGATTATGGCCATCTGGAGACCATCAAAAGCTTCGACCCCGGCAATGATCAGTTTGGGTGGGAGTTTAAGATTAGGGTTAATTTGTTCTACGGCCAATGGTACACTACTTTTCCAGATTACGGACTTCGATATAGCGGCGAAATCTATGTAGTTACGAAAGACAATGTGTCGCATCTGATATCTACATGGAAAAGAAGTTCTGGCAAAAATGAGTATGATCGCTCCTATAACACAGTCTCCTGTACTCAAACAGACAAGACGTGGGGCGAGGTGCAAGTATCCAACATATATGGTACTTATGATTATGATGGCTTCGTTACGATTGATTATACCCCTTCACCTAAAGCCTTTAATGAGGGCGTGAAGCAAATCGTGATGACGCATGACCTTGAGACGGCTTGGGATATAGATGATTATTATCATGATATTGAAGCTAAAGCCACCGTGCGGTACGAGAAAGACCTCTCCACCATCGCTGCCGACAAGCCGCTGCCCAAGCCCACCGTTGGCTGGGGCACTGACGGCAAACTGGCCTTCAAGGCCGCCGGCATGCCCGACAAGCGGAACAACAAACTATGGGACAACGAGTACTATAGCCTTAACGCGTATTACAACAAGGACGGCAACAAGACCGGCTCGGCCAACTACGGCACGAAGACCGGCACGGTGAGTTACACCAACGAGACGAACGGCAAGATGGACATGTCGTTCGGCTACTGGCCCGCGGACGGCGGTGCCTACACCGTGCCCGTCTATGTGAAGACCCAGGGCCACATACAGGTGAAGCCCGACGGTACCAATGCCGTCACCTACGACCAGCCGGAAGCCGGGAGCGTCCTGGTGAAGCCCTACACCCGCCCCATGAAGGTGTGGGTGGACTACGACCAGTGGAACAAGAAAGCCACCATCCACTGGAGCCGTCATGAAACGGTGACGGGTTACGACGGCAGCAGTGCGCAGAGCGTGGAATGCCTCACCGACGGACAGTGGTATGTGGTGCGCTACGAGACGACGCAGGGCGTGGCCAACTATGAAGTGGTCAAGGACATCAGCGGCAAATCCACCAGCCTGCAGGTGGTCGACGACAAAATAGACTACGACAAGAAATACACCTACCGCGTCATCTTCCTGCCCGACATCCTGAAGAGCGGCTACAAGGACCGACTGGCCAGCCTGCCCGGCCAGTCGGCCAGCCACAGCACCTACGACCTGTGGGAACAAGTCGAACTGCAGACCACGTTCAGCGCACCGGTGAAGTTGTCGCACGACAAGAGCGAAACGGAGAAGATACACCTGACGTGGGAGTACAACATCCCCCTGAGCGGGCTGAAGTGGAGCGTGGAGAGCCGCAGTGCAGGCAGCAGCGACTCCTGGACCGAGGAGCAGGTGCTCAGCCTGGACCCCAAGAAGCACACCGCCGAGGTGCGGCTCGCCGGCTCGGCCTGCAACCCTAAGGAGTACCGCGTGAGCGCCATGATCAATAACCGCCAGGTATGCTCCGACATTCTCGGCGCCAGCCTGCCCTCCAGCACCTACATCAGCGACGTGCAGGTCACCACAGGCACCGAGGAGCAGAAGGTGGTGGTGCGGTGGAAGGTGGAGAGTCCCGACACGGAGCACGACATTTACTACCGCGTCTTACGGCGCATCGTGGGCGAGACCGACTGGGTGACGCTCAGCAGTTCCACACATGGCACCTTCAACGAATACGAATATACCGACGACCGCCCCCAGGCCGGCACCTACTATGAATATGCGGTGCAGGCCTTCGGTGCCCTGTGCGATGAGCAGTTGAAGCAGAGCGACATGATCGTCAAGCCCGGCTTCGCCCAGGCCCGCGGCACCATCACCGGACACATCGCCTTCGGCTCCGGCACGGCGGTGCAGGGCGTTCGGGTGAGCCTGGTGAGGGCGACAGCCGAGCAGGAGGGCGAGCAGGCGCAGTACTTCTCGCGCTACATCGAGGACGAAGGCACGGGCCTGCTGTGGCAGGGCGACCCCGCCACCTACGCCGGTCTGCTCAACGGCAAGCAGCCCCTGACCCTGCAACTGTGGGCCAAGCCCGCCGGCGACGGCAGCAGCCAGATGAGCCTCGTCACGCTGAATGGCGCCCTGCAGTTGGGCGTGAAGCGTGTGGGGACAGGCTATTGCCTCTTCGCCGCCGACCTGTCGGGCGGTAACCCCGCCAACTACACCGTGAAGGAGTATCCTGCGCTGACCTTCAGCGACTACGACTTCACCCATGTCACCGCCGTCTATGACGGCCAGAAGCAGTGGACGTTCTACGTGGGCACCGACTCGCTGCTCACCGGCACCCTCACCGTGGCCAACAACAATTGGAAAGCCATCCCCGCCGCCGGCACCAACACGCTGGCCGTCGGCGGCAGCAACCAGGCCGTGGCCGGCACCTACAAGGGCTTCGTCGACGACATCCGCCTGTGGACCCGAGCCCTGAAGTCCGCCGAAGTGGAGAGCAACTACGCGCGCATTCTCGGCGGCACGGAGGACGGCCTGCGCCTCTACTGGCCGCTCGACGAGGGCGAGCAGGTGCGGCAGTATGCCTTCGACATCGCCTGTCAGGACGGCATCTACCAGTTGAACCACCCTGAGGTGGGCGCCAACGCGGTGCCGCGCAGGGAGGTGCCCCGACTGTTGACGCTCTACGGCATGACCGACAGCAAGGGTAACTATATCATCAAGGGCATCCCCTTCCAGAGCGGTGGCACCAACTACGAGGTGTCGCCCATGATGGGCATCCACGAGTTCTCGCCCGGCACGCGCTCGATGTTCGTCAGCCCGACGAGCCTGACGGCCAACAACATCGACTTCGAGGACGTGTCGAGCTTCCCCATGGACGGCTACGTCTATTACCTTGACACCAACATCCCCGTGGAGGGTGCCATGCTCTACGTCGATGGTCAGCCGCAGTCGAAGGACGGCAAGCTGGTGCAGACCAACGACGAGGGCCACTACGAGGTGAGCGTGCCCATCGGCGAGCACTACGTGGAGGTCCGCCTCGACAACCACACGATGGTGGACGGCGGCCGCTTCCCCACGACGGGCAGGTATAACTTCGACCGCGCCGTGCGCTACGACTTTGCCGACTCCACGCTGGTGAACTTCGTGGGCCGCGTGGCCGGCGGCGAGCGCAACGACAGCCTTGGCGTGGGCTTCGGCCTAAACGAGCGCATCGTGGGCCGTCCGTCGACGAACAACATCGGCGTGGCCACCATCGCGCTGAAGCTGAACAACGACAGCCGCCGGTTTAATTGCAAGACGGGCACCACCCAGACCTACCAGCAGAACCGCACGTGGGAGAGTGACACCGTGAGCATCAGGAGCCACGCGTTCACCGGCACTGATGCCCCTGGCAGCAAATATACCGACAAGTTCATCTACATACGCACCGACTCCGCGACGGGCGAGTTCTCCGCCAAGATTCCCCCGCTGAAATACACGGTTCAGAGCATCAAAGTGGAGTCGAACTCCGACGGGATAGAGTTCACCGTGCTGCCTGAGATAGACATGAGTAGCGGCCGCGATGGCATGCGCAGCGACTCGGTGCGGGTAGTGATGGAAAACAGTGCCGACACCACGTGGGTGAAGTACAGCTACCACACGAAGATGGTGAAGACCTACTTCGCGCCGCCCCAGCTCGTCGTGACGCAACAGGGCAGCAAAGCCTTCGGCGAGCAGGAGATGCTGAAATACCCCCTGAGCAACACCGAGCAGGTTGACATCAAGGACATCTGGGTGGAGAAGGCCGACGGCAGCATCAAGTACAACTACGACTACCCCGTCTTTGCCCGCGACGAGGAGTATAAGTTCGACGTGCGCGGCTACGAGGTCTATACCAATATGGACACGGGCAAAGCGGTGAACGACACCATAGCACTGAACGGACAGACGGTGACCGTGACCAACGAGATGAGCAACACGCAGGACGTGGTGGCAAAGGTGCTCGATGCCAGCCAGACCGGCCTGAAGGACGGCGACATCGTTGAGCCCAAGAGCAACCAGCTGCTGTTAGACAAGGACGGACGCAACACCATCACCTTCACCACCGGTGCCCCCAACGTGACGTACCCCTACACACGCCGCTACAGCATGACCTTCGAGCGCAACAAGCGCACCTACAGCGGGCAGTCGTTGGACGGCATCGTCTTAGGCGAACTGACCAACGGCGACAACTTCATCACCGAAGGCCCCGACCACGTCGATATGGTGCTGCGCGACCCGCCCGGTGCCAAGAGCAAGGTGACGTGGAAGTCGGGCACCAGCAAAACGAGAATATGGCGAGAGTCAAACGGAGGCTACGTGGACGAAACCGCTGAGTTTGAACTGCTCTTTGGTACACACTTGGAAACCGTCAATGGTTTAGGCATGGCCATCGTCACAAGCCAAAAGGCCACGCAGACGGCGTCGATAGGCGAGCATGGCTCATTCAGTGTGACGCAGAACAAAGACAGTACCTTCGTGGAGACCACTGCCAATAACATCAGCAGCAGCACCGGATCGCGCTATGTAGGTGCCAAGGGCGACGTGTTCATCGGCAAGTCGCACAACTACATCGTGGGCACCTGCCGCAAACTGGGCTTCCACCGCGAGGCCGGCGGCATCGTCTTAGGTCTGAAGGAGGCCGTGGCCATCAACGACAAAATCAAAACCGACTTCGTCTTTACCGCCCGCGAGATAGAGGAGACGATGATACCCAAACTGATTGACACGCGCAACAGTCTGCTGGAATATATGGACGAGGCTGCGGCCAAGAGTTATGAGAACAACAGCGAGCAGGATGTCTATCTGACGTGGAAGGAACCCACCGAAGCGGACTACGGACAGGAAGGCACCTACGTGTGGAAGCCTGGCAAGAATAATGGTTCGCAAGACATGGTGAATTACTATAACAGTTCGGTGGACAACTGGAAAAAGCTGTTGTCTGAAAACGAACAGGACAAGTTAGAGGCCATGGCTGCGCGCGACAAATACCTGAGGGAGAACCGCTCGTTCGACGGCGGTACCAGCTATAGCTACTCTGAACGCCGCGACTCCACATGGGCTAACACGCTCAACTATAATCGCAAGGCTGGATTTGTTGGCGGTTGTAAGATGGGTTTTGGGGTGAATGCGGCGGCATCATTTGGATCCAATCTGGTTTACAAGACGGAAATTGGATACATGGGCAGCAGTGTAAGAGGCGACACGCTGGACAACCAGCATCATTACGTCGAGCTTGACTATGAGTTGAACGACGGCAATGCCGGCACCGACTTCAGCGTCGACATCTACAAGTCGCCGCGAGGCTGGGGCGACATCTTCGTGCTGCGCGGCGGCCAGAGCTATAACCCCTACGAGGGCGAGGAGCTGGCCCGATACTATGAGCCGGAGAAGAAGCACGTCATCTCCTACGGCACGGAGCAGATGGAGCAGCCCGTCATCCGCATCAGCACCGACGGCGAGGTAGGCGCCACGAGCGCGACGCTGACCGACATACCCGCCGGCGGCACGGGGCAGTTCACCCTGCACCTGACCAACGGCACGACGGTCCACCAGACGTATCCGTTCACCTACCTACTCGACGTGGCTGAGATTTACAACCAGCAAGGCTTAGAGGTGCTGATGGACGGTGTGCCTGCCAACGGACGCGGCGTGATGATACCCGCCGGCGAGACGGTGAAGAAGGTCATCACCGTGCGCCAGACCGACCAGAGCGTGCTCGACTACGAAGGCGTCGTACTGTGGTTTGAATCGTCGTATCAGCCTGCCAAAATCTACGACGAGTGCAAGCTGAATGTCCACTTCGTGCCGTCGTCGTCGCCCGTGGAGCTGGCCATCGACGAGCCGGTGGTGAACAGCAACACGCCCGGCGGAGAGCTGCAGATGAGGCTGAAGGGCTTCAACCGCCAGTTTAAGAACCTCAGGAACGTTGGCGTGCAGTACCGCTTCCAGGGCAGCACGCAGTGGACCGACCTGTTTACGTGGTGGGTCAATCCCACCGACACCATCGGCCGCGACAGCCTGAGCCACAAGCTGCTGCCCAAGACGGGCGACCTGCGCCTGGCGCTCGACATGACGAGCAACCTGGCCTATCCCGAGGGCAACTACGAGTTCCGCGCCTTCACCACCACGCCCTACGGCACGGAGATGGTACACGTGTATAGCGACATCGCTGCCGTCATTAAGGACCGCAAGCGGCCCATCAACCTCTACACGCCCGCGCCGGCCAACGGCATACTGGGCTACGGCGACCAGATGGCCATCGAGTTCAACGAGGACATCGTGCCGGGCTACGTGGGCGGCGACAACGTCGTCGTCACAGCGAAGCTGAACAGCAGCGAGGTGCATCACGACGTGGCCTACCAGCTGGTGCCCTTCGAGGAGATGATGCCGCGCACGGTGAACCCCGTATTCCTGACGAGCAGCTTCGCCATGGACTTCTGGCTGAACTGGCACGAGGCGGGCACCATCCTGCACTTAGGCGAGAAGACCGACAACTTCGCCCTGAGCATCGGCGACGACGGATACGTCACGGTGACGATGTCGCAGAACACCTACAGGAGCGAGGCCCCGGTGCCGAAGGACAAGTGGACGTTCTTCGCCCTGAACTACGACACCGACAAGAAGAAGTTCAACATGCTGGCCCTGCAGGACGAGAAGAACATCTACCTGTTCAACAACCGACCGGTGACGATGGAGAACGTGCAGGCCGTACACTACCTCTCGGACAACCGCCTGTACCTCGGCCCCGTGGAGGCCGACATCCACTCGCTGGGCCTCTACAACTACTGCCGCGACCTGTCGAAAGCCAACGAGGAGAAGTACAATGCCAAGGACGGCTACGTCTATGGACTGGCCAACTTCTGGCCCATGGACGAGGGCCACGGCACCGTGGCCGGCGACCTGCGCCACACGCACGACTTCGTGGTGAAGGACATGTGGAAGCTGGAGAACAAGAACTACGGGCTGATGATCAACAAGCCGGAGGGCGTCATGGCCGACATCACGCAGGTGGGCACCAGCGATGGCGAGAGCTACGCCATAGAGATGTGGTTCAACAAGAGCGGCAACCCGAAGGGCGAGACGGTGTTTGAGACCGCCACGCCCGACCCGTACAACCTGACGAAGAAGCTGAACACGGTGACGAACCTGCACCTGCGCTTCGACAGCCTGCAGAACCTGGTGCTGGACTACGGCAAGAAGTCGCAGGTGGTGGCCAGCCATGAGGCCTTCCCCGACCTGCGCCGCTACCACCACTACGCGCTGAACGTGGTGCGCGGACAGGCCGCGTCGTTCTATCTGGACGGACAGCGCACGGCTGTCATCCCTGAGCCCGACGTGCCGCCCATCCAAGGCACAAGCCTCGTCGTGGGCAGGAACAACCAGTCGCTGGCCCTCGTCGATGAGATACGCATCTGGCACGCCGCGCTCAGCGAGAGCCGCCTGCTCAGCAACATGTACAACACCATCGACACCGCCGACGTCTATTCGCGCGGCCTGGTGGCCTACTATCCGTTTGAGAAGACGGGCGAGGAGAACGGCGTCACGACGAAGGTGATCGCGCTGGAGAACATGGCCCCGAAGGCCGCTGCCATGGTGCTGCCCGCCGACACGGCGAGCCTGATCGCCCTCACGCCGCCGCTGAAGAACGCGCCCGACGAGACGGTGCTCACCGCCACGCCCGTGGCTTCGGACCGCAAGGTGGTCATCAACCTGTCGATGGTCGGACTCACGGCGCGGCAGTTAGAGGGCACCACGCTCAACATCACCGTCGACAAGGTGCGCGACCTGCACGGCAACGAGTCGCAGCCCATCCGCTGGACGGCATACGTGCAGCAGAACATGCTGAAGTGGATGAAGGACTCGGTGAACGTCATCAAGAAGTACGGCGAGGACTATACCTTCGACGTCGATATCGAGAACAAGAGTGGCAACACGGAATACTACACCTTATATAATATGCCCCAGTGGCTCACCGTCGTCGGAAGTTCTGCTTCCGACGAAGTCAGCCCTCTCTCCACGAAGGTGCTTCGCTTCCAGGTGAACCCGCTGGTGCCCGTGGGCAACTACGACGCGACCATCGGTCTGCAGGGCAACAACGGCATACAGGAGCCGATGCGCATCGTGATGAAGGTGCGCGGCGAACGGCCGCAGTGGACCGTTGACCCCACGTTGTATGAGCACCAGATGAACTACATCGGACAGGTGCGCATCGGCGGCATCCTGATAGAGAACTCGGAGAGCATGGTGGCCGCCTTCATCGGCGATGAGTGCCGTGGCGTGGCGTCACCCGAGCGGGTGCGCGGCGCAGCCTACGTGACGATGACCGTCTATGGCAATGGCGACACCGATGCCGGCAAACCTATCAGCTTCCGCATCTGGGATGCCTCGGCGGGCATTGCCTATACGGATGTCAATATTGCTACGTTCAACGGTTCTGCCGTTGAAACCGGCTTCCAGCTCAATGCCGTCAGAGGCTCGTTCGACCAGCCCGTCATCTGGACAAAGGGTAACAATGTGGAGCAGAACCTGAAACTGACCCAGAACTGGAACTGGGTGGCGCTGGGTGTGAAACCTGTTGACCAGCATCCGGCTGCCGTATTCCCGTTGCTGACACCGTGGAATGTATTCATCAAGGACAAGACGTCGGCGATGATCTTCAGCGACGGCAACAACTGGATGCCGGAGGATGCACAGATACAGGCCGCCACGATGTACAAGGTGAAGATTACCCCCGTCGTGGAAGGACAGCAGATGCCTGAGCAGGTGCCCGTCACGGGTGAGCAGCTGAAGCTGAAGGAAACGCCCGTCACGCTGACACCGGGATGGAACTGGATAGGCTACACGCCACTGACGACGATGACCGTCGGCGAGGCACTGGCTGCCGCCAACCCGCAGGTGGGTGACTGTGTGAAGTCGCAGCATGGCATCGCCTTCTACAGCCAGAACGGCTGGGAAGGCAGCCTGAAGGCTTTGGAGAGCGGACACGGCTATATGTACAACAGTACGGCCGACAAGGAGAAGTCGTTTGTCTATCCTGACGCTACAGGCACCAGACGTGCGGTGGCAAGAAGGACGCTCCTCAATGCTGAGTCTCAGTCCGAAAGTCAGAAGACGAGACTCTTCGCTCCCACCGTCGGCAACTATCCCGACAACATGTCGATGGTGATTGCCCTGAAGGACGGTGAGCAGAGCGTGGACACCTGCGAGGTGGCAGCCTACATCGGTGGCGAGTGCCGCGGCGCCACTCGTGCCAACGGCGGACTCTACTATCTCATCATCGCCGGTGAGGGCAGCGGACAGCCGTTAGAGTTGCGCACCTGTATCAATGGTGAGATGGTGGTCATCGACAACACACAGACCTATATCAGCGACGTGAACATCGGCACACCGTGGAATCCCTACGTCATCGACTTGAGCGAAATGCGGACAGGTATCAGCACCATCGCTGCTGACGATGCCGACGACGACTCAGACTGGTGGACGTTGCAGGGCTTCAAGATAGGCCGCAAGCCTACCCAGCCCGGAGTGTATATCCACCACGGCAAAAAGGTCACGATTAAGCGAGTGAAGTGAGAGAGAAAAATCTCTCACTTCCGAGCGTGAGTGAGCTCGAGCAAAGCTCAAGGTCGTGGTTAAGTGAGAATAGAGCAGAGCTCGCTCATGCTCTGTCGAGCGTGAGCGAACTCGAGCTTCAGCTCAAGTTCGTAATTAAACTGAAGAAATAATATCAATTACAACGAGGAAACGGGGTACATCCCCGTTTCCTTTTTAAATATTGACTTTATCAACATATCCTTCACTGTCTAACTTTGTAATCTTTTCGACTTTCTTATATTCATTAGGCTTGGTTACTTGATAGGTTGCAATGGTCTGTGGCGAACAGCGTTCACCCTTTACTAGCACCAGTGTCCAGCCCTTCATGTCGTCAGCAAATTCCTCGCCTTTCAGCACATAGTGGCCATCCACCAGTGTCACCTCTTCCCAAGGCACTTCGCGCTTGCTGAATCGCACCAAAGCGTCGTTATCACTGCCATCCTGGACAGCCGTGTAAAGCCATAACTTCGTCCAAGGCTCCCAGTCGTGTGCTTTGAGATCGGTTATCAGGGCTGGCGTTCCATCTACCTCGCCCAGCTGCTGCTTGATCTCCGGCAATCTGCCATAGGACACAGTGGGTCCCCCATAGTATTTCTTATCCCTTTAGGTTTCCTATAGCTTAATATCCCAACATAGCTGCTGGCGTTATTCCCAAAGTGGTGCAAAGCAGACGAGCTATCTTCAGCGTAGGCTCTGCCCTGCCTGAAACGTAGTCGCTTATGCGTGAAGGACTAACCCCAATCTCTGTAGCCAATTGTTTCTGGCTCATATTCTTCTCTTCCAAAGAAAGCTGTATCAACTGGGCTACGGTAGGTTTGCCTATGGGATAGTGCTCTTTCTCATAGTCAATGACAACATCCGACATCATTGTCAACTCCACGGCATTACGGTCGTTGGAAGGTGTGTTGTCATCCACTAAGGGCAACAATTCCTCTATCCGTGCCAATGCGAACTCATATTGTTCTTTAGTAATTTTTGCCATATTTGTACCTCCTTATATTATATCGTTGAAACGTCAATCTTATCGTATTCACTGTGAGTTCCCACAAATCGGATGAATATATGTCCTATTGTGAACTTCACGACCACTACCAGACGATATTTATTGCCCCTGATGTCAAAGACATAATGTTGGTTACCAACGTAGTCTGTTGTTGGGAAGTCTGCCTTTATGTCCGACAAGTTCTTCCACTCTGCCTTTTCTGCAATGTCATACCATCGTTCAAGTGCAGCCTGAGCGTCTCCGTGTCCTTCTGAGCTATAGAACTCAACTAATCGTCTATGTGATGCTATTCTCATATTCGGTGCAAATATACGTAATTATTTTGAATTTCAAAAGAAAACTGAACAGAATTTCTGATTTTTAGAATTTTTCTCGTGATTTTGGGTTATGTATTTAATAATGGAGCATCCGACAATCGGGTGCTCCTTTGATTAAAGACAGTGACCCAGTGGGAGGCCAGTTACATTTTGTAAAATCAACAAAATCATCCTAATGATAGGAAATCGCGGTCGTTCAGACCGCCATAGCTTTCGATAGCAGCCCCAAGATTCCAATCTACCTTTACTCCTTTCTTATCAGTTCTTTCCTTCGCTCTTTCTCCAACTGTTGTTCGTTTGTTGTTCGATTGTTGTCCGATTGTTGTTCGATTAACGAACGGGCAACAGACGTACATCAAACGTACTTCAATCGTACAAAAGTAGGTGCAGAACCTCAGGTGAATCGAAGGTAGAGTATGCCTGAATTGGAGTTCGACACGACAAAGATATGACTTATTTGGGAGATAAGCAAGAATGAAAATAAAAATCCCCCTCTTCTGCCATCAGCGGCGAAAAAGGGGGAATTGGTGAAGGTTATGGTTTTCTCAATGAGAGTAACTTTAGTTGGTTTCTCTTTTTTAGAGTAACATTAGTAGGTTTCTCTCTTTTAGAGCTACCTTAGTCTATGGCTGTAGGGTGAAACCGAAGACCAGGTAGGCTTTCTGCGAACAGGGATTGGCTGTCAGCTGTCCGAAGATGGGGATGGAGAAGGTGTCGGTGATCTTGATGCCCTTCGTTGCCCGCAGCGACAGGTTGGTGACGGCGAATCCGCTCGTGCCATACTGTGGTGACTCAAAGGGTACGGCAGCGGCTGTTGCTTTCCAATCTACGGTAGCCAACTGGAAGGGGACGCTTGCCTCAAAATAGCTGCTGTAGTCCCGCTTGCCATTCTCCTTGTAGTCGTTGCCGGCAAAGTTGGTGTACCACTGTAGTGAGGCAAATCCAAAGTCATAGCCGATGTTACCCTCGAAGACGTGGTTCGTGCTGTGGGCGTTGTACTTGAAGTATCGCCCGTCGGGGTCGCCTCCGCTGGCCATTTCGCTGAACCAATAATCGGTGATGCCGAAGTGTAGTCCGCCAATGGAGTAGGCGAGTGTCAGGTCGAACTCCTTCACGTCATCCTTATTGGACAGTCCGTAGCTGCCCCATGCCGTCAGCGACAAGCCTTTATAGCCTACACCAAGGGTTGGCTGCACGGCGACATCGGCAAGTTTCAGACCACGCCAGATATACTCGTTTACGAAATCTCCACAAATCGTAGTTTCTACTTTCTCCTGAGCAAGGGTGGTGCTGCTTAGCACCAGACCCATTGCAAATAATACAATCTTTTTCATACCTTTTTACTTACTTCTTACATCATCCATCTTCCATCAGTTATAGCACGTCTCTCCATGCTCGTAGATGTCAAGTCCCTCGTCCTCGATGCGCTTGTCAACACGCAGTCCATGCAGCTTCTTGATGCCATAGAAAAGGACGAAGCCACAGGCTGCTGCCCATAGGTCGATGACGAGGATGCCGAAGCACTGGGCACCGAAGAATCCCCAGCCGTGACCGTATAGGGCCCCGTTCGATGTGGATAGCAGGCCGGTCATCAGGGTGCCGAGGATGCCGCATACACCGTGTACGGAACTGGCACCCACGGGGTCGTCGATGTGCAAACGATGGTCGATGAAGTCGATGGCGAAAACCAGGACGGTTCCACACGCCAGTCCGATGACGACGGCACCGATGGGCGATACGATGTCACACCCTGCCGTGATGCCTACCAGTCCTGCCAGCACACCGTTGAGCGTCAGTGACAGCGATGGCTTGCCGTACTTCAGCCACGTAATGAACATGGTGGCCACACCGCCGGCGGTGGCTGCGAGGTTGGTGGTGAGGAACACATGGCTGATGGCGATGCGGTTTACCTCGCCCGAGGCTGCCAGCTGCGAGCCTGGGTTGAATCCGAACCATCCCAGCCAGAGGATGAACACGCCCAGGGCTGCCATGGTCAGGTTGTGGCCGGGAATGGCGCGGCTCTTGCCGTCCTTGCCATACTTGCCCAGACGGGGACCTAATGCCATGGCACCGATGATGGCCAGCACGCCGCCTACGCTATGCACGATGGCAGAGCCTGCAAAGTCGTGGAACACGTCGCCGAAGGTGGTCATCATAAATGAGTCGGCAGCATCGTTGCAGAGCCATCCGCCGCCCCACGTCCAGTGACCCTCGACGGGGTAGATGAACAGGGAGATGAAGGCCGAATAGATGAGATACATCGAGAACTTGGTGCGCTCGGCCATGGCACCGCTGACGATGGTGGCGGAGGTGGCACAGAACACGGTCTCGAAAATCAGGAAGCCCTCGACGGGCAGGTCGCTCTTGTAGAATGAGAGGTCGCCCCAGTTGGGCATACCGATGAATCCTCCGAGCGTGTCGGCGCCGAACATGAATCCGAAGCCGAGGAAGAAGAACAGCAGTGAGCCGAACATGAAATCGACGAAGTTCTTCATCAGGATGTTCGCCGTGTTCTTGCTACGCGTAAAACCCGCCTCACACAGCGCAAAGCCGGGCTGCATCCAGAAAACCAGCATGGCTGCCAATAGCATCCATACGGTATCGAGTGATAATCCTATTTCGTTCATA
>CAMIVY010000011.1 GCA_946402275.1 uncultured Prevotella sp.
AAGGGCTTGCCCTTGATATAGCCCACTATAACTACGAGCTTCGCTTTCGTAGTTAGTGGGCTCTTCCGAGGGACTCAGGGCTTTGCCCTAAGAACCCACCAAGGGCTGCTTGCCCTATGGAACCTCGCAAGGGGGTGACCCTCCCCCTTGACCGCCCCGCTCAGTGGCGTCTGCCCCTAAGAACCCTGAGCAGGAAGTGACTCTCTCCCTGCATCCTCCAATCAGGGTTAACACCCCGATACCCCTTTGGGGCAATAGCACAATAATATAAACGTATTAAACAGGAAAAGATATGGCTACAATAGCAAAAGCATCTGAGCATATCAAGCCGTGCAACATTGCTCAGTGCGAACGACACAACAGAAGGGACGAGGACTATATCAAGTCTCTCGATCCAGCACGGATATATGTACGTCTTGAATTGACCCACAACAACGAAATCTATATTGCACCAGGCATGGAAGGCGTTACCCTTCAGCAGCACTACGACCGTTTGAAGGCATTGGTCAAGGAAAAAACTGGCAGGGCAATGCAGGAGAAGGATGTGGAGTATAAGGACAAGAATGGTAAAACGAGAGTTCGTAAAGGCAGCAGTCCCATTCGTGAGGGTGTGGTGAACATCAAGCCTGACACTAAGATGGAGGACTTGCTGAACTATGTCAATCGAGTGCATGAGAAGTGGGGTATCAGAGCCATCCAGATACACATGCACAGAGACGAGGGACATTATGAAAACCCAAAGGACAAATCTACATGGAAATCAAACCTCCATGCACATATCATTTGGGACTGGATAGACCACCAGACAGGCAAATCCTTCAAACTGAAAGCCGAGGACATGTCCCAAATTCAGGATATGGTAGCAGAGACTTTGGAGATGGAGAGAGGCAAACGCAAGGAAGAGACGGGTGCCAAACATTTGGAACGGAACGATTTTATCTTGGCTAATCAGAGGAAACAGAGTGCCGAACTCGACAATGAGATTGCTGAGAAGCGAGACAGACTTGATGCAGAGAATGGCAATGCCATCAAATCAGGTGTCGCCAATCTCTTCGGAAAGGGCAAGTATGCTGAGATGGAGAAAGAGAACAAACGGCTGAAAGAAGAACTGCCAAAGCAAAAAGCAGCTTTACAGCAGAAATATCAGCAAACCTTAGAAGCAGAACGAGTCCAACAAAGCCAACAACTCACGGAGAAAGACAAGAAAATTGAAGAACTTCAGACTCTGTTAAAGAGTGAGGTGCTCCGTCATCAGCAGGACAATCAGGAGAAAGACAGAATAATCAATCAGCAAAAACGCATTATCACTGATTATCGCGAACGGCTTGGTCATTATCTGTCAACTCTTTCTGAACTTCTACGTGGTGCTGTTAAGGCTGTTATTGATTATGTCCAGTCCGGCTATCGCAATTTCACCTATCGTCAAGAGGGCGACATCAAACGCTATATGAATGGCCAGCCCGATAAGGAGGAAGCCGCAGGTACTGTGTACAATGCCTCACTCCCCTTTCTGAAAGCGGATGAATGTGAGCGTGTGAAGGGACAACTCTCTGATATTGCCCAGGATATGAAGGAAGAACAACAGCAAAGTCGAAGCCGGGGCCTTCATTTGTAAAACTACATATCAACACAATCCAGCCGATAATTATTGTCGTCTGGATTGTTGTTGATGTGAGGGCGTACCGCTTTGTTATACGAAATAATAAGCAGAGAAGATTCCCAGGAGATTGCATTAGTTTCCAGATCAGGGGACGGTTCTGATCCGTCCAGAACTTAGAAAAGAAACAACGAAACAAAATCATAAAAGGGTTATGCGATCAGGGAGCTGGATTCAGACAACTGGCCCGAATAACGGGCATCAGTTACGGGATTATTCAAAGAGTAGCAATAGATCAGAGAACCGTCCCCTGATCTAGTTAGTAACAACAAATCTTCTCTGGCCCGCTAAAGCCACGCAAACATGTTGAAACTGCCAATGCCCACGCCCCGAAGGGTGTGAGCTGGCAGCTGTCTTTCCGTTTGCGTCCTTTTGAATTAGCGGTTCGAGAAGATTGCAAAGAAAGCTGCTGCTTCTTCAATTCGTGCTGCAAAAGTACAAATTATATTTGAGATTACGATGTATCTTGAAAGATTTTCTCCATTTTTGATAAAATTTGATTGCGTTTTCACAATAGCACAATGATAATACTAGCCTACAATCTGAACCTTTCTATCCAGTTGACGGCGAAATCTACGAGTTCGCGCTGGCGCATCAGACGGAGCGTGGCATTGCCTAGCGTTACCTTTCTGACGGTGTGCGTCTGCTCAAAAGCCTCGCCGATTTGCACGAAATCGTGGCCATCTACATAGAGCGTCTCATAGGCTTTCCACACTCGTTTGCCAGACTCGTAGACGGCGCTATGCTCCAAGGAATTGTGCTTGCCGGGGTAGTTGGCGCGGGCGTCAGCTAAGTGGAGCGAGGTGTTCTTGTCATAGCCCACGCCAATGAGCAGTACGTAAGCATCGAGATTGTAAAGGCGACCTATTGGAGAACCGTCGCCAAAGATATTCTGTAGGTCATGGCTCTTCGTCAGCCGCCGGGCGTGCCTGCCGTTGGCAGCGACGGAGCGGGCGGGATGGTCGCTGCGGAGCGTCCCTGGCCACTGCCGGAACATCTCAGCCACGGTTCCCATCGTCTGCGTCGGGGTCAGCCGCTTGTCGTAGGCTGGCCAGTGGTCGCGGAGTCTCTGCCAGTCGGCTTCACTTATTTCGCTGTGTACCCCAACGTCGGGGTCGAGATTCTTCCACGATTGCGTGGGCATCACGATGGTCCCCTCACGGGTAACCGTTTCCAACAAGGCTTCGATGACTGTCTGCGCGCCGCCGCAGACGTAGCCGAGGCTACTCAGTGAGGTGTGCGTCATCACCGTCATTCCCTGCCGTATCCCGAGTTCACGGAATGCAGCGAGAATGTCTTCTTTTAAGATAAGCGGTTTCATAATTCAAGGATTAACGTTTCACGGGGTTGCAGTTGGATATCTTTGCTGATGTCAACGGTACAGCCACAGACGATGTCGGTGGCTTGGCGATGCTGGCCGATGACTTCGCGATAGCGGCTGACGGGCATGGTGGTGACGTGGTTGGTGCCATTGAGGATGGTCAGTACGGTCTTTCCCGTGTACTGCCGCGCGATGACATAGATGCCGCGATGAGGGATGAACTGCGTCATACTGCCTTTGGCGATAACCTCATTGCCCTGTCGCCAATGCAGCAGACGGCTCAGCCAGCGGAACATGCTGTTTTCTGCAGCAGTGCGCCCTTCAGTGGTGAAAGCATTGCGACTGTCGTCCCAGAATCCGCCGGGGAAGTCCTGGCGCACGTTGCCGTCGCTCTTTTCTTTGGTTCCGTTTAGTAGAATTTCTACGCCATAATATAATTGTGGAATGCGCGGTATGGTCAGAAGCAAAGCCAGTGCCTGTCGCAGTGCTAATGTGTCACAGCCGTCAGCGAGAAAGCGGTCGGTGTCGTGATTCTCGATGAAGGCCATCACGCTGCGGGGATTGGGATACAGGTAGTCATAGACCAGTGAGTTATAGATGCGGTTGAGGCCACGGCCATAGTCATTAGTGTCCTCACCGGCAGCCTGCACCATGCGGTCGTAGAAGGCGAAGTCCATCACAGTCGGCAGATGGGGATTCACCTTCGTCAGCCGGTTGTCCTTTTGCCACGAGGCGGTGTAGGCAGGCTCTGTCACCCAGGTCTCGCCCACCACGTTGTAGTTGGGGTATTCCTCGTTGATAGCCTGCATCCACCTGGACATGGCATCCTCGAAAGCGTAAGGGTAAGTATCCATGCGGATGCCGTCGATGCCGATTGTCTCAATCCACCAGATGGAGTTCTGAATCAAATAGCGCAGCACGTGTGGATTGTGCTGGTTAAGGTCGGGCATCGTCGGCACAAACCAACTCTTCGTTGTTTCGTGCAGGTCTATCTCAGAGGCATAAAGGTCGCGTACGGGTGTTAACTGGTAGCTGGTCTGCTGATATTTTGCATTGGGTGTTGGTTCGCCCTTGGCATCCTCCAGCCATTCTGGGCAGTTGAACCAGTCGCGGCTGGGTATGTCAGCCACCCAGGGATGCTCAAAGCCACAATGGTTGAAAATCATGTCCATCACCATTTTCAGCCCATGCTCGTGTGCTTCGTCGCAGAGTCGGCGGTAGTCATCATTGCTGCCGAAGCGAGGGTCTATCTGATAATAATTCGTGGGGGCATAGCCATGATAGGTACTATAGCCGTCACGGTCGGGAGAGTTGTTCTCCAAGACAGGCGTGAACCACAGGGCTGTCACGCCCAGCTCATTGAAATAATCGAGGTGTTGGCGGATGCCCTCGAGGTCGCCGCCATGCCGGAGATTGGGGTTGGAACGGTCGCACTGGTAGCGGTTCATCGTGATGAGTTGGTCGTTCTCCACCGTGCCGGAGGCAAAGCGGTCGGGCACCAGTTGGTAGAGCACATCGGAGCAGGTGAAACCGATGCGCTCCTCACCGCGCTTCTCACGCTGTTTCAACTGGTATCGAATCCGTTTCCCGTTAACTCTCAGCATCATCTCGCCAGCCTGTGCATCGGCGATGTTCAGATAGACCAGCAGATAGTTGGGACTGTCGAGACGGACTATCGAATCGACTCTGACGCCAGGATAGTCTGTTCTGACTGTAGCATCACCTACATCTTTCCCATAGAGCATCAGTTGCAGCGTAGGGTTCTTCAGACCTACATACCAGTCTGTCGGCTCTATGCGTATCGGGGCTGATGCAATGACATTGGATGATACGCCCGCCAACAGACATAAAATGAGGACAGGCTTGCTCTTTTCAGATTTAGACAACACGCGTCTAAGTTCTTTTGCCATGAACCAGATAACCATAGCGACTACGGTAGCGGTCACAACCAAAGCTGACGTATAGGCAAAAGACTGAACAGAAACATCAGGTCGGGAAAGCAGTTCATAACATAGCCAAGGGAACCACAGCAGCGCCCACAACAGTCCAATAACAACATCTCTTGTCTTCTTCCGTTCTACAGAAACAAACAATCCGCTCATAAAGGATAAAATAACAAGAGCCATAGTTCCATAAGCAAAAGGCTTGGGCATATGGCAGTTGTCAACATACACCAACCACACGACGGCTGAGGCAGTCATAGCTGCGCAAAGTTTCTTAACAATGGCTATGCAACTTACATGCGAAGGGCCTGAACTACTGGATTGTGTACAATCGTCTAACTTTCTTTCTTGGATATTTTTCTCCATACCTTTATTATTTTAGTGAAACATTTCGTATCTTTGCACCAGAGGAATAAAAGTGCGGTGCAAAGGTACGAGGTTTCCTTCAGCCGTGCAATACTGATTTTTAACTATTTATGGATGTACTAAGACGAGAACTACAGGAGATTTTCCACCGTCAGCCGTTCGACACGACGCGGCTTTCCGGGCAGGATGTGGAAAAGTGCCGCTACATCATCAAGGCCTTTACAGATGTCAGTCAAGGCTGTGCTATACTGACTGATATAGCCGTGGGCAACAGCTATTCCTCTATTGGCAGGTTGGCCAATAAACTGGGGCTACATCAAAACACCGCATTGGAAGAGCTGACCGACGTCGATGAGGACTTTATCTATGAGCGCATCCATCCGGAAGATCTGGTGGACAAGCGCATGCTCGAAGTGAAATTCTTCGAACAGGTAGAACATCTACCCTCAGAGGAGCGTCTCAAATACCATGCCACTTGTCGTATCAGGATGCGCGATGATGTTGGGAACTACGTCTACGTTTCGAATCTGACGCGCATACAATCCAACTCGACTGACGGATATATGCGACTGGTAGTCTGCACCTACGAGCTTTCGCCTGAGCAGGAACCCATTCACGGCATCAATCCCCACATTATCAACATGGAGACCGGCCAGTCTGTTACCCCTTTCCTCTATGAAGAACGCTTCGACATTCTGACCCGCAGGGAAAAGGAAATCTTAGGTCTCATCCGCCAGGGAATGTTGAGCAAGGAGATTGCAAGCACCCTGCACATCAGCATCTTCACTGTGAACAAGCATCGGCAGAATATCCTCGAAAAACTCTCTGTGGATAATTCAATGGAGGCCGTTCAGACAGCATTAGCAATGAAACTGATATAGTTTTGCAAAGATATATTAAAGTTGAGAAGACTCTTGGGTGAGCATCTTATATTGCTTTTAATGAGAATGCCATATCGAAACTAATCCTCTGTCCGCTGTCAACTAGCAAAGTGGAAACTACCAAATGTGTCTGGACTATGGAAGAAAGGCGTTGGAATACATCTTACGAATAGGGAGAAGGAGTTCCATTTGTGGTGCATATATGCAAATAGCCACAACATTTGCCTTTTTGCAACAGACGGATAGTGCTGCCTTCTATACTGACAAGGCAATACCTTATCTGAAAGATTACAAGAATGTCGTTGGCGAAAACATTCATCCTGACTTTTTTTCAAACATAGGCTACAATTATATGGTAGTCGGGAGGTATGAAGAGGCAAAACAATATTTGGAGCAGTCGCTGATGGTGAAGGTAACGGCTGTCGCTTGCAACTATCTGGCATGGATATATAAAAAGGAGGGGGATGAGGAACAATCTCATCTGTGGTATTTGAAAGCACATGAGATAAAGGATAACTGGCCTAAAGATAAAATTCTGTTTTCTTTACTGCAATATGACATTGCGCATAAGAATATGGAGGGTGCACAAGAGAAACTGAAAAGAATGATGACAATCTCGGACAGCCTCCATAAAGTGCAAATGGACCGTACAATACTTGAGTATCAACATCGGTTTGATGAACAAGCCGCACAGGAGGCTCACCAACGGAAAATGATATGGGTAGGAATCGCTTTGGGCGTTCTGCTGTTTGTCATCGTGCTCTTGGCTCTTTATATCCGCTATCGAAGGACGAAAGAGCAGGTTGCACTCACCGAGAAGCAGATGCTTATCAACAACTATGTCAACGAGATAGCCCAGTTGAAGAGCCAACAGAACGACACCGACGTCGCGGAACAGATAGAGGAACTGAACGGCAAGATTCGTGAACTGGTGGAACAGAATTCACCACGTCTTGTCAGGGGCAAGATGCTATACGATGACATCAAGAAGGACGGCACCACTTCGGGATGGTCGAACGACGACTACAAATGCTTCATCGACTACTACAAGGCCATCGACTTCCCCGCTTTCTGCCGCATCCAAAAGAAATACGCTCCCAAGACCGCCCACAACACTTTCTTCCTCATTCTCTATGAAATGGGTATGGGCGACAAGGACGTGCGCCGCATCATGGGCATCACTCAAGAGGCCATCCGCTCCACAAGGCACAGAATTCAGCAGAATACAAAGAAGTGAGAAATAAAGTTATTGCCATAGCGGCTCGCTCTCCCATCCGCGAGGGAAGCCCATTGCCGCAATATCTATATCAGGATAGTTCGCAAGTAGTGTATCTATCTTAACTTTCATGTCATTTTGCGGTGAAATGACATCCAAAAAGTATTTGATAATACACAGATTGAAATAGATACGAAGTGGATCTGTAGGTAGAGAAATCCAATGTCCAGTCATACGATTTGGCATCATAGGACGGATTGTGTTCTGTTTGTTCCAAACACGTGCATGATGGCAACATGAGTTACGAGTCAGAGCAACAATTGTAAGCCATGATTCAAAAGGAGCAACTTGCAAGCCAAACTTCTGGGCTATACGTTTCTTTATCCGAGGAACCCGAATATTGCTATATATATTGGTGAGGACACCGAAAGGTAGCACTTCTGCCAGAATCCATGCAGGAGGATAGGCATCTGAATATGTCTGTTTGAAATGGTCGATAAAATCCTCTCGTGAGCGACGTAACTCTGCATCAATCAAATCCATAGTATGCCGAAATTTCCCTGCATCGATGAAGTTGCGACTTTCTGTCATCCAAAATGGGTCATTTGTCATCTCACTGCCTATATTAACTATAGCACTGCGAACAGCTACCTCTATCTTTTCAATCTCATTGAAGATAAGCAGACGCAACTTCTTATCAAAGCGATAGAGCATCATCACCTGATTAAAGGACGTATTGGGCTTATAGCGGTGCTGATTCTTTGGCATCTGCAATAATGGGTACATATAGGCAGACAAACGATAATAGCCTATATACTCAAGGTAACTTTCTGCCTTGGCAGTATCTGTAACTGTCAAACCACGTGACTGCAATAACCTGACAAGGTCATGCGCATTGGTATAAGATTTCAGAAATGGTACTCTGTTGCTCATTGTATAAAAATAAAACGACCCGCACATTTGAGCATCGTTGAGAGGCTTGGCGGGTTCTAGTGGTGCAAAGGTACGAATAATTCTTGAACAACCAAAGAATTTCCTTAGAAATATTAAGTATTTCGCGAATTTTTAACGTTTATACCCTGAGCTTCCCAATAGGTATCAATGATTTCAAGCATTTTGTCTGGACCACTTAACTTTTTCACAATTGTACTTTCCTCTGTATTCGCAAATGGATCCGCAAAAACCTCTTTAATGAAATCGACACAAGCTTTGTTGTCTTCCCCTATCAAATAAAGAGCACTACAAATCTCAATGATGCGATTATGGCTATATAGCTTATTATTTTGAACAACAACTGTCGGCGGAGAAAATTTACCTTCATTCACGAAGTCTATCGCACAGACTTTTATGGCATTTCTCTCTTCCACACCATATTGATTTAACTGAGCTAAAAACCAGGGCATCACTTTCCCAATAAGTTCTTCCCTTTGCATTCTTTCTTCTTCAGTCAATGCGTCTTTGTTATCATCTTTAGCGTCATCCTTGAGCTCATTATCAGTTTCATCCCCAACATCATCTATTTCTTCCGCTTCTGTCACATTTGCCGAGGCCTCTTCTTTACAGCCAGTAATTTCTTTGTTACCAACATCTGTGTTTACGTCATTAGCTTTAATAACATCAGTATTTTCAGCATTAACGCAGACAGCATCGTCATTGACTGCGTCTGTATCCGTTTGCTTGTTTTCATTTGTAACAAGAACAGCAGGATTTACTTGATTCTCCATAGGTGCAGTATTGGTTATAGGCTTAACCAAGTCCATAAACCCTACACCTGCTAACACCAAAGCAGCCAGGACACCTACCCCACCTAATAGATACCAGTCAAGAGGTTGACCTGCCCCATTTGGATGCCACATCATAATATATAATAGGTATGCGATGGATATAAATGAAAGTCCAAAGCATAGCCACTTTCGCATTGGCGACTTGAAACGAGCCATCAATACAAAGATAGCGAGAAATAGTAGCACTACCAATGCAACCAACCAAGGAAACGTTAATGTTATCATAACAATCTTTTTACGGAGTGCAAAATTACACAATAAAAACCATAACCAAATAGTGTTGAAAATAAAAATCCAAAATTTAACACTTCAGCCTGACACACATGAAGGATGACATACATGATACTAATTGCGAACTTCACAGTTAAACAATCTAAATGACTATAAGCCGAAAAACGATACTTATGGATGCTTATTGCTACGCACTATCTACTATTAAAAAATTGGGATATATTTGCGACACGCTGCTGTATCTTACTGATTTTCAACCACAATTATTTTCGAGGAGGTGAAGTAATTCACAGAGAATTATCAGATAGGAATCGTGCAGCTCATACGGGCTGCACGATTTATTTTTCCTGCTGGTATCCTTGCACCATGATTCTATAACATATTCAGGAAAATGGAGATGACGCCCGTGTTGATGAGGTCGGCGAACATGGCGCCAATGATGGGAACGATGAGGAAGGGCTTGACGGTATAGCGGTATTTATAGCATACTGCACTCATATTGGCCATGGCATTGGGGGTGGCGCCAAGACCGAAACCACATATTCCTGCGCAGAGGATGGCAGCATCGTAGTCGCGACCTAACAGGGGGAAGGCTACGAAATAAGCCAAGAGTGCCATCATGACAACCTGAGAGACCAAAATAACAATCAATGGCAGGGCGAGGCTTTGCAGTTCCCACAACTTCAAGGATATCATGGCCATACCGAGGAACAAGGACAGACAGATGTTGCCGACACTGATAATGCGGTCCATATCCAACATCTTGTCGGCTTTAACCCATTTGCCGTCTTCCTTGTATCTAAAGAGTCCTATGGTGTTACGGACAATGGCAGCAAGAATCAAGGCACCAAAATAGGTCGGGAACGTGATACCCGACTTTGCAAACAGCCAACTCAAGAAGGTGCCACCGCCCATGACGATAATAATACCATAGGAAGCCTTGGCATATTGCTGGAACTCCTGCTCGTTGGTACTGATACGCTTGGCACGGCCTGTTGGTGACGCCTCGTCGCTCTCAATACCAGCCATGGCAGGGTCAATCTCAGCGTCTTGCTGTATCTGTTCGTGTGTCAGTTTCGTGCGGATAATCCTCTCCGCCAGCGGACCGCCTATCATGGAACCGGCTATCAGCCCAAAAGTTGCTGCTGCCATACCGATGGTGCCTGCGCCATGCAGTCCCATCTGCTCCAGAACACTTGCAAAACCGCCTGCCGTTCCGTGACCACCCGTCATAGAAATACTTCCTGACGCCATGCCTATCAGAGGATGAGCTCCCATGAGTCGCGTAATGAGCATTGGCATCAAGTTCTGCATGGCTATGATGAATACCAGCAAGCCAAGCATGATAGCCAGCAGTTTTCCTCCCTGTCGGATGACTTTCAGATCGCTCTGGAACCCCACGCTGGTAAAGAAGGCCAGCATGAAGACATCCTTCAACGTATCGTCGAACGACACTTCGATGTGGAACCAGCTATAGAGTATCAGGGTAACCAACGAGAAGATGAGACCACCGCTCACTGGCGACGGCATGCAGAACTTTTGCAGGAAAGCGACCTTTCGCGTCAATGCCATGCCAACGGTAAGTGCCAAGGCACCTATGCCGGCTGTCTGTATCATGTTTAGCTCAATCGTTGTCATATTCTACACCTTATTATATATTAGAATCTATACTGCAACTTGATATTAGCGGCATGTCGGTTGACTTTGGCCTTTGTGCAGAAGGCATCGAACATGTCGTGCCAGTCAATGCCCATGTGCCAATGCTTGCCCAACTGCTTGTTGACAGACAGGCATCCATACACAGGTGTGCCGAACGCTTCACGATATGGAGCCTTGTCAGTATAATATACCAACTGCATGCCTATCTGCCACGAATGAGGAAGATAGGCGGTAGGGGCAAGACGCAATGAGGTAAAGACATCACTTGCGGCTATATACAGATTGGCACCGCCCGTCAGCGTGAGCCATTTCGTTTTCCAGTAGGCGGAAGCAAAAACCTCGGCGAAGTTGTCATCGCCTTCAACCAGGTAATAGCTAGTCTCCGTCTGTACTGTGAATTTCGGCTTGCTATAGGTATAGGCAAACTTTATCTGGTTGATATCCCATTCTTCCAGGTTTTGCCTAACATACAACCAGTCATTATACCCGAGCGAAACGGTATTCAGGAAGAGAGCCTCGTAGGCGGGATTATAATACTTTCGATAATAGCCCAACTGAAACTGGTTGCGGTTGTCGGGCACATAAATGGCGCAGGCATTGGTATTGTTGCGGGTGTCATCATAATCCCTGTTATCACCCTCGTCGGTCAGTCTGTAGCCATAGAACATGATTCGGTTACCAGCCGTGAAACGCCATTGGGGTAAGGTATAGGTGAACTGCAGGTAGATGTCATTATTAAAGATGCGCCAATTCCAGTCCCTGGACTTTTGACTGGTCATGAGGTAATCACCTTCAACGCCCAGCATCATAGACAGCCGCTTGGTAAACAACGGGGTATTCAGCTCGACAGTGTACATCGGCAGCTTGTTGGTAACGAACTGTTCGCTGGAATACTGATAACCACCCACGAGGAGCAGCTCGGTGCCTATGTCATTGAAGGTATGGAAATATCGTGCCCTGCCCAGCACTTTTCGCATCATTTTATTGGGCTGTTCAATAAACTGCTGAGTGAAATAGGTCAACAGTTTGTTGCGGTCATCAAAGCGGTTAGTCATGTGGAGCGTCAAATACTCCCTACTCCCCTCCTTATAGCGATAGGTTGCATTAGCATAGACATCGGTGCTTTTACTGCCATAAAGCGCATTGATGGTTCCGCTCCCTTCAGCATTCTTGCCAAAACCTCCCTGTCCCTCGACGAAGCCTTTCAGCCCAGCGGGCGTCTTCATGTTGATATCCAGCACATTACCCGTACCAATAGTACCCTTGGCAACGCCCGTATTGTCACAAATCTGGATCTTTTCAATATCCTTGGCCTTCATCTGGCTTAGGATAAGCCTGTCGTCGCCATTGAACGGGACATTGTCAATGCGGAGGTTGTAAAAAGTGATAATTTCTTCATAGTCCGTAATCAACAAGTCGGGCACCATCTGCAGCACATCCATCAACGTCTCTTCACCCGTCAGTTCCATGCGCTGTGGATAGATAATGTTCCTGTCGGCCTTGATTTCCACGATGGGCAAGCTGTCATCTGCAAACCCGGAGGTAGATAAAAGCCAGAAAGCTATCAATATCAGGAGACAACGATGCATACGACTAGAGCAAATAAAAGTGTTAGTAATATGTCACAAAGATACGAAGAATAATTGATTGTTCTTTATTTTTTTGTTTTTTTAAGTTTTCCTAGTGCCCATTCCGTTTGGAAAACACAGCCGCACCACTGATGACTTTTGCCTATTTCATACGTCTTCAAAAATAAAGAACAAACAAATCAAAAAAAGGAGAAAATTATGAACAACAGCAAGTATCATGGCGTGGTGGTACCCATGGTGACCCCCGTCACTCAGGACGGACGACTGGACACAGAGGCCGTAAAAAAGATTATCAATTTCTTTGCTGAGAACAAGGTGGCACCTCTGCTCATGGGAACGACCGGCGAGGGAAACAGTGTGAGCCAGGCTGACGGCCAGCTGATGGTGGACACCGCAGTGCAGGCGGCAAACGGCAGGATTCTGATATATGCCGGACTGACTGGCAACTGCTTCAGCGAACAAGTGCAACAGGCAGAAGTTTATTCAGCTTTGGGTGCCGACGTGATTGTTGCCACGCTGCCCACGTATTATGCGTTGACTGACGATCAGATGTATGAATACTACAAGACGTTGGCCGACTGCATCACGGGTCCGCTGATGCTTTATAACATCTTGGCAACAACCCACATGTCTATTCCCGTGGATGTCATCAAGCGGCTGGCCGACCATCCCAACATCGTGGGTCTGAAGGATTCCGAGCGCGACCTTGAGCGCATGGCTCAGTGCATCGAGATTACCAAGACGCACGACGATTTCGCCTACTTCTGCGGCTGGGCTGCACAGAGTGCCCACTCGCTGGAACTGGGAGGCAACGGCATCGTTCCCTCCACAGGCAACTACGTTCCCGATATGTTCCAACAGCTGTTCGAGGCTGCTGTGGCAGGCGACTGGGCAACGGCCAACCGTCTGCAGGACGAGACCAACGAGATTGCCAAGATTTACCAGAAGGACCGCACGCTCGGCCAGAGCCTTAGCGCCCTGAAGGTGATGATGCAGACGAAAGGGCTCTGCGAGCCTTGGATGCTCATGCCACTGACGAGGCTCACTGCCGACGAAGAAAAAGCCATCAAGGACCAACTGAAGTAAGCCATGCATATTATAGACTACATCATCGTCATTTTGTCGATAGCCGCCGCTATCGTCGTGGGCATGTACTTCGCCCACAAGCAGAAAGACACGTCGCAGTATTTTGCCGGAGGTGGCAAGATTCCCGCCTGGGCGGTGGGCATCAGCATCTTCGCCACGCTGATATCGAGTGTCACGTTCCTCGCCTACCCGGGTGCCGCGTATGCCGACAACTGGATACTCTTGGTGCAGGGACTGATGGTTCCGATTGTCCTGTTGGCGCTCGTCGGCATCATCGTGCCGCTGTTCCGCAAGGTCATCCGCCTCAGCACCTACGAGTACTTCGAGCGGCGCTTCGGACTCTTTGCGCGTCTCTACTCGTCGTTTGCCTTCACGCTGGGCCACTTCTCGAAGGCCGGCACGGTGTTCTTCCTTGTCAGCATGGCCCTGGCCACCTTCCTCAATATCGACATCTATGCCATCGTGCTCATCCTGGGCATTACGATTATCATCCTGACGCTGTTTGGCGGCATGGAGGCCATCGTGTGGATGGACGTGGCGCAGGGGTTCCTGCTCATCGGCGGCGGCATTATCTGCATCGGCATCCTGCTGTTCGGCATCGAGGGCGGACCGGCGGAGACGTTCCGCATCGCCTCGGAGTACGACAAGATTTCGTTCGGTCCCTACGACTGGGACCTGACGCAGCTGACGTTCATCGTGATGGTGCTCAACGGCATCTTCTACGCCTTGCAGAAATATGGCACCGACCAGACCATCGTGCAGCGCTATCTGGCTGCCAAGAACGACCACGAGGCGAAGAAGGCGGCGTACATCGGCGTGCTGATGTCGGTACCCATCTGGGCACTGTTCATGTTCATCGGCACGGCGCTCTTTGCCTACTACCATGCCGAGGGCGCGCCCCTCTTGCCTGAGGGCATCAAGGCCGACGAGGTGTTCCCCTACTTCATCGCCCATGAGTTGCCCGTAGGCATCCGCGGACTCATCATCGCAGCCCTGGCGGCGGCAGCCATCTCGTCGCTGGACTCAGACCTGAACTGCCTGTCGGCCATTGCCGTACAGGACTACTACAAGCGTTTCCGCAAAGAGGCTACCGACCAGCAGCAACTGCGCTTCGGCCGTTGGATGGTGGTGGCTGCCGGCGTGGGAGCCATCGGGGTAGCCTGTCTCTATATCTCCTGGGGCGGCGAAGGCGTGCTGGGAGCCCTGTTCTCGCTCTACGCCATCTTCTCGGCGGGTATCGTGGGTATCTTCATCCTCGGACTGTTCTCGCGTCGTGCCAACAAGCAGGGCCTCTACATCGGCATTGCCGCTGCCGTGCTCTATACCGCATACGCCGTGCTGACCTCGACGAAGGTGGATATCGATGGCGACGGCGTGAAACAGACGCTGATAGACCTGGGCAACTGGAACTTCGCACACCATAAATACATGTTGGGCGTTTATAGTCACCTCATCGTCCTCGTCGTGGGCTATGTGGCCAGTTTCTTCTTCAAGACGCCGCTGGCCGACAAGGAACTGACCATCTGGGGCTACTTGGAGGAGCGGAAAAAAGCCTGAGCAGGAGCTATTTTTTATTACCCAGTATGGGAAATTAAACCAAAGGGGTGTTTTCTTTATTCCGCCTCCGTCGGTATAAAGCCGAAGGGGGCGGTTCTTTATTATACAATTTGTAAAATTAAGCCGAAGGGGGCGGTTCTTTATTATACAATTTGTAAAATTAAGCCGAATGGGGCGGTTCTTTATTATACAATTTGTAAAATTAAGCCGAAGTGGGCGGTTCTTTATTCCTCAATGTTGGAAATTAAGCCGAAGGGGACGGTTCTTTATTTTACAATGTGGGGCATAAGTACTTGCTCATCGAGTACTGTCCGCAAAGCCGTAGCCATAAACACTCGTCTGCCGAGTTCTGTCCGCCAAGCCACGGCGATAAAACTCAGTTGACCGAGTTTTTACGAAAAAGTATTGGCGGTAAAAAATCTTTTTCGTATCTTTGCAAACGAAACCCCTTTTAAACCCCCAAGACAATGGAAGCAATCAAGAAACTGACCGTCAACGACCTCTACATCTCGCCGTTCACCGCCCGCCGCGTGTACAACGAAGACGGCGTGATGAGCTACGTGCCCGTCGAGCGCAACACGAAGCCCACCGGACAGGGCATCATCGACCGGCTGGCGCAGGAAATGGCTGCCGGCAACACCGACCACCAGCGGCTGGCTCACATCATGGGCTGCACCCGCGAGGAGTTCAGCGGATTCATACGCGTGATTACCGGCATGTCGTTCGCCGACTTCCGCCGCCAGTACATCTTCCGCTTTGCCGACGACCTGCTGAGATACACCGACCTGTCCGTGGACAAGATAGCCCGCCGCATCGGCGCCTACTCGGCATCCAGCCTCTGCCAGCAGTTCATAGAATACCGCCACTTCACGCCCAAGCAGCGGCGCATCGCACTGCAACAGCCGCGCGACGCCGGACGGTACCGCATGTAGTGACAAAACACGGCGTCGAACGTCTGAAATATAAAACAAACAAAAGAAACGAAATATGAAAGCAATCACACTACTGCAGCCGCAGAAAATCGTGTTCGGCACGGGCTGCATCGAGACATTCACAGACGATTACAAGCAAATGGGCCTGCAGCGCCTCTTCGTGCTGACGGCTCCTCCCATCCGCCCGCTCATCGAAGGCACGCTGGACGAGCTGAAGGCCGCCGGCATCGCCGTTGAGATTTTCCAGGACATCGTGGCAGAGCCCACCGTCAACGACTTCAAGAAGATTCTCGAGGTAGCACGCCAGTTTCAGGCCGACAGCGTGGCAGGCATCGGTGGCGGAAGCGTGCTCGACGTGACGAAGCTCGTGGCAGCTTTCATCGATAGCGACCAGCAGGTGGAGGACTGCTTCGGCACGGGATTCATCCGCCAGAAGGGACTCTGGTTCGCCTGTCTGCCCACCACAGCAGGAACGGGCAGCGAGGTGTCGCCCAACGCCATCCTCCTGGACGAGCGCGACCATCTGAAGAAGGGCATCGTGTCGCCTTTCCTCATTGCCGACGTGGCTTATGTTGACCCCAAGCTGACGTGGACCGTACCCGCCAAGGTGACTGCCGATACCGGTATGGACGCGCTGACCCATTGCATCGAGGCATACACCAACAAGTTCGCACATCCATCGGTCGATATCTACGCCCTGCAAGGCATCCGACTGATTGCCGCCAACCTAGAGCGGGCCGTCACACTAGCTCGCGACAACAAACCCGCCGACCTCAGCGACAACCCCGCCTACGTCGAGGCGCGCGAGGCTCTGGCCTTCGGTTCGCTCTATGGCGGACTCTGCCTCGGACCTGTCAACACCGCCGCCGTCCATGCCCTGAGCTATCCCCTCGGTGGCGAATTCCACATCCCCCACGGACTCAGCAACGCCATCCTCTTGCCCTCCGTCATGAAGTTTAACATGCCTTCTAACATCAAGCGCCATGCTGACGTCGCCATTGCCTTGGGCTGTGAGCCTGGCAAGAACGACGAAGAGACCGCCCAGCGTGGTGTCGATTTCATCTACCGCTTGGCCGCTGCCGTCGGCATTCCCGACAAACTGACCGCCCTCGGCATCCCCCAGACCGCCGTCGATGGCATGGCAAAAGCCGCCATGCAGGTACAGCGCCTGCTGAAGAACAATCCCCGCGAAGTCACCGAGCAAGACGCCCGCGCCATCTACAACTCCCTCTATTAATCATTCACCGTCTGCTGCGATTCCATCGCAGCCATAAAAAATCTGAAGCGAAGCGAAATTTAATTTTTAATTTTTAATCTTTAATCTATGACCCCCATATTAGCCATCACGATGGGCGACCCCGCAGGCATCGGTCCTGAAATCACCGTGCGCGCCCTCAACAGAAAAGAAACCTACGAGAAGTGCCGCCCCGTCGTCACCGGCGACGCCGCCATCATGCGCCAAGCCGTCCAGTTGCTGGGCTTCGACCTGCAGGTGAACGCCATCCAAGACGTGAAGGATGCCAAATTCGAGTTTGGCACCATCGACGTCATCGACCTACAGTGCGTTGACCTCGCCACCTTTGAGTTTGGCAAGGTGCAGCCACAGTGTGGCAATGCCGCCTTCCAATACATCAAGAAAGCCATCGAACTGGCCATGGCCGACGAGGTGGACGGCACCGTAACCGCCCCGCTGAACAAGGAGGCGCTCAATCTGGCTGGTCATCACTACGACGGTCATACCGAGATTTACGCCACCTTCACCAACACCAAGAAGTACGCCATGATGCTGGCCGACGAGAACATCCGCGTCATCCACGTCTCGACGCACGTCCCCTTGCGCAAGGCCTGCGACTTGGTAAAGAAGGCCCGCGTCATCGAGTGCGTGGAACTCATCGACGATGCCTGTCGTCAGTTTGGCATAGAAAAACCCCACATCGGTGTGGCAGGTCTGAACCCCCACTCCAGCGAGAACGGCATGTTCGGTTATGAGGAAGCCCAGGAAATCATTCCTGCCATCGAGGAGCTCCAGCAGCGAGGCTTCGACGTGGAAGGCCCCGTACCGCCCGACAGCATCTTCGCCAAGGCTAAATGCGGCAAGTTCGACGGCTGCGTAGCCATGTATCACGATCAGGGCCACATCCCCCTCAAAGTATGCGCCTTCAACTGGAACAAGGAAACGGGCAAGATGGAGTCGGCCAGTGGTGTGAACATCACGCTCGGTCTGCCCATCATCCGTGTCAGCGTTGACCACGGCACCGCCTTCGACGTGGCAGGCAAGGGCATTGCCAACGACTCTGCTATGACGCTTTCCATTGACTATGCCACAAGGATGGCGATATATCGCAAAAATAAGTAATCGACGAAGTCGCTTTGTACCTTTAGGTCAAAGAAATAAAAAATAAAAATGAGAGGTGAAAAGTAAGGAGCGTATGATAGTGATTGCCGATGACATCACGGGGGCTGCCGAAATAGCAGGTATCGCTCATGCCCACGGACAGCAGGCGCGACTCGTCTGCGCCTGTCCCGCCGATGGTGAGTCTGGTTCCGTATACTGCGACTCAGTCGCAGTCACCACCGTCATCGCTACCGACACCCGCTCTATGTCGGAGGCCGATGCGGCAGCCGAGATCCGCCGCATCGCCTCTTCATTTCTCATTTCTCATTCCTCATTTCTCATTTTCAAGAAGACTGACTCCGCTCTCCGCGGCCACGTCGTCGCAGAGCTCTCGGCCCTGATGCAGACTACCGGCTATCAACGTGCCGTCTATCTGCCAGCCAACCCCTCGAAAGGCCGCATCATCCGCAATGGCGTATATTATATAAAAGAGGCAAGCGGTAAGGGGCAAGAGGTAAGAGAAGTCCCCATCCACGAGACCGCCTTTAGCTACGATCCCGAGTTCCCCGCCAAAACCTCCGTGTTGAAAGAGCGCTTCCCCGATGCTGAAGCCAAGGGTATCATTATGCCTGATGCAGAAAGTGAAGCAGATATCCGCAAGGTTATTCAGCAATATGACGATGGAAAGACTATCTTCGCAGGTGCTGCCGACCTGTTCCGTGCTACCCTCCTCCAAAACCCCATTGGTCCCAGTCCCATCAGCCCCATTGGTCCCATCAGCCCCACCAACCTCCTCATTCTCTGTGGCAGCACACAAAGCAAGCCTTTAGACCTGGGAATTCCCATTGCCCCTATGCCCCGCGAGGTTTACGACGGAGAACAAGGAGCCGACTATTGGTTCCAATCGCTCACCTCCTCGCTCTCCGCTCGAGCCAGCTCGCCTTCCGAAGAAGGCCCTCTCGCCTCACTAATCCTCACCATTCCCCATACTCATCGTACGGGCAAGGAAACTGCCGTTCATCTGCGCACCGTGATGGCAGAAATGGCGCAACGCTTGGTCAGCAAGCATTGTCCCGACCACCTTATCATCGAGGGAGGAGCCACCGCCTGGGCTACACTTCAAGCCCTCGGCTGGACGGACTTCCAGATAAAGCGACAGATAGCACCTGGCGTGGTACAAATGAGCGCCACCAATGGAACACTGGTGACGCTCAAGCCTGGCAGTTATTCTTGGGGAGGACTGTTTTAGTCCTTCAGCGAATAAGTTACTGTTGTTACTACACGAACCTTTTTGATATAAGGAGTATTGTCGTCGCGGTTGTCTATAGAGAACTGTCCCTGATCGGCACTGACTATCTTGTTCAGCTTCGAATGCGAGTTCTCGGCAAACTGCTGAGCCGTCTTCTCCGCATTCTCGATAGCCTCCTGCATCATCTTCGGCTTCATTTCCTTAAACGCCACAAACTCATACTTAACAGGATTCTCATAGCCGCCATCCACAATGGCGACGCCCTCCTTCAGCAAGTCGCCCTGACGGGCTATAATCTTACGCACCTGCTTCACGTTCTGGCTGGTCACAGTGATAACCGAGGTGACGATATAGCGATAGGCCTTGTTGTTATCACTATACTCACGAGCCTGCAGGTCAACCACCTGAGGAGCATTCTCCGTCAGCTCTTCCTGTTTGATGCCACTACTCAAGAGGAACGACTTGATTTTCTTCTGGGTGCTCCCTATCTTGTCGTACAATGCAGGCAAGTCATTACCCACCTCTTTCGATACGATAGGCCATGTTACCTTGTCAGCCTCCACTTCCTGTTCGGCCAGTCCCTTCACGTTCACCTTCCGGTCTTTCTCCGAAAAGTTGTCGATACCAGCCTTGATAAACCAGCCCATACACACCAGTCCCAGTGCTATCAGGGCTGCACCCAATACATTTGTTTCTTTCATTTTACAATTACCTTTTTAACCTCACTACCCTGCTTGCGGATTAACAGGCCCTTGGTATCGCCGGAAACCTCGCGACCCTGCAGGTCGAAATAGCGAACGGTGTTGTCGTTGGCAACCTTCGCGCTGATGCTCTGGATGCCGGTAACGCCGTATGTCAGTGTCCTCTCCTCGCTCCAGCCGGAATACTGACCATTCCCGCCTATGGCACGCAAACGATAGTTATATACTTTGTTTATATCTAAATTGTTGAATGTGTAGCTATTCGTGTTCGACGAATAAGTTTCAGTCGATACAGCACGACGGGAGGCCTGCGAAGATTGAGAACCATCGAGACCTAACTCTTCGGCTGTCCAACGCCCCTGATAGACTGCCAGATAGTTCATATACATCTGGTCATCAGGAAGAAAATACAAAGCATAGTAATCGGCATTTACCGTTCCAATGTGGAACAATTGCGTCTCCTTTCCTTTCACATTAATATCCTTCACATCACCAGTTGAAAAATATTTATCCTCTTCGTTAACATACAAAAAGTAAAGGTAACCAGAGACTTTTGAGCCTTCTGACTCTGCCCCCACAACTACTGTGATATCTGCCGAAGAGGGCATCTTCCATTCTGGTGTCATCAAGTGACCCTGCGGTTTTATGGCCAGTTTTTTAGGCGAGGTGTAAAGATCACTTCCACGCCAATTTTCCAAGCCATAATCCTTGAGCGAGTTACTAATGTCTTTAGTGCCCATCATCGCGCTATAACACAGATCGAAGGAAGTTTCATAATCTGCCTTTTTGTCCTTTGCAGTCACCTCCAACTCATATCCGGTAGCTCCGCCCACAGCATTCCATGTAATAGTCACTGTGTTTCCTTCAACCTGTTCCGAAGCTTTACTAATCTCTGGAGCAGACAGTTCCTGACTACCAACCACGAACGATACTGTCATAGCATTTGCGTCTTCCGTGATATTGCTGATGGGCATATTCATCAGTTTTTTCCCGTCCGTATTGGCTCGATAAAGCGTGGCCGCAGGAGTCGTATTATTGCCTAATATAGTATTACCCGTAACACCAGGCCAAGGATCACCTGCCAAACTCCTTTTTGAATGATAATCATAGTCATTGTCTGCGGCAATAATCGTCAGATGCTGATGATCTTGCTTATTACTGTTTATTTTATTGTTAGACCATGCATTCGAATCATAGTCAACATGAAGGATGAGCAGTCCGTGACCAGGAAGCTTCTTGTCAAAACCAACAGGCTGACGGTTCTCCAACAAGTAATATTCGCCTTTGATACCTTGACTTCGTGTCGCCTTGTTATATATCACGAATGTCTTGGAACCTTTCTCCGCCAAAGGACGCATATTCTCAATCTGAGTCACACTATTAATCTCTTCGGGTTCTTTCCATCCGACAAACCAACGCTCGTAAGAAGTAAAACCAGCCGGTGTGCATGAATTGTCAAGATAGGAGCCGCTGTCCATTACATCCCAATCACACATTCCAAAGTTCTCCTGTCCATCTGTGTCGTACATATCGGGCAGTCCCAAGCAATGAGAGAACTCGTGGCAGGCCGTTCCGATACCATCTATATGACCAGTTTCATTCACACCATCGCCTCTCAACTCCGCAGCACAAGCATAGGTATAAATCTTCTTGCCGTTATAGGTACGTCTGTATTCACCCATTAAAACCCACTCATGAGGCCAAATGGTCTCTGAAGCAGCACCCTGGGCCTCCGAATAGCCAGCAAAGATGACAAACACCTGATCTACTTCACCGTCATTATCCCAGTCATATTTCGAAAAGTCAACTCCTTCCAAATGAGCAGCATCAACAGCCTCTGCCACCATTGCCTGAGCCAAGGTATCATTTTGCTCTTTACCACCTTTTTCTGTATAACGTTTCCCATAATACGCCATATTATGTTTGGTGGTAAAAGGGCCCACCACGTCAAAGTTGATTTCCAGCTTATCCTCGCTCTGTGCCAGGAAATAGTCACGTACAGAGCCTGACATACCATACTCGCTATAGCCCACCTCGTTAAAGAATCGCGTAAACGTCTGTTTGGGCGAAGAAGTCACAAATGACTTGTTTGGAAATTGCATCAGGATAACTAAACCATTCTGCTTGCCCGTAGTCTTATTTGAGGGAGTTCCGGTTCTACGCGAAGTTCTGCCACCCTCATTGACATTCATACGCTCTGCCCTTCGAGCCGTCCACGTCTGAGCAACCTCCTCTTGGGTCATCTTAATCATTTCACCATTAACAACCTGGCAGGCATTACCTGTTGCATCAACGTAGTATGAGAAATGCTCATCGCCACGTAGCGACAGTTCCACGGTTGTACCGTCCTTCAGCATAACCTTCTTCTTCAAGCCAGGCTTGGCAGGTACAGCCAACATGGATACTGTCACCAGCATCAGGGCTGTCATAGTTATTAATAGCCTTTTCTTCATATTAATTGTTTATATTTGTTTTGCTATTATTAAATATATAACTTGACACCTTATCAATAAGTCTTTTAGCAGGCTCTATCATAGGTTCTATCTCTTGCTGAGTTGCATCATAGGAACAATTATAATCACTATTATTTCGCATAGTTTGCAAATCAGAATACAACCTTCCGTCCTCTGAGGCAAAAATACCTGTACGAACATAATAGTTACCAAACATGGCTATCACACCTCTATGAGTGTTTACAGGATGACCGTCATAAATCAACAAAGCATTTACAGCATGAAACACAGCATAATAAAGTCTATTAGCAATATTATCCCAATAGCCTAATTTTTGAAGCTCAGGGATTTGTGTCATTGTATTAGTTGCTTTTTCCAGTTCAAGTTTTACAATTATCCTACGTTCCTCTTCATTTAAGCTCATAATAAAACAATTTTATCATGTTCAACATTTTTATGATAAGGCAGGTAAGACCAGGACTCCCATTGTTTCTTCGTATAAAGGGAAGGATTAAGATCTTCGCCTATCTCCCAGCCAAGTTCACGAAAAGGATAAGCAACTCCATAATCAGCAGCCTCTAAAGACTGTTTATCTAGGAGAATCAGCAAGTCCCAGTCAGACTCATCATGATAGTCGCCTCGGGCTCTTGAACCATAAAGATAGAGTGTACTACCTTTTGGCAATACTCGCGAAGCAACCTGCTGAATATCCTTGATTACTTGTTCTCTATCCATCTTTCACTATTTCTCGCTGCAAAGATACGAATAAGCGAGAAGAATGCAAAATAAATACCTATTTATTTTCATTCTCGAGCGAAAGTATCTTCGACGACAGTCAGCAGCTGTTTTTGCTTAAATACAATCTTTAAGTGACAGATTTTTGGCAAAAACGATTGCAATTTGGAAAAATATCACTATCTTTGTAACCGACATTAAATTAATGCATATTAAATTAACTGATATCAGGATCGCAAGGGACAGAATGAAATAGACATGATTGCACTTAACGATATCGACAAAACTGCGGTAATAGCGGAAATAAAACGTCAGCATAGGAAATTCAACCCTACGGAACTTGCAGAAAAGGCGGCAACGCTGAACAAGGAGTTGTCGAAATATACCGTTACACAGATAGGCTTGTCTATGGAAGATATGTAAATCCAGTAATTATTTTCATTCCCAACGTGGGAATGTTTTATTCCCAGCCTGGGAATATTTTGTTCCCAAGGTGGGAATAAAAGGAGAGTTAGGTCTTTACTGTGTCTCACCCTAGAAGAAAGAGGTTACTCATAAGAAGTCTATATTATGAAGATATTGCAAAATACTCTTGGAGTAACAAAAATTACTTTCGGAGAAAATTTATTTCTATTCGGAGTATTGGAAATTACTTTCGGAGTATTGGGGGCAGGTCTTTTCATGAATAAAACAGGGCAAGAACGTACATTGTTCCTGCCCTGTTGATTATCTACAGATAAAAGAATTCTGTTATTTTATAATCACCTTACGAACGGTATTGCCCTGCTTACGAATTACCAAACCTTTGGACGGTCCATTCAGCTCACGTCCCTGTAGGTCATAGTAACGGGTGGTAGCATCTTCCGAAGAATATGATATCGGATGGATAGCTGTCGGCAACACATCTGTCTCCTCTTTCTTGTCTATTGTTACGGAACGGTCTTCATGGATCGTAATAGTATAGACATTGTATTTTCCACCAATCTGCCTAAGAGCCTGATATGTTGGTTCCTGAATTGCCTTGGATGCAAAATATGCGTAGTAAGTGCCTACAGAAAGCTCAGCAAGAAGATGTTCACTTGACTCAAAACTATATCCAGTGCCGCTTAATACGGGTTCGAAGTCTTTACTTGTATCAAGGAATGGCAGTAAAAAACGTTCGCTACCATCAGTCTTTTCAAAATAGAGACCCATAACCCCATAGAAGGTTAAATGATGGATGTTAAAAGCAGTAAAACCAGAAATTTTCAGCCTCTTAAACACACTTTGCGACAGTGTTTCTGCAACAGTAACACCCCATGTGGATTTGTATTCCTCTTCTTCTGTAGGAACAGGATTCGTTCTAAGTCCTATCACCATGCTTTGATCCTCGGAAAAAGAAGAATTCTCACCTTCCGGAGTTAACACATCAATAGCTGTCCAACAGTCACCTTTTCCACTCCATCCCCAGTTCACGAAAACATTGTCTTCTTCGTCAATGCCATGTAGCACAAAAGCATGTCCCCCTTCAGCAGCATCCTGTCCGCCATAAAGAATAGGACGACCTGCTTCTAACTCCGCACGAATAAGCTGCATCCATTCCTCATTACCACAAAACTTACGTTCCAAAGCACGTACAGCCAGAGAGTCGCACTTGAAGTTATGACTTAATGCTGCTCCTGTTCTAGAAAGGATAGCTCCACTGGCCTTAGCATCGTAATTCATATGAACAGCTACACCACAATCATATAGCAATTGAGCTATGGCCTCTTTTTTTTCCTCTGGAAGGAAGATTGGATTGAAATATGTGTCTTCATACAATGTCCAATCGTAAGTGCTGTTTAACTCAACGTAATGTTGGACTTTACCATCGGAAATAGTGTAATACCCTTCCCCCTCACTACTGTCAGGATATTTGTAATAATAGAGCACCTGAGCCAATGCAGTAGCTACACAGCCTGATGGAGGAAGAGTTCCTTTTTCATCAACAGCAGGACATTTCTTGTTAAAAGGATCTTTTTGATTCCATTTGCATGTCAGAAATGGCTCAACCTTGATTTTAGAAGCACGATGAGACAAGGCATAATCTGTCTTGCCAGATGCCAAATCCCTTGCCAGAACCTGAGATATGGCATTGAGCCACCATTTCATGCCACAAGGAATATCATTGAAATCAAAAAACTGATCAGAGTAAGCCAATACCGGGCGTAAACGCTGATCGTTGCTTACAACAACAAATCCCGAATTGTCACTTCCCAATATAGTGTACATAGGATCTTGTTTTAGCACCTCAATAGCGTTCAGTTCTTGCGCTCTATGCAGTGAACCATCAATACCATGCAGCTTTTGTAACTTCTGCAAAGCTATCTGCTTCATTTCCTGTTGACTGCGAGTCTGCGCAGAAGCTGTTACGGTAAACGCCAGTAAAGTAAAAACTAATGCAAATAATCTTGTCATAGGTGTTATTAATAAGAGATAGATTTAAAAACGGGAAAAAGTGCGCAACTAACATTGCGCACTTTTTTATAGATTGCAAAAGAAATTACTTTGCACCAGGCCAACCATCAGTCCACTGGAATGCGAATGTGAAGCCTTGATAATAGCCATCACCATTCCAGATACCGAACATACTTGCTTGATAAATATTCTCCTGACGCACAATAGTGAAGCGAGAAGCATATTTCTCAGGCCAGCAGAATACGAAGGAGCCCTCAGAAGCATGAGTAAACTGAGACACGATTCCGCTAGCACTACCATCAGTTACCAACGTCATATCATAGTTCTCATCAAGTGTAAACTCAATGTCAGTTGCACCAGAGCAATCACTTCCATACAAGTAACTCCAAGGAGTTACAATACGGTACTTGTTGGTACCCAGACCATTTAGGATGGGCACATTCTCTGCCATTGCTGGATCTGCAAATACTGTATAATCCACAAACATACATGAACCACACTGAACCCACGTCAGATTCTTCTTGAAAGTGATAGTGGTCTGGAGTTTATAGTTTTCCAACTTCTTCTGGTAAGTTGCATAAGCAACCGACTGAATTTCGTATGCGACAGAATCCTCATGTGTAGATTGCTTGGTCAAAGGTTCTGGCTCTTCAACCTCCTCAAAACCAAATTTCTCAGGATCAAGCGTCAGCCTTACTTGTTGATTAACTCCAGGAACAAGTTCCTCTTTGAAGTGAATAGGGAATAAAGCTGTGTTAGAACCATCTTCAAACGTAACTTCAGCAGGTGTAGAAATCACACTGGGATCTGTCATTGCTACCTTTACAGGAATTGTAACCTTGCCACTTTTAGTACCACGGGTAATTGTAACATTTATATCCGTATCCTTCAGTTGGTCACTTCCCTCGAAGGTGTAAGACGCCGTTGAGTTATTAAAGCTATAGGTTTCACCATTGCCCAACTCTGCAGAAGACGCCTGCTCCCAATATCCGCTGTCACTGCACGATGTCAGCATTCCGCTGAGCAGTGCGGCTGCAACTAATAATGATTTATTAAGTTTCATAATCTAATCGTTTTTTAGTGTTTAAATTAGTTTACAGGAACTGGAACAAGAGTTGGTGTTCCCAAGTTGTTATCACGCTCATTAATGAGTTTGTTAGACTGAATCTCCTCGTTAGGAATCTGAAAAATCAGATAGTTGATATCAGTTCCTGTTACACTACCATTACCATTCTTAACAGTCTGGATAGCAGCACGCTCACCCTCTACCGTATCTTCAATACGATAGTTGTAGTTCTTCAGCTTCTCGTCAATCGAAGCAAACTTCGTGCTGGCACGGTCAATACCCTTACGCAGACGGAGCAAATCGAAGTAAGAAAGGCCCTCACCCCAAAGCTCGATTCGACGCTGAATCCATACCTCATCTTGAATTTCTTTATCTGAAGAACCTTCGCAAGAATAATCTGGGTCACGATAGGTCTTCACAAAAGTTTCAAGAGTAGTCTTTCCCTGAGAAGCATTACCACTCATAGCCTGAGCCTCAGCGAGAATAAGGTACATCTCCTCAATACGCATCAAAGGAATATCATTGGCATTGGTTGAAGTACCCAGTTCTTCCTTATAAGGAGCAAACTTAACCTGAGCATAAGGAGGAATATCTTTAGAATTTACATAAGTCTGCTGCTGAGTTGAAAGGTTATTGCTCTTACAATTTGCATCAAGGAACCAGCCCTTACGTGCATCAGAAGGATTAATCTCCTCATACAGCGAAGGATTAATCATACGCCAAGCACCTACACTGGCATAACCATAGTTGAACGAACCCATGTGAGAAGGCCAGTTAACAATAGCCGATGTAACAACACGATCAGTCTCTGAAATAAAGATACCCCACATCCAGTTGTTCTCAGTCATCTTGATGAAACCTGGCTTCTTAGCAGCCTCGAATGAAAGCGGAGTAGCATCTGAGTTATCAATAGCAGCCTGAGCATCTGCAGCTGCAGCACTCCAGTTCTGCATTACCAGATTAACACGGGCACGAAGACCATAAGCTACAGCCAAATCCACATAGCGCTTGTCTGAACGTATCTCACTGGAAGCTGTAAGAAGTTTAATGGCCAAATCCAGATCCTTCATGATCTGTTCGTAAACTTCACCAACTGTGTTACGGGCGATACCGTTAACACCAGCCTCAGTAGCATTGGTCTCAAGAATAATAGGTACACCAGGAGCGTCCTCGTTACCTTTATAGGTAAACTGGAACTGCTGAATCAGATTGAAATAATCAAACGCACGGATGCACAATGCCTGAGCCAGATAGAACTGCAATGTAGAATTCTCCGTTTCTGCATCAATCTGACCTACCACAGCATTTGCGGCATAAACCTGATTATAATAGTTAACCCATGCATAGTAAGATCCATAAGCACTCAAGCCGCGGTCGCCCAATGACAAACCAGAAGCATACCAGTTATAGCCAATATCGAAACCTATAAAGTCAATGCCTCGGCTGTCGAGAAACAACATCATTGACGCATGTCCAAAGTCATGATGAGCAGTAAAACTCTTCTGATAAACACTGAACATGGTTGTGATACCCGTCACACTTGCACTTACTTTCGACGGGTCGTTGGCAGCAACTTCGGCCTTCTGGTCAGCAGTAACCGTACTTCCTTGAGGAGCTGTGTCCAAATCAGCACAGCTTACTGTCAACATACTGGCAACAGCCAGATAAAATATTTTGTTCATTTTCATAATTCTATACGTTTTCTGTTGTTTAGAATGTTACTTTAACACCACCGCTAATGGAACGGATAGCTGAGTAGTACTTGTTCTGCGAAGAAATTACGCCAATACGTGGGTCAAGACCCTTGCGAGCACTAAACAAGGCAACATTGTCAGCTGAGCAATAGAAGCGAACAGCATCCAACTTGATACGTCTTGTGATAGACTTGGGTAAGGTATAGCCCACCGTTATGTTGTTAATTGACAAATAGTTTGAAGATACCAACCAACGGTCAGACTGCGCATTGGTGTAAAGATCACCTACTGCAATACGAGGAACATTAGTATTCGTATTGGTTGGAGTCCAAGCATTCAAGATATCCTTGTGCCAAGCCTGACCTGTGGTACTGCTGGTACCAGAATGCATCAAACTCTGATAACCGTTATCAAAAAGCTTACCACCTAACTGATAAGAAGCCTGGAAGGAAACATCAAAGCCATAAGCCTCCAAAGATGCGCCAAAACCACCATTGAATTTAGGCTGCAGATTACCAGTAGCCTGACGGTTAGAAGTACGAGCCACATTCCAGTCGGTAGTAGCATACTCTACGTCATTATCATCCTTGGCCCAATAGAGAGCCATACCGGTAGCAGGATCAACACCTGCATACTTAACCAAATAATACTCATACATAGAGTGACCCTCACGATAGATGCGAGAACCATCAATCAGCTCTCCTTCAAGGTCGGGATGGAGCTCGAGAATCTCATTGCTGTTGTGAGTGATGTTGAAATCAAGGGCCAAACTAACATCCTTAGTGTTAATCAGCTTAGAGTGTAACTCAATTTCAATACCACGGTTACGCATAGAACCGATATTCATTGGGATTGATGCATAACCATTTGATGGAGCAACAGGCTTATTGTACAACATGTCCTTGGTAGTACGATTATAGTAGTCGATAGAACCTGAGAGCTTGCCACCCCAGAATTCAAAATCTACAGCCAAGTCGAAGGCATTACTCTTCTCCCATGTCAACTCCTTGTTACCTTTATAAGTCAAAGTTGCGTCTGAGAACACACCATCTGCACCAGTCATTGAGTACTGATCAACATAAGCATAGCTATTGCCGATATTGTCATTACCCTGCTGACCGAAAGAAGCACGGAGTTTCAGGAAATCAATCCACTTAGCGTTCTCCAAGAATTTCTCCTTACCCAAGTTCCATGCAGCAGAAGCAGACCAGAAGGTACCCCAACGGTTGTCCTTGTGGAAACGTGAAGAACCGTCAGTACGCAAGCTGACGCTAGCAAAATACTTCTCCATAAAATCGTAATTAATACGACCAATCCAAGAACGCATTGCATAGGAACCCTCAGAACCATAACCACGACGCTGGTCGATAGAATTATTTACAGCCCATGAACCTGCACGATAAAGGTTCTTACCATAAGCAGTTGACGACTCTGATTTGTAGTCATAGGTCTCATATACACCTAAGATGTCAAAACTGTGCTTGTCTGCAAAGGTATGACGATAAGTTGCCATATACTGCTGAGTGATACCCAAAGTACGATCGTGCTCCTGCTCGGCCTCACCACCTGAAGCCTTGCTTTGTCCATAAAGAGGACTGGTAGCCATATGGAAACGGGTATTGTCAAGGTTAACACCCAGGTTATAAGTCAGTTTCAACCCCTGAATAGGAGTGATATCAACACCCCAACGGCTGTTGAAGATATCCATCAAATAATCATTTGTCTGATAGGTCAGGTCACCGATTGGGTTGGCAATAGCCATCGTATTACGAGTGAAGTTTCCAGTTGTACCATCACCATAATCGTAAACAGGATTACTTCCATTATACATAATCTGTCCATCGGCATCACGAGTATAGAAAGGATATACAGGACCCAGCGTAGCAGCAACACCGAAAGCATTACCAGAAGAGTTGCTCTCAGTCTGGTCGTCAGGATAGTTGCTAGTAGAGTTGGTATAACTAACATTAGCACGTAAATTCAACCAGTCCTTTGCCTTGTACTCAACATTCAAACGAGTAGAGATACGCTCGAAACCAGAACCAACAATAACACCTTCATCTTTCAGATAACCAGCTCCGAAGTAATATGACAGGCGGTCTGTACCACCACTTACACCTGCCTTATATTCCTGACGCAGGCCATTACGGAAACTTTCCTTCTGCCAATCATCAGGAGTATAGAAATACATACCATCGCTATAACCCAGCTTGGCATTGGGGTTTAATGCACCATCTACATTAAACAGGCTCTCACCGTCAGGAAGTGTCCAGATACGATAACCCGTAGAGTTAGGAACGACACTGTTGGCAAAAGCGTGAGCATCAGCAATATTGTAGCCTAAGTTATAAATAGCATTATTGTAGTTGGTACGATAAAGCTGCTCATAGTACTGTGCAGTATTCTCAATCACATCCATTGTGGTAAACTCACGAGAGTTTGAACCCCAACTAGCTTCAAATGTCACCTTAGCCTCTGTGTTGGTACGACCACGCTTAGTGGTAATCATAACAACACCGTTAGCACCACGGGCACCATAAAGTGAAGCAGCGGCAGCATCCTTCAAAACAGAAATCTGCTCAATGTCCTGTGGGTCGATAGCAGAAATATCACCATCATAAGGCATACCATCCAACACATACAATGGAGACATACTAGCATTGATTGATCCATAACCACGAATGCGAAGAGTAGAAGAAGTACCGGGCTGACCTGTTGAAGAGGTAGCTGTTACACCTGCAATGTTACCTGCCAATGCATTTGTAATGTTAGATACCTGGCGAACTTCAATCTTACTAGCATCAATAGCAGATGCAGCACCAGTGAACTGTGACTTCTTGGCAGTACCATAAGCCACAACAATCACCTCATCGAGGGCTTTCTGATCGCTAGTCAGCATGATACGCATGTTGGGACGAGCCGTAATTTCAATTGGCTCCATACCTACGTAAGTGATACGCAAGGTATTCTTACCTGCAGGACATGTCAGTGAGAAGCGACCGTCTGCATCTGTTACAGTACCTACCTGTGTTCCCACCACCAATACAGAAGCACCAATAACGGGCTGTCCGTCGTCCTGTGAGGTCACGGTACCATTAACTTTTGTCTGGGCCAATGCTGTTCCTACCATGAGGAAGAGCGCGGCCAAAAACATCATTAGTCTTTTTTCCATAAACACTCTCTTGTTATTAAATTAATATATAATTGTCACTCTATGTTTTATAACCTCCTTCCCGGAGGTGCATAGTTCCAGTAAGGAAAATTTTCGTGCAAAGGTAATGCTTTCATTTGTAAACAACAAATAAAAATTATAAAAAATGCACATTTTTACTCAATTATTTAACATTATCCCCTTTTTTTGTGCAAAATAATGCGAAAATGTTGCAAAAAAGTTGCATTCCGTTAAAAACTGAAACATATACATTTAGTACTCTCTTTCGTTATAATAAATATAATGTACGCGCGAGAAGAATTATCATTATTAAAATTTAAAAAGAAGTAATTATGATAAGAGTCGTATTCAATTTCAGTATCCGCATTTATCATGAAGGGCAGAAAAAAGAAAAGAAGCGGAAACACAGAGGGCCTAAATTTTTGGATATAGTGGACAATACTATCAAGACGCTCTTAGCCACACGAGGGAAGAGTACTATAGACAATTATCGTACAGCCATTGCCTCATTTGTCCGATATGCAGGAAGCAATGTTTCAGTTGGGGACATCAGCAAGCAGATGGTTGAAGGCTGGCAATTGTGGTTGAAGGAACAAGGTGTGAAATTGAACACTATTTCCTGCTATATGCGTTCTCTACGCTCTATCATTAACCTTTCTGACATGCCTTCCATTGTATCAAATGCATTCAATACAGTATTTACGGGCAATCTTAAGACGGACAAACGCTCAATGTCCACCAGCGATTTACAGAAACTACGTACGATACAGCTGCCAAAGGGCTCCTCTCTCTGCTTTGCCCGCGATTTGTTTCTTTTCTGTGTTTATGCCCTCGGTATGCCCTTCGTTGATGTGGCTTTCCTGCGAAAGAAGCAGATAGTTAATGGATATATTGAGTATCAGCGTCACAAAACAAGACAACCCATAAGGGTTAAAATAGAACCGCAGATGCAACGCATTATCAAACGTTACAGTCTTCCTGACAGTGCTTACGTATTCCCTGTCTTAACAACAGGTTCCATGAAAGAGTATGAAACAGCCCGCAATCGATATAACCGTCACTTGCGACAAATATCAAAGATTGCAGGTCTTCGTCGTTCACTCACCTCATATGTTGCCCGACATTCATGGGCAAGTATGGCTTACAGCAATAACGTTGATCTGGCAGTCATCTCGAAAGCATTGGGGCATTCCAATACGGAGACGACTATGGTTTATATTCGTGAGATTGACGACAATAGAATTGACATGGCCAACCATAAGCTATTAGGAACCATTACGAAAGCCACATATCATTAGAACAAATATCGCCTCTCCATAAACGCCCACCTCCGGGAAGGAGGTTATCAGACATAAAGTGGCAATTATATATTTTTAATGTATTTATAATAACAAGAGAGTGTTTATGGAAAAAAGACTAATGATGTTTTTGGCCGCGCTCTTCCTCATGGTAGGAACAGCATTGGCCCAGACAAAAGTTAATGGTACCGTGATCTCACAGGATGACAATCAACCTGTCATCGGCGCGTCTGTTCTTGTTGTGGGAACACAAATAGGTACTGTTACTGACGTAGAAGGTCGCTTCTCGCTGACTGTTCCAGAAGGCAAGAAGACCTTGCGTATCACTTATGTAGGTATGGAACCTATCGAGGTGAGTGCTCGTCCAAACATGCGTATCATGTTGACTAGTGATCAGACTGCCCTCGACGAGGTGATTGTTGTGGCTTATGGTACGGCCAAGCGTTCGGCATTCACTGGTTCTGCCTCTGAAATCAAATCGGCTGAGATTACGAACCACGTTTCTTCTACAGCCACTAGTGCACTAGTAGGTTCTGTTGCTGGTGTTCAGGCTACATCATCATCAGGTGCACCAGGCAGTGCGCCCGAAATTACAATTCGTGGTATTGGTTCTTATCTGGCATCTTCTTCTCCTTTGTATATTATTGATGGTGTGCCTATGGAACAGAGCGTTTCTACGGTTAACCCACAAGATATCGAATCAATATCTGTATTGAAAGATGCTTCAGCTTCTGCAATTTATGGTAATCGTGGTGCAAATGGTGTTGTGATTATTACCACCAAAAAAGCCAAGGGTGCTGCTAAAGATGCTGAGGTGAAGTTTGATGCCAAGTGGGGTGGCAATTCTCGTCTCCTGCCTCGCTATGATGTGATTACTGATCCCGGTCAGTATTATGAAACACAATATCGCGCTATGTTCAATAGCGTTGCTTATAATGGTGGTACAGCTGCTGACGCATATGCTTTCGCTGACGCTAACCTGTTTAACGAAAACAATGGCGGTTTGGGTTATCAAGTATTTACTGTACCCGATGGTGAGAAATTAATTGGTACAAACTTCAAGTTAAATCCTCATGCTAAGCTTGGATACAACGATGGTACTTTTACATATATGCCAGACAACTGGTATGATGAGACCATTCACAGTGCTTTCCGTCAGGAGTACAATGTCAGTGTAAGTGGTAATACTGGTCGCTTGAGTTATTTTGCAAGTGGTAGTTATCTGAATGACGGAGGACAGGTAGAGAAATCAAAGTTTGAACGTTATACAGCCCGTACTAATGTGGAGTATCAAGCAAAGTCTTGGTTGAAGTTAGTAACCAATATGGCATTTACTCACCGCATCAGCCAGACCCCATCATACGGTTCTACCTATGGCAGTTCCACTAATATGTTCTACTATGCGAACTCCATGGGTGCTATTTACCCATTGTATGTTCGTGATAATGAAGGAAATATCATGTACGAAGCTGGTCGCACCGTTTATGATGCCAACCAGACAGGTTTCAGACGTCCTAATTTCATGGGTAATGCAGTACGTGACAATGCCAACAATGACTATCAGTACTATGGAGATATTTTTACTGGTCAGTGGGGTGCGGTTATCACACCAATTGATGGGTTGAATATCACCGCCAATATCAGTGCAAACAGCCTCAACTATCGTTATCGTTATCTCTATAGCCGTTTTGGTAGTGGATCAAGTACTGATGGCATATCCAGTGTGGAATCTGATCGCACGTTTACTAGCAACCAGCAGTATTTGGCCAGTTATACGCGCACTATTGCCGATAAGCATAATTTCAGTATTTTGGCAGGTTATGAGCAGTACAATGTAAAAGACCAAGTTCTCTCTGCTTCAAATACCCATCTTTACGACCCGTTTATTGGTGAAATCGATAATGCTGTAGGTCCTAACGAAGACATGTCTATGTCGTCATATACGGACACTTATATGACGGAGGGTTTCTTGGCTCGTTTGAACTACGACTACGATGATCGTTATTTTTTGAATGGTTCTATTCGTCGTGATGCTTCTTCTAAATTCGCTCCTGGTCATCGTTGGGGTACCTTCTGGTCAATTGGCGCTGCTTGGCAAATTAACAAAGAGAAATTCATGGAGGATGTAAAGTGGGTTGACCTGTTAAAACTGAAGGTGTCATATGGCCAAAATGGTAATGATCAGGGCATGGGCTACCACGCATATTCAGACCGTTATAGAGCAACTTATAATAAGGATTCCAAGACATACTCTTTGACCATGAGTTCAAAAGGTAATGATGACTTGACATGGGAAACCAAGAAATCATGGAATGTTGGTATTGACTTCTCACTGTTCAAATACCGTCTGAATGGTACTATCGAATTCTATTCAAGTACTACAAGCGACCTGTTGTGGTCAAAGACAGTACCTTTGTCGTCTGGTCTGATGGTTTCTAGTTATCCAGCAAACATCGGTAGTCTGCGCAACACGGGTATTGATATCACATTGAACGGAACTGTTATTAAAACTAAGGATATTGAGTGGGGACTGAATTTTGTGATGTCACACAACAAGAACAAGTTTACCGAATTAGATGAAGCAATTCAGGAAACAGGTCTTCGTTACTCTAACCAAATTATCCGTTTGGATGGTTCAAGTTATCAGGCATATATGGTTAAGTATGCAGGTGTTGATCCTTCTAATGGTCGTGCTCAGTTCTGGAAAGCATATACATGGGATCCCTCAGAGGAAAATATGGCAAAGCCAGAAAGTGAGCGTACACTTGTGGCCATGACTAACACATATGGTGCTGGTCCAATTGTCAAGGAAGAGTTGACTTACGATGTCACTGAGGCTTCGAAGTACGATGTAGGCGATGTACTGCCTACAGTACAAGGCGGCTTTGGTACAACCTTGAATGCTTATGGTTTTGACTTAAGTGCACAGTTCTCGTTCCAACTTGGCGGTAAATTCTATGATGGTGCTTATCAGCAGTTGATGCATAATGGTCAACAAGTTGGTCATGCAATGCACAAGGATCTTCTGAATGCATGGAGTCCTGAAAATACAACTTCAGACATTCCTCGTCTCAGTACTGCTGCCATCGATGACCCAGGTGTCAAATCACAGACAGCACAGGATCGTTTCCTGACTAGTTCTAACTATCTCTGTCTGAATAACTTGACACTCGGTTATACTCTGCCAAAGAAATGGTCACAGGCACTTACAATGAAGAGCGTTCGTGTATATTTTTCTGGCGAGAATCTTTTCCTGTTGACTAAACGTCAGGGTATGGATCCACGTTACAATCATGGTATTGGTTCTATGACATCTGGTGGTGGTCTTGCTTCAGGTAGTTATTCAGCTATGCGTTCTATCACTGGTGGTGTGACTGTAACCTTCTAAGAGTGCATTTAAACGAAAAAGACTAAATATTAAAGAAATATGAAAATATATAAGATTTCCCTTTTTATGCTTGGTGTGACCATGTTGACAACAGCATGTAACGACATCGACAAACAGAATCCCGAAAGAGGAACACTTACCAAGGATCAAGTTCAGGCTACGAACGAGGCAATACCTGAACGTATGCAGGCAACCTTCTCTGGCATGTTCTCAATGATGGGACGTCCTCACGGCACATGGCCTACGGGTGGAAACGCAAACCGTGCTGACGACTTTGGATTTATTATGTCTGCATTATCACTAGACCTAGAAGGTGCAGATATGCATATTCCTGATGTTGGTTATAACTGGTTTTCTACTTGTGGTGAGTATAGTAGCCGTAATGCAAACTATGCCAATCCATATATCCGTTATGTGACTCCTTATCGACAGATTGGAATCTGTAATGAAATTATAGCGTCTTATGCAGCTGATACACAGGATCCTGATGCAATCAACCAGATAGCTCAAGCTCGCGCCATGCGTGCTTTTGACTACATGGCATTGGCTCCCTACTTTCAGTTTACTTATGCGCAAGCTAAGGATTCCCCCTGTATTCCTATCTTGAAAGATGGTGTTGACTATGCCAATAATCCCCGTGCTACAGTAGAGGAAGTGTGGAATTACATCTTGGATGATCTCAACTATGCAGTTGAGCACCTTACAGCAGAGCGTACCACCAAAGATAAAATCAATCAAAATGTAGCTTATGGATTACGTGCTCGTGCAAATTTGGTAATGCAGAATTGGAGTGCTGCAGTTTCTGATGCTGAAAAAGCAATGGAAGGATATACACCTGCTACGATTAGTGAGGTAAGCAAACCTGCCTTTGTTGATATTAATGAACACAACTGGATATGGGGTATTAATATTACAACAGAGTTGCAGGCTCTTGGTGCATATTGTACGTCTTCTTCATGGGTTTGTGCTTTTAGCGGTGATAGCTATGCAGCAGCTACTCAGTGCACCCCTATGATTAATGTGCTACTCTATGATAAGATTCCTGAAACAGACGTACGTAAGGGATGGTGGCTTGACGAGAACTTGCATTCACCAAACTGGGCCGATCTCTCTTGGACAGATCCGAAAACAGGTGTTACTGCTGTTGGTGACCAACTTGGCGAGTTCTATATTGAAGACGTTAAAGAACCATATCTTCCATATACCAATATCAAATTTGGTATGAAGAGTGGTGTTGGTTCAACCATTAACAATAATGACTGGCCTTTGATGCGTGTAGAAGAAATGATCCTCATTAAGGCTGAGGCTTTGGCAAAAGGCGGTAACGAGGCTCAAGGTCGTCAGGTGCTGGAAGATTTTGTAAAGAAATATCGTGATCCTTCCTATTCTTCTACTGCCAGTGGTCGTTCTTTCGAGAATGAAGTGTGGTTTCAGCGTCGTGTAGAGTTGTGGGGTGAAGGTTTCTTCATGTTTGATGCCCGTCGTTTGAGCAAGCCTATTGTTCGCTTCCAGGCTTCTAAGGCTTCGAATCTTTCGGATGCTTTCATTTTTAATATATCTTCTGATGACCAATGGCTTAACATGCGCTTCCCTCAGACTGAGATAGACAACAACTTTGGTATTATCGATAACACAGGCAGTCAGATACCATCAGCTGGACAAAATCCAAATCTGCGCGATGGCGTTACTGACTAAATAAACTTAACATAATAAGAATATAGATAATATGAAAAATAAAAAATTATTCTTAATGACATGTATCGCCTCACTGAGTCTAGGTTTGACATCATGCAGTGATGATAACAACTACTCTGCTGGTCCTGAGGCGGGTAAGGATGTTGTAACCTTCGACAATGAGGAAAATGTTGTTCTCGGTATCGATGAGACAGACTTTACAGTAACTGTAACACGTTCTGATGGTGCAAGTGCTTTGACCGTGCCCATACAGGTTGTTTCTGCTCCTCCTACAACGACTGTTCCTGAGTCAGTGTCATTTGCAGCAGGTGAGACATCTAAGGAAATTACTGTTAGTGTTGGTGATGGGATCTTGCCATTCACAAAGTATTTACTTGTTCTCTCTATTCCTATCGAGTATGCGGGAAACACCTACAAGGCAGATCCTGACACATATCCTCGCTACAATGTGAGCGTTCTCCGTGAAGATTATAAGCCTTGGGCTAAGTGTACCTATGCTGCAGGTGCATTCTATAATCCCTTCCCAATGGAGATTGAATATTCTGAATTGTTGGATCTTTATCGTTTGCCAGATTTGTTCAGCGATGGTGTTTCTTGGTTCTTTAAGTGGGATGGTACAAGCGGTGATGATCAGCTTTTCTACATCGCTGATGAAAATGGTAATCCTATTTCGAAGTTCTTCTCGGGAATTGTTCATCCTTCCTATGGTAATGTAACTGCAAATATCTTGACAAAAGAAGAAGCAGGTTATCTAGGTTACTATGAATTCGAAACTGGCCCTGAATTTGTATTCGGTTGTGAATATACCGTTAGTGCAGGATCATTTGGCGCAAAGATAGTTGAAATTTACGATATAGTTAAGTATTAAGATTTAGTAAAATAAAAAACGGACGTGTTTCTGCCATAAACAGAACACGCCCGTTTTTACATTTAAACCTAATAAATATGAAGAAGCTACTTACACTATTTGTATGTCTACTCGCAACAGTATGCTCTAAGGCTGATCCTGTTGGTTTGGAGGTTGCCAAAAATGTTGCTCAAAAAGTTTTGGGCAAGCAAGTGCGACTGTTGGGAAATAGTAATTCACATAGAGCTACGAAACAGATAGAGGCAAATCCAACGTATTATATGTTTAATGCGGAAGATGGTAGTGGATTTGCTTTGATTACAGGCGATGATATGCTTCCTCAGGTTTTGGGCTACTCAAGTACAGGTAAGTTATCAGAGAAGTGTGATTTGCCAGAAGCTCTCGCTACTTACTTGGACATTTACGACCAGTATGTTAATGCGGTTCGTAACGGGCAGTTATCAGATACAGAAGATTTGACAAATGCCTTTGCTCTTAGACGTGGTGCAGGTGCGCCATTCCTTTGTGAATCAGAGTGGGGCCAAGGTGACCCATATAACAGGCTATGTCCTGTATTGAAAGATATTAGGTGTCCAGTAGGATGTGTGGCAACTGCGTTAGCTCAAACGATGTTTTATTGGAAATGGCCTATTAAAGGTCAAGGTTATGGTCAAGGAAAAGACACGGATGGTGAAACACATCATGGAACACTAGAGCACACCTATGACTGGGACATTATGAAAAATACTCGCGTTGAAAACCTTGCATCCGACGAGGCATGTGCCGCTGTTTCGCAACTTTCATATGACTGTGGATTGGCTGTTGGTATGACGTGGGGAACAAATGGTAGTGGTGCTGGCACACCTGTTTGTATCAAGGCCTTATATACCAATTTCGGATACATACCTACAACGCTACGTCCTCGTATGCGCGAATGCTATGACTCAGAAAAAGATTATTTAACGGTTATTGCCGAAGAAATAGATGCTGGAAGGCCTGTCATTCAGTCTGCTTCCTCAAAAACAGGTACTGATGGGGACGCTGCAGGTCATGCCTATGTGATAGACGGTTACGATGCCAATGGTTTTGTACATGTGAACTGGGGATGGAACGGTGATGCGAATGGATACTTTGATTTGGCAAAAATGAATCCAATGGGTTATACGTTCACTTTGTCGCAAACTACTATTACAGGTATTGTACCTGCTAAAAATGGGGAGACAGGTACTCCAACAGAATATCCTTATTTGGCATATTCACCTAAGTCAGACCGTAAACTAGGTGATAAGATACGTTGGAAATCAGTATCTTTTAAAGCTACTGTAGGTGGTGTTTATAATTACAATGGTAATGCGCATACTTGGACGATGGCACTTGGTGTGTATGATAATAATAACCGACTTATAGGTCAGATTAGTGACCCACGTAACACCATAACAATCTCCTTAGAGCCAAGTCATTATTATAAAGAGGATGCTTTCTCAAATATAGAATGCAAACTAAATAAGGAATTGGAAAATGGTGAATATGCTGTTCGCGTGATGTTTAAAGAGAATAATGGTGAATGGATATTGCCAGATATGGCAGGTGGTATGAAAAAAAATGCTATTTACTTTAAGTTAGAGGGTAATTATATTACATTTACCGATGGAACTGAATATAATGCCACGACTAGCATTTCAAGTCTAAAACGGGACGAATCACTCGACTCGTCACTCCGTTATTACGACTTACAGGGACGTGAACTGAATGTACCATCCAAAGGTCTGGTAATTCGTAAGCAGGGCAACACCGTTCGTAAGGTGATTATAAAATAGCAGATTCTTTTATCTGTATATAATCAACAGGGCAGGAACTAACATTGTTCTTGCCCTGTTTAACGTCCCATGACTATGGCATAGTGAATACTCCGAAAGTAATTTCCAATACTCCGAATAGAAATTAATTTTCTCCGAAAGTAAATTCTGTCATAATCAGTTTGTGGTTTCAAAATATAATTGTATCTTTGCAAGCGTATGGACGTCGCTTTTCTACTAAATAAGTATTTCAATGGTGCCAAGGATGTTTCTATTGATGTCTTTGATGCACAAACGCTTAACAATGTTTATCAAGATGTTGTCAGTGCATTGACAGCCCACTTAGAGATTGAGGTCAGTGTGCTACAGGCACTGAGTTATTGTCTCTATGAGATGATGGATAATGTGCATATCCACTCTGGCAAATCACTTGGGACTGCAATGACATATTACGATAGCGAGTGTAGGAGTGTTCGCGTCCTTATTGCTGACGACGGAATAGGAATTAAAGCCTCACTAGCAGAGAACATTAAATACAAGGACATCACAGAGCCAGATGCTCTTAGAATATGTCTTGAAGACAAAATAACAGATGGCAAAGGAATGGGATTTGGACTATATACTACGTCAAAATTAGTTGATTGCATTGGGAAAAAGTTCGTTCTGCATTCTGGAAGCCACAAGCTTATCATACAAAGTGGACAAACCTCTGTGGTTGAAAATGGCTATTGGCAAGGGACACTTATCTATATGGAAATAAATACGGCAATTGAAATCGACCCCAATCAGGTTGTCGATAACAGGTCTGATATTGCCGATGAGTATAATGAAACATTTGTTGAAACAGGAGAATTGGAGCAACTATGGTAGAATTCAAATTCATAGAATACGGAACTGACTTCGGGACACGAGACATGGGACAAAAGCTTCGGCTAAAGCTTTTGCCTCTTATCAAGGGCAACGAGAAAGTTGTTTTAGACTTTACAGGAGTCAATGTCGTGTCAAATTCCTTTGCAGACGAGTGCATTGCTAAATTGCTTCTGGAGATGCCTTTAGACGAACTCAAAAAACGCACTACTTTCCAGGGGTTGAACACAATGGCTGAACGTAGTATCTTAGTAGCATTGCAAAGAAGATACAAGGTAATAAAAGAATCTGTCACAAAATAAACGTAACTATGCAGTTCCCCTTGGATAAAATTGAATTTTAGAGACTAAGAACACATTAAAATAAATGGGCTCCCTCATCGGAAGCCCATCGTTTTTAACCACATAATTCAGCTTATTCCTTAGGGAAGGCTGATTGCCTCTGACGGACAAACGTCAGCGCATGTGCCGCACTCTGTGCAAACATCGGGGTTGATTGAATACTTGTCGCCCTCAGAGATTGCTCCAGCGGGGCATTCATCGATACATGTACCGCATGCGATGCAGTCGTCACCAATTACGTATGCCATAACTTAATTACTTTTAATAGATTAATAAATACTTAATATTTGTGATGCAAAGATAGGCATTTATTTTGAGAATTACCTAAAAATGATGAGAGTTTTTTTATAATTTATACATAGTCGAAATAATAATTAGGGGTTTATTTACGTTATTATGGATATAAATGAAACGATTTTTGACGCTTTTATTAACGGGATTGATGGTCCTGAATGCTGCTGCACAGATGGACCGTCGAGTGCAGAACAAGCCTTATATAGACTTGCGTCCGCTACATTTCGGCATCCTGATTGGTACGCACCTGCAGGATATAGAGCTGGAGAATGTGGGACCATACATGATGACTGATGACGACGGGAACGTAACCGAACAGTATATCATGTGCGATGCTGACAAGTGGAACCAGGGATTCTCCGTGGGAGTACTGGCAGAAATGCGACTGAGCGAACATTTCTCCTTGCGACTCACCCCATCGATGCACTTTGGAGGCAAGCACCTGACGTTTCTGAACATGAAACAGTTAGACCCTCAGGGTCGGCCCCTCCAGCAGACACAGGACATGAAGAACACGTATGTATCGATTCCGCTGGACATCAAGTTTGCAGCTCCACGTTGGAACAACCACCGTCCTTACATCATGGCTGGCATCAATCCAATGATAAACCTGACGGGGGGTGACCAAGACATGATTCGCATCAAAAACTACAATACCATGGTGGAAGTGGGACTGGGATGTGACTTCTACCTGCCCTTTTTCAAACTGATTCCTGAACTGAAATTCTGTTTCGGACTGGGGGATGTGCTGGACAAAAACCATATTAACGAATTGCGCGACGCCAACCTACGGGCCTATGCGGGTAGTGTCAGCAGCGCGCAATCGAAGATGTTTGTCCTAACGTTCTACTTTGAGTAAACTAGATATTCTAGATTGTCTAGTTATTCTAGAAGATTATTTAAGATCGACTACCAAGCGACCTACGAAGACGGCCGACTTGCCATTCTGATCAACAGGAATGGGTTTGCCATCCATATTATTGCAATATTCCAGTTGCGTCATATAGGTATGAGAATGACCTCCCAGCACCAAATCGATGTTGCGAGAGCCTTGTATCATATACTGGTCGTCCCCTTCACGATTGATATCCCAGCCGAGGTGTGAGATGCAGATAACCATATCGCACTTCTGCTGTTGCTTCAACATAGTGGCTGTTTCTAGGGCCACCTTGGCAGGATCCAGGTATTTCACTCCCACGCAATTCTTATCGCTTACCAAGCCTTTTAGCTTCGGACATACGGCAAAGACTCCTATTTTCAAGCCATTACGCTTGATAATAATCCACGGTTTGCAGATGCCTTCCATCACAGTGCCCGTGAAGTCGTAGTTAGCACAGAGAATGGGGAAGTTGGCTTGCTTAAACACGCGAGCCATGTTTTCGAGTCCGAAGTCAAACTCATGATTGCCAATGGTGGAGGCATCGATGCCCATCTGATTCATAAGACCTACTTCCACATCACCCTTGAACATGGTGAAATAGGCAGAACCTTGGAAAAAGTCGCCGCTATCGAAATAGAGGAGGTCTGGATGCTTCGCGCGTTCCTCTTTTAACATAGCAATACGACGAAGGAAACCTCCACGACCTGCCTTCATCGTGTCAGGCAACTGCGCATTGATAGGCAGGATGGCAGAATGGGTATCGTTGGTGTGTAGAATCACCAATTGCTTGTGTTTCTTGGCCTGACCGCTAAGCGATACCAGAGCCAACAACATTACGAGGAAATATCTTGTTTTCATACTTAACATTTTTCACTGTTCACTATTCACTATTCACTTTACTACCACTCTTCCTTCTATCTCGGAGTCAACTTCCTTTCCTTGCTTCATCATCTCACGGAAGTAATTCATAATGATAAAGCGGGTATTGTTGTCTGCCGCCTTAGGAGCATTGATGTCTCGTCCTTTCTTGAATGCTTCCATCTTATCGGTACCACCCAACAGATAGTCAATGGTGGCAATACGATAGTCTTTCTGAGGCTCAACAGGCTGACCATTGATGGTGGCACTTACCAAACGCCCATCTTTCGTAATAACCAAACGAACGGAATGGCTGAGACCTTCGCCTCCCACAACTGCCATCTGTTGGAAAAGTTCCAAGACATCGGCACCACTCATGGTGATGAAGGATATCTTGTTTTCAAAGGGGGCTACATCGAGCACATCGCCATAGGTCACATCGCCCTTAGGCAAATCGGCTCGTACACCTCCCATATTGTAAACACCAAAGTCGGGCTTTTCATTATATTCCTTTGCTGCCCAAACCAATATGTCGGACAGCAAGTTGGGAAGGGTTCCCTCGGGACGTTGAGTAGTCATATACCTGGCAGAACGACCCACGACAGGCCCCATCACACTATCCACAACGTGCTTAAAAGGTTGCAGGAACTCAGCAGCCCGGGCATCTGGCTTGACATCATAACGGGCATCCACCACGATACGGTCGCGCTGAACAGAGGCCACCTCATAATGCGACTTGCACGATGCCAGCATCAGAAACGGCATCAAAGCGAGCAAAACAGTCTTTCTATTCATCATTTATTAGGAATTATTTTAGGTTCAGACTGCAAATTTACGAAAAATATCCAGAAAATCACATTGCGGAAGCAAATTTTTCACTTTTCACTTTTCTCTTTTCACTTTTTTCGCACCTTTGAAACTACGTTTCGAAAGTACTTTCACTCGAAAAAACAAAGAAAATTGAGGTTTTCTTTGGTTTTTTGCTCGTTTATTCGTACCTTTGCACCCGCTTTTCGGCGTAATCGCTGGCAGGAAGTTTCGAGTTGCCTGTTATGTTGCGTTGGAACGATAACAACAATTTTAAACGATTAAAGAAAAAATGGATTTAATTAAAGTTGCTGAAGAAGCATTTGCAACCGGCAAGCAGCACCCCAGTTTCAAAGCTGGTGATACTGTAACTGTCGCTTACAAAATTATCGAGGGTTCAAAGGAGCGTATCCAGCTCTTCCGTGGCGTAGTCATCAAGATTAACGGTCATCAGGAGAAGAAGCGTTTCACCGTACGCAAGATGTCAGGCACCGTTGGTGTAGAGCGTATTTTCCCCATCGAGTCACCCAACATCGACTCTATCGAGGTCAACAAGGTTGGTAAGGTTCGTCGCGCTAAGCTTTACTATCTGCGTAAGCTCACTGGTAAGGCTGCCCGTATTAAGGAGAAGCGTAGCGGTGCACGTGCTACTGCTGAGTAAATCTCAGACGAGACCTGCACGACATAAAAAGAGACACTCAAGTTTTGGGTGTCTCTTTTTTATTGGGATGATGCCCTCCGTAAATAGTTTCTCCGCCAAGGTCACCATGCAATGTCTCTTGGAAGGAGTCCCAGTCCTGAAACCCAGCCAATAGCGACAAGCGGTCCAACGTCTTACGGTCAGGCTTGTGCAGCAACTCTTTCTCCACTGCCTCTAGAAGTTTGCGCAGTGCATGTCTCTTTTTCTCCATATCGCGTACAAAATTACATATAAAATTGAAAAGTGGAAAGTGAAAGATGAAAAAATTGCCTACGCTACCAAAAATTCATAATTATTTCGTAATTTTGCATGCGGAAACGAAACATACACCTTATATATAATGAAAGAATTAGCACTTAAGTACGGATGTAATCCGAACCAGAAACCCTCTCGCATCTTCATGACAGAGGGTGAGCTACCCATTGAAGTGATTAACGGTCGTCCTGGCTACATCAACTTTCTTGATGCCTTGAACGCATGGCAGTTAGTGAAAGAACTGAAAGAAGCTACTGGTCTGCCTGCTGCAGCATCGTTCAAGCATGTCAGTCCTGCTGGTGCTGCTGTGGGCCTGCCCCTAAGCGACACGCTGAAGAAAATTTACTTCGTTGATGATGTGAAGGGACTGGACGAGAGTCCTGTTGCTTGTGCCTATGCTCGTGCACGTGGTGCCGACCGCATGTCGAGCTATGGTGACTTCGTGGCTTTAAGCGACACCTGCGATGCCACTACTGCCCTACTCTTGAAGCGCGAGGTAAGTGATGGCGTGATTGCCCCTGACTATACTGCTGAGGCTATCGAGATACTGAAAGACAAGCGCAAAGGTACTTACAACGTCATCAAGATTGACCCCAGCTACAAGCCGGAGCCTATTGAGCGTAAACAATGCTTTGGTGTGACTTTCGAACAGGGTCGCAACGAGATTAAACTGGACGATCCTGCACTCTTTGAGAATATCCCTACACAGAACAAGACATTCACAGCTGAGGCCAAGCGCGACTTGATTATCGCCTTGATCACGTTGAAATACACCCAGTCTAACTCTGTATGCTATGTAAAGGACGGACAGGCTATCGGTATTGGTGCCGGTCAGCAGAGTCGTATTCACTGCACCCGTCTGGCAGGCAACAAGGCTGACATCTGGTGGTTGCGCCAGCATCCAAAGGTGATGAGCCTGCCTTTCAAGGAGGGTATTCGCAGGGCTGACCGTGACAATACGATTGACGTTTACATCTCTGAGGATGAGCACGACGACGTACTGCGTGACGGAGCCTGGCAGCAGTTCTTCACCAAGCAGCCCGAGGTACTGACATTGGCAGAGAAGAAAGAATGGATTGCCAAGAACACCAAGGTGGCATTGGGTTCTGATGCCTTCTTCCCCTTTGGTGACAACATTGAGCGTGCCCACAAAAGTGGCGTAGAGTTCATCGCACAGGCTGGCGGCTCTGTTCGCGACGATCATGTTATCATGACTTGCGACAAATACGGCATTGCAATGACATTCACAGGTGTACGTTTGTTCCATCATTGATTCTAAATGAGGAATGAGAAATGTAAATGAAGAAATGAAGGAATGAGTAAGGAAGACGACTTTCAGAGTATTCTGGAGAATGGTATCAGCTTCGGACGCGGAGGCGGTCCTCGCAAGGAAGAGGACAAGATAAAGACCAAGGCCAAGAAGAAAAAATACATCACTGGTGCTCACGGTAGTGGCTCTGCGCGACAGAAAGCCAAATACCGTGAGCAACGGGCTAACAGGCATAAAAAGTGAAAAGTGAAAATACAAATCTACTAACGATATGAAGAAAACACTACTAACACTAATTACACTTATCGCTATCACCACCGTATCAGCACAGAAATACGTGGGCGGCGATATTTCGTTATTGACGAAATACGAAGCGAATGGAGCTAAATATTTCGATCTCAATGGTAATAGTATTACTGATTTGCTGACATTCCTGAAGAATCAAGGACTCAACTCCATGCGTGTCCGTCTATTCGTAGATCCCAATAATGCTACCAGAGCAGAAAAAGGGCAAGGTGTTTGCCAAGATATTGAATTCGTAAAGACACTTGGCAAGAAAATCAAGGATGCAGGACTTTCCTTCATGCTTGACTTTCATTACAGTGATACATGGGCTGATCCCTCCAAACAGTGGACACCAAAGGACTGGGAGACCATGAATAATGACCAGCTATATACCAAAATTTACGAATACACCAAAGATTGCCTAAAAGCACTGAAAGATGCTGGAGCTGCCCCTGATTTCATCCAGACAGGTAACGAAATTAGTTATGGAATGCTTTATGGAAAAGGTATTATCATAGAGGATGTCTATGAGGGGAACAACAGATATACAACTTATAAAGAAAGTGACCCTTCGTATAAAAAGGTATATGCAGGAGAATCGGCAAACTGGGCACGATTTATCAACCTTCTGAAACATGCAGGAAATGCTTGCAGGGAGATGTGCCCGAATGCAAAAATTATTCTCCACACCGAGCGTGTTCCCAATACGAACTATCTAAATACCTATTATAATTTATTGAAGAATGAGGGTGTAGACTTCGACATTATCGGACTTAGCTATTATCCGTATCATCATGGTACCCTCGCAAATCTGAATAATGCTCTAAACATTCTAGAGACTAACTTCGACAAAGACATCATGATTGTCGAAACAGGATACTATCATGCCTACTACCCTACTACAGGAGTAAAATACCCCAAATCCACTTTCCCATCATGGCCTGACACAGAGACGGGACAGCAACAATTCACCAAAGACCTGATAGAACAACTTAACAATCACACGAAAGTCAAAGGTCTTTACTGGTGGTTTCTCGAAGCAAATGAATACGGACTGGATTGGAGTACAAAACGTGTTACTGATAGTTGGTATAATGCTAGTCTTTTTGACAACAATACAGGTAAGGCTATGTCATCTATTAACGAACTCAAGAACTTCCTTGACGATCCTAGTGGCATTGAGACCATTAACCGCGAACCATTAACCGTGAACCAGCATGCCTGGTACACGCTGGATGGCAGAAAACTGAATGGACAGCCTAGTACAAAGGGGCTTTACATCCACAATGGTAAGAAAATCATAAAATAATGTTGGTAAAAACATATTGCGCAGCTGTTAACGGCTTGGAAGTTACCACAGTAACCGCTGAGGTTAGCATGTCACGAGGCATCCAGTTTCACCTCACCGGCTTGGCTGACACAGCGGTAAAGGAAAGCTACGACCGCATCAAGGCCGCATTGGTGAACAATGGTTTTAAAATGCCCTCCATGGACATCACCATCAACTTGTCGCCTGCTGACATCAAGAAGGAAGGCAGCGGCTATGACCTACCTTTGGCCATAGGCATTCTTTCTGCCAACGGCAAGGTTGAAAGCGACAAACTGGATAAATATATGATGGTGGGCGAACTGGGACTGGATGGTCATCTGCAACCTGTTCGCGGAGCATTGCCTATCGCCATCAGGGCACGTGCCGAAAAGTTCAAGGGACTCATCGTTCCCAAACAGAACATCCGAGAAGCCGCCGTGGTAAACCAGCTGGAGGTTTATGGTATGGACACACTGATGGATGTGGTGCAATTCCTGAATGGCAACGAAACTTTTGAACCTACCATCATAGATACACGCAAGGAGTTTTACGAACAACAAAACCACTATGAATTAGATTTTAGCGATGTCCGTGGACAGGAAAGTGTGAAGAGAGCTCTTGAAGTAGCTGCTGCTGGTGGACATAACCTGATAATGATAGGACCTCCAGGTAGCGGAAAATCGATGCTCGCCAAACGACTGCCCTCTATTCTTCCACCACTTTCATTGGCAGAAAGCTTGGAGACGACGCAGATTCACAGTGTTGCAGGCAAGTTGAATCGCGACACCAGCCTCATCAGTCAACGTCCCTTCCGTGCGCCTCATCATACGATATCGCAAGTGGCCTTGGTCGGTGGTGGCAATAATCCACAGCCAGGCGAAATCAGCCTCGCCCATAATGGTGTCCTCTTTCTCGACGAGATGCCCGAGCTTTCGCGTAGCGTCCTGGAAGTATTGCGCCAACCGTTAGAAGACCGCAAGATAAGTATTTCCCGTGCCAAGTACAGTGTAGAATACCCTTGCTCATTCATGCTCGTGGCATCTATGAATCCTTGTCCCTGTGGCTATTATGGCGACCCCACACACAACTGCGTTTGTACACCAGGCCAGATTCAGCGCTACATGAACAAAATCAGTGGTCCCTTACTCGACCGTATTGACATCCACTGCGAGATACAGGCCGTGCCCTTCGCCCAGCTCTCGCAGATGAAACCCGGCGAGCCGTCGGCGGTCATCCGCGAACGAGTGATAAAAGCCCGCCAGATACAGACCGAGCGCTTCAGCTCCCTCCCTACAGGGGAGGGCGGGGGGAGGGGCCGCATCCACTGCAACGCCCAGATGACCGAGCGCATGCTCCACGAGTTTGCCGAGCCTGATGCCGCCAGCCTCGACATGCTTCGCATGGCCATGGAGCGTCTGAAACTGAGTGCCCGCGCCTACAGCCGCATCTTGAAAGTCGCAAGGACAATAGCCGACTTGGACAATTCTGAGCGTATACAATCACAACATATCGCTGAAGCCATCGGCTACCGTAACCTTGACAGAGGCGACTGGGCAGAGAGAGGGATTTAACAAAAATGCTATTGGGGCAATCATGAAACGACTACTGATAACCATCACTATCCTATTGATTACTTCCGTCGTCACGGCTCACAAGTCTGAGGAGGTGCGAATCACCCATTTCAGTGAAGCCGATGGGTACGGCCAAGACATTGTGTCTTGTGCCGTACAGGACCATGACGGCTACGTATGGATTGGCACGTGGAACGGACTATGCCGATACGATGGCTACCGCTTCCAGAACTATCGCATGCGGCCTGGCGACAACAGTCCGCTGCGTACCAATCGCATTGGCAGCATCCGCGAGCTGCCCGACCACGACTTAGAGTGTACCACCAATGACAGTCTAATATTCGTGTTTCATCGCAAAACGGGACGCTTCGAACAGACCGATGGTGACTACAGCCAGCGGCCACGGCCATACAAGGCTGACGATGCCACCTTGGCAAAGCTGAAAAGCCTGCCCCAGTTCGCCAATGTCTATACCAGCATCCTGTTGGTAGACCGTCAAGGGGGCATCTGGGTCGATACGCACAGCGGCCTCTATCGCGTATGGTTTGGTGCCAAGCCCTTGCAGCCCGTGAAATTCTCGGAGGCCGCCGAGGAGGAGGTGCGCTGCCTTTATGTTGACAAAAAAGGGCGTACATGGGTGGCTGACAAGAATGGGTATGTCCATGTTGGTGACAGGTTCCTCACGCCGAAAGGAGAACTGTCAACGGCGCCCGTCGCTTTCGGACAGAATGTTTACTGCATCCTCGAAGACTCACGGGGTGACCTGTGGTTAGGGGCGAAGCCGGAGGGGCTGACACGGCTCATAGCCTCGGAAACGGGAGAAGGCTACATTGTCAAGCGTTACATTCATGACGAGAGCGACCCCAACAGCCTGAGTTGCAACAACATCTACGACATAGTCGAAGACCGTCAGCAGCGTCTTTGGATTGCCACCTACAAAGGAGGGTTGAACATGTACGACTTGCGCCAACAGCACGACTGGCACGACGTATTCGTGCATAGAGACAATGGTCTGTCAGGGTGGCCGGCCGACGAGGAGAGCAACAAGATGCGCTGTCTGTACATTACCCCAGAACAGGTGTTGATGGCAGGCACGCTGAACGGGCTCTACACTTGTTCGCTGGAGGAAAGCCCCCGAGACATGAAGTTCTGGCATCATTGCCGCCGGCCTGACGATGCCGCGTCGCTTAGCTACAACTGGGTAGTGGACATTGAGCCTCTTCGTGACCATACGGTAGCCATTGCCACCAGTGGCGGCGGGTTCTGTCTGACTGACGACCGGCAGTTGCTGAGCGACCGCACCCCTTTCAACACCTTCACCACCGACCAGGGCCTGCCCTCCGACGTGTGTCTGAGCCTGTTCTTCAAACCTGACCACGGACTCTACATCGTCTCGCAGACCTCCATCAGCTGCTTTTCGCTGAGCGACAGCACGGTCACCAACTACACCCGTGGTACGTTGGGCGAACACTTCAAACTGTTAGAGACAAAGCCCGTTTTCGTCTCTTCTCAAAAAGATTCTGATGAGGGCAGTTTACTCTTTGGCACTACACAAGGCGTGCTGAGCGTCAGCCCGCAGGAAATGCAGAAGAGCAGCTACCAGCCTCCCCTTGTCTTCGACTGCTCTTCAGACATCAGGCTGTCACCCGACGAGCGCAGCCTCACCATTCAGTTTGCAGCTCTCGACTTCAACAAGAATGTACCTATCACCTACGCCTACCGCATTGAGGGCATGGACAATCGCTGGATCTATATTACCGACAACCACATCACCCTGCCCGACATTCCTGCCGGAACCTTCCGACTGCATCTACGATCCACCAATGGAGACGGTGTTTGGGCTGACAACGAGCACATATTGACCATCCACCGGCGGGCCGCTTTCCACGAGACACCGTGGGCTTGGATGCTCTACGGCCTGCTGCTGGCATTGCTGGTCATCGGCATATATCGTGTAGTGCGTTACATCCGCCTGCTGCAGAATGAGATTAAGGACATCCGCCTGACCAGCAACCAGCGCATTGAGGTGATGAGCGAGCGCATCCGTGAGTTGCTGTCCATCAAGGAAGCGGTAGAGAAAATAGAGCAAGTAGAAGTTGTCGAGAATGAAGAGGACCGTCTGTTTGCCGAACGTGTGAAGACGTTCGTCAACGAGCACTTAGGCGACTCCGACCTGTCAATGCAGGACTTTGCCCAGGCTATGGCAATTAGCCGCACCCTGCTTTTCGCCCGCATGAAGAGCGTCTTCAACACCTCTCCTAACAACTACCTGCTCAATCAACGTATAGAACGTGCAAAAACGATGCTGCGCCAGCCCAATGTACTTGTAGCTGACGTAGCATACCGTTGCGGGTTCTCAGACCCTAAGTATTTCAGCAAGTGCTTCAAGAAACTCACCGGGCAAACACCCAGTGAGTTCCAGAAGTCTTGAGAGGAGTGGAGTTATCTGACAATCATTTTTTTACCATTCAATAAGTATATGCCACGCTGCAACTGGCTGTCGGCCATCTTGCGGCCCTGCAGGTCATAGACCTGAGTTTCGACGAAAGGGACCTGTATGTTCTTTTCGGCCTGAATGCCAGTCGTCATGGCTTCCGTCACTTCAAAATTGGTGCTCTCACCTAAGCTGCCATACTCATTGACAGAACGGAGGGTGTATGTACCTGCCTCGGCAATAGCATACTCATCATCCTTGGTCATTCCCACCACGTTGCCTTCAGCATCCATCACCAGATAGCAGATGGCGTATGGGACAGCTTTCCAAGTCAGTTTTCCGTTGGCATAGACAACCTCAGTCGGTGCTTCTACAGGCTCAAAAAACTTGCGCGGGTTCCAGTCGTCATTGCCAGATGTGACAGCCTCGTAGGTGTATTTGGCAGCCTCTTCGGCACTAAGTATCGCCTGTCGTGTGACGGGGCTGGTCTCGCCAGGAGCCAGTTTGTCGTCGTCTACCTTATAGGTCGTGCGGCGGTTGTTCAGGTCTACGGGTTGGCCGTCGGCATCCATGGTGTTATACTCGGCAAAGAGCTTCGGTGCAATATGCCACTCGCTCCATCCCTCGGCGGCAATAGTAGTCTTCAGCGTGGTGTTGATCCATACAGCCATCGGCTGGTTCTGCCAAGCACGCCCCAGCTGGTTGCGTCCGCCCTTGCCGTCAATCACATTGTTCACCATGACATAGCCCCACTTGGTACCTGCTGCATGGCTGGGAGCCACGATGACGCTACCCTCGCGGGCCAGGCGGAAGGTGCTGTTCTCTATATAGTTGTCACCGGCACCATAGTAGAAGTCCACTGCACCCTCAATGAGACAGTTGTTGACATACTGACGGGCACTGCTGTTGCGGACATCGGTATACCATGTGTCCTGATAAGAACGGAACTGGCAGTTGTTGAAAGCCTGTCGGTCGTTGCGGCTGCTCATGGCCAGACCCATGGGACCTGCCTGACGCTCCACACCATAGCTGTCGATATAGGAGATATTCTCGGTATAGAAGTCGGTGCTGTTTACCTGAACAACCCCTTGCTTGCCGTAGGTTTTGGAATTGGGGTTATTGGTGGAGTATTCCCAACCGATGTCGTTCGTACCACCGTTGTTGATCCAGTAGCAGACGACGGTCTTCTCTTTATCCTGACCGATAAGATGTATGAAGGGCTTATTCTCAGGAATGGTCACCAGTTCCTCATAGGTGCCGTTCTTGACGAAGATGAGCCAGGGGGCGATGCGTCCTGTAGGAGCAGCATCAATAGCCTCCTGCACTGTCTTATAGTTGCCAGTGCCGTCTTGTGCAACCACGGCATCAAATACTTTTGCTATGGGCTGCGGGCGTTCCATCACGGTGAATGTGATGTCACGTGCGGGGAAGGCATTGCCGCTGAGGTCGGTGATGGCATCAGTGCCGATGCTGAGCGTGTACTGCTGGCCGTAGGAGAGTCCGTGGTAAGCATAGGTAACGCTCTTGCTGCCGAAAGACCCGGTAAGCCCTTCACCATTCAGCGTGACGCTGCCCGTACCGGCCTTGACACGTTCGTTGAAGCTGAGCACGATGTTGCCGCGTGCCGAAGCGCTGGTGCTGCCCTCTGCGGGCGAGCTGCTGACAAGTTGTGGAGCCTCTGTGTCGTCTGCAGCTGTTTGGTCAGCAAAGATGATGACGTCGGCCAAGTAGAAACCCTCGGTACTGCTGTGGTTGCCACCGTCGAAGAAGTCACTCGTCTCGTCTTCTATCCAGCGGATGTACACCATGCCGTCGATGGCCTTGGTGTCCAGTTCATAGTCCATATTGACCCACTCGCTGCTGGGGTTTTCAGAAAGGGTTAGCGTTTTGAGAGTGGTGAAGCCCTCAGTGCTGCTGGTAGTGCTCAACTGCAGCAGCTGACGTTCGCGCACGCAGTTGTTGTTGGCGGCCACGAGGCTGTGAATCTTAATCAGGTCGTAATCCTTTACGCTGAACGAGGCCACGAAGGCGCGCGGAATCTGTTCGTCCTTGCTGTAGTCGGTGTAGCGGCGTGCTGCCCACAGCTGGCGACCGCCGAAGGAGGCCTTGCCGCTGCCCCAGTTGGTGCTGGCACAGTTGGCTCCCTGATAGAACAGCATGACACCGGTGTTGTCGGTGGCAAAGGCATAGTCGGCCTCACGGTTGCCGCGCGACGTATTCTTGTCGTTGTTGAAGTCCCATGCCACGATGAACGGGATGACATCGAACGTGGCAGTCACCTCCGTATTGCCATTGACGGTGACCACGCGGCTCAGTGCGGCACTGTTGTCTTCCCAAGTCAGGAAGTTGGTCACGTTGTTGGGAATGACGGTCAGCGTCACCTCCGTACCGGCATCGTACTTGCCGTTGATGGGTTCCGGCGACATGACCACCTCGCCCCACTTGGCACCGTCGCCAGTCTTGTTGACTGTCAGCGTATAGGTCTCGATAGTGGTGAAGACAGCTGCCACGGTGGTATTGCCACTGACGGTTGTCGTATAGTCTTGCGTCTTGGCCAGCGTATTGCCTGTACCGTTCTGCCACTCCTTAATCTGGTAGCCCGACAGGTTCTTGGCCGTAAACTTCAGCTCCGTACCAGCGACGGCCGATGTGCCTACGGGCGACATGGCCACATAGCCTGCCTCGGCCGGTGTGGCAGTGGCAGAAAGGGCATAGACGGCATCACTGCCAAGAGCCTCACCCGTCACCTTGAAGCTGTTCAGATACATGTCGCCAGTGGCTCCTGCGTCGTAGCCTATCAGGGCGCGCACCTTTACACTGCTCTGGCCGTCGACGGCCAGAGCGGCTTTCGTCTCGTTGAAGTTGCTCCAGCTGCTGCCGGTACTGTTCAGCGTACTGGATGGCAGCCATGTGGCACCACCGTCGGTGGACACCAGTACATAGACGGGCAGTGTCCTGCTGTTGTTACCCGATATGCGGCACGAGAACTGCAGGTTCTTGTAGCCCGCGGCCGACAGTTCCACCTCTGCATAATTGTAGTGCTGGGCGGCATCGGTGGGGTTTGTTATCACTTTCGGCGATGCAGTATACATGCGCAATGCACCGTTGTTGAAGTTGGAGATGTACCATTTTTTGTTGGTGTCGCTCGACCAGATGGTCAGCGTACCGTTGGTCAGTGCCCCCGATGTAGGATAGAAGAAGGGCTGCTGGGCGGAGAAACTGTACTCCATGTTCTCCTTTGTGTTGGCTGAGGCGGTATAGTACGTCTTGCCGCCGTCGGTAGCCGATGCGGTGTACTTCACATCGTTAGCAAAGTCCCACGCCGCCAGCGTCACCTGCTCTGCATGCGTCTGCGCCATCCCTGCCAGCAGGGCAAAGGATGCCATGACGCTTCTCAATAATTGTTTTTTCATCATTGTATTTAGTTTGGTTATAGTGTTTTACTTAATTGCGAACGTATTTCCGACCGCCCACAACGACCAGCCCTTTATAGCTGTTGCTGACGCGACGGCCGTCCAGGGCATAGGCGACATCCGTCGTGGGTCGCTGCTGTTCGGCGCTTAACACCTCCTGAATGGCAGTAGTGCCATCAAGGTCAATCAGCTCTATTTCCTGTCCCACGGTGGTGGGAATGTCATACAGGTAAGTTTCTGGCAATTTAGTGGCGGGAATCTTCGAGGGATCAGCCACGATGGGGTCTGGCATCAGGTAGGGCTGCATCAGCGGGTTGCTGTTGTCGCCGGTGGCTGTAGCCAGTGCCGTGCCGTTGGCCGTCTTCAGGGCGTTAGCGGTGCGCAGGCGCAGGTTGCCGCCCAGCGTCGACTTCACCTTCAGGCTGACTACCTTGCCGTCCTTCCACTGCATGTCGGTGACCTCAAATCCGCCACGGGCGCGCAGTCCCTTCACCTCGCCATCGGCCCATGCTTTCGGCAGGGCTGGCAGCAGATGAATGAAGCCGGCGTGACTCTGCAACAGCATCTCAGCGATACCGGCACAGCACCCGAAGTTTCCGTCAATCTGGAACGGAGCGTGGGCATCGAACATGTTGGCGTATGTACCTCCGTCGGCATCGTTCATAGTAGCGTTCGGGTCCATCAGGCGCAACTGGTTCTTGATGATAGTCAGCGCATGGTCGCCGTCAAGCATACGGGCCCATTGGCATACCTTCCAGCCCATCGACCAGCCACGGGCAGCATCGCCACGGCCCACGAGCGACTTATGTACGGCCTGATAGACGGTGGGATTCGTGTAGGGAGACACTTGGTTGCCTGGGTAGGCGCCCCAGAGGTGCGACAGGTGACGGTGTGAGTTGTTTTCCTTGTCCCAGTCCTCCTGCCATTCCTGTATCTGTCCATACTTACCAATCTTATAGGGAGTCAGTTGCGCCTTCAGCGCATCCAGTTGGTCGGCCAGTTCGGCATCGGTTCCTAAGATGCGGGCAGCCTCTGCAGTGTTCTTCAATACATCATAGACCATTTGATTATCCATAGCCACACCACCGAAGAGGGCGCAGTTCATGTTCTTACCGTTGTCATCGGTATAGCTGCCAATGCCCGGATGGTTCTCAGGAGAATTGCTGGGACATACCACCATGTAGCCCGTATTGGGGTCTTTCACCAGAAAATCCTGGAAGAACTGAGCACATCCCTTCAGCACGGGGTACACCTCGGCCAGATACTGCTGGTCACCAGAGAAGAGGTATTTCTCCCACAGGTGCGAGCAGAACCAAGCATTACAGGTAGGCCATACCCCCACAGAACCGTTGTCCACGGCACCAGTGGTACGCCAGAGGTCAGTATTGTGGTGTAGCGTCCAGCCACGGGCACCATACATCTGCTGAGCCGTCTCGGCCCCCGTGATGCTGACATCCTTCACCATCTCAATGAACGGGTTGTGACACTCCGAGAGGTTAGCCACCTCGGCGGGCCAGTAGTTCATCTCGACGTTGATATTCGACGTATACTTCGAGTCCCATGCCGGATACTGGCGGGCGTTGGGGTTCCAAATGCCCTGCAGGTTGGCGGGCTGGGTGCCAGGCTGTGAGGAGGAGATGAGCAGATAGCGACCAAACTGGAAGTAGTTGGCTATCAAGCCCGGATCATTGCCTCCTACGGAGCGGAACTCCTTGATGCGAGTCTCGGTGTCTTTCGATTCCCGCTCACTGTTCATACCCAGGTCAAGGCTGACGCGATCAAACTGTTCACGGTATTTGGCAGCATGGTCGGCCAGTGCCGAGGCAAAGCTCTTACCGCTGTTCAGATAGCTGTTCATTAAGAAAAGTGCCTTGGCCTCTGCGTCAGCGCTGATGTCATTGTAGTTAACGAAGTTGGTGGCCGACGAGATGATGATGGTGGCTGCCGTGGCTCCACTCACCTCAATGGCAGGTGCAGTCGTATTGGCTGCTACAAGTCCGCCCTGCATCACGTTCTGTGTGGTGCTGGTCTGCGTGCCACCTTCGTTCATTACCTTAATAAAGGTATAGCATTGTAGTTTGTTGCTAACATTTTCCGACTGGTCACGGGCAGGAATGAGCGAGGCCTCAATCATGCCGTCAGTGGTCATCTTGTTGATGCCCAACTTCTCCATATTGGTCTTGCTGGGAGCTGCAAAGCAGAGGTTGAAGTCCAGTTTTCCTGCCTCAGAGGCTTCTATACGCATCAGTGTCACATTGTCGGTGAGCGATGTGAATACTGTACGTGTATAGGTGACACCGTTCACGACGTAGGTGGTAACGGCGGTAGCATTGTTCATGTCCAGCGAGCGCACATAGCCCTGTGCGTCCACTGCACCGTCGATCTGTCCAGACTCCTCGTCATCATAGCGGTGTCCGGGAAATCCTAAGAGCACGCAGCCGGCTGCTTGATACTGTGCACCGTGTGAGGCTTGCGACATCCAATTGGGAATAGCCAGTTTTTGGGCGGCGGCATAGTCCTTATTGAAAATGAGCTGCTGCACCTGTGCCAACACGTTCTTGGCATTGGCATTGTAGTTCTTGTTGGGCGACTGTCCCCAGAAGGTGTCCTCGTTCAATTGAAGCGTGTCCTTCGCCACGCTACCGCTGACCATCGCTCCCAGGCGGCCGTTGCCAAGGGGCAACGCCTCTTCCCAGTAACCGGCGGGACGGTGGTACCACAGCCGGTTGTGGCTGTCGAGTACGGGAGGCGGAACAGGACGAGTGTCGCCTGTTGTGAAGGTGATGACGATTGCTTCGTCGAAAGCATTGCCAGCCATGTCGGAAAGTGAGTTGGCAGGCAGCGTGAGGGTATAAGAGGTACTCAGATCGAGGTCGGCATACGCAAACGACACCTTATTAATATTAATGACAGGTGTGAGGATCTGACTTGACTGTGTGCTGTTGTTAGTCAGCGTGGTTTTGGCACCCGACTTCATCTGCACGCCCTCGTTGAAGAGTATGACGACCTTACCCGTAGGCAACACTCCTGTATCACCATTTGCCGGGGTGAAGCTCTGCAACTTGGGAGCCTGTGTGTCCTCTGCCAGAATGTTGACATATTTCAGGTTATAGTTGCTGGTCTTCGTGGCACTCTGGATGAGCATACGGACGATGAGCTGTTCCTTGTTGTCGGCATTCAGATTGTAATTGGCATCAACCCATGTATTCCAGTGGGCACCAGCGGTATAGTCGTCAAGTACGGTCCAAGTCTGGCCACCATCAACGGAGTAGACAACTCCAAACTTTGTGCTCGAACTGCTGCCGTCGCCGATGGCAAAGTTCAGTTTCAGGTTGCTCAGTGATGTCGTAGGTAGCGAGACCTCAAAATACTGGTCGTGTTTCGAGCCGTCCGTATAGTCTGCCTTAGTTGTGAACTTGTCGATAGAAGCCGTGTTCAGCCGCAGGTGGTAGTTGGGGGCAGAACCGCTGGTACACACCTGCCACTTGCCGTCGCTGGTATGGACGGTAACCCTGCAGTCCTCAGGCACCAGCCCACACTCGTTAGGCAGGAAATAGGGCTGCTGTGTCGTCCACTTGGTATTGGCTATCGCCGACCACCCTAACGTGTTGGGGGTATAGATGGCGGTGGTGCCGCTCTTCTCCACGTCGTAACCTGTTGTAAACTCCCAATGGGCCACCACCGTCTGAACAGCGGCAACCCTCATTGCGCACAAGAGCAATGTCAGCAGTGCCGACATCCGATGCGCTCTTCTCATCATTTGTTTTAGTTTCATCTTTTACTTGCTTTGTTGATTATCGTAATTCGGCTGCAAAAGAACAGACAATTACAAAAAAGAAGGTGTATTTTAGTACGTATTGAATCAAAAATAGTACGATTGTACAAAAATCCACTACTATTTCCACCTTTAACGATGGATTAAACACTCTGCCCGTACCTACAGCCGCATCCTGAAGGTCGCCCGTACCATCAGTCCAGAGCCAACATACTACCGAAGCCATAGGGTATAGTCCATCACCATCAGCTCGACATTCTATCGAATCATAACTGAACAAGTCTCATTGTAAAACATGTCAGTTGGAAATAACAAGCATCCTGCCAGAATAAAGCAGGATGTTTCCGTTTTCTCCTAAATAATCAAAAATATCATTCCACCTTTTATAAAATAGATAATAATTGCTATCTTTGCACAAACAAAGACAAATAAATGGTGAATATCACTTTAAGTATGATCGCTGCAATGCTGACAATTACCCTTCTCACAAGAATGAAAAATTCTTATAAATGGGGTTACAAAATCTTCGACCACATCGACATTCATTGCGAAATACAAGCTGTACCATTTGCCCAATTGTCTCAGATGCAACCTGGCGAGCCTAGCGAGAAGATTCGCGAGCGTGTCATTGCTGCCCGCAAGATTCAGGAGGAACGCTTCAAGTCCTTCAAGGGCATCCACTGCAATGCGATGATGACCGAGCGCATGCTCCATCAGTTTGCAGAGCCCGATGCCCAAAGTCTTGATATGCTGCGTATGGCGATGGAACGACTGAAACTATCCGCCCGTGCCTATAGTCGCATCCTCAAGGTAGCACGCACGATTGCTGACCTTGCAGGCTCCGAGAAAGTAGAGTCTATGCACATTGCCGAAGCCATTGGCTATCGTAACCTAGACCGAGGCGACTGGGCTGAGCGAAGGATATAAAACGAAATCATTCGTCTTGTTGCTGGGCAGCCTTTGCGGCTTCTTTTGCTGCTTTTCGAGCTTCCTTCTCAGCCCGCCGTGCTGCATCTCGGGCATCCCTCTCAGCCTGTCGGGCTGCTTTTGCAGCCTCCTTTTCAGCCTTTCTGGCAGCTCTCTCTTCTTCCCTTTGAGCTTTGAGGACTTCCCTTTCTGCATTGCGAGCAACCCTTTCCTCTGCTCTTTGAGCAATACGGGCAGCCTTGAGTTCGGCATCTGAGACTTCAGGCTCTTCACGTTTTGCCTTTTTTCCACCCAGCAGGCCATGGAACTTGAGTTTCGGCTTTATCTTTATTTTATTCATCTCGTTGGTGTTGGTGAACGAGAACGTGCAGAGCACGTCAAGACGCTTACCACGAATGTTCACATCGCCTTCAGCCACGGCACCGTTACTCTTGATGGAAACCACGGTATTACGAACGTGAATCAACTTGTATTTAGCATCATTAACCTCAGCATACACCTCGCCCATAGGCAGTTTTCCGCCCACCTTGCGACGCATAATGGCAGTTCGGGGCTTGGAGATATCGAACTTGAAGGTAGCCTGACACGACACTTTCTTTAGGTCGGGCATATCCATCGCCTGTCCCAGTTCAAAAGAATCAGTACGAACGGTACCTTCTACATATTTTGTATTCTCATTCAGGGCAAAGCTGAAGTTGATATTACCCGGTTTGGTTATTAGAAGACCTGCAAATTGCTCACGCTTCCACAACACGTCGAAAGTTCCTATATAACCAATAGTTCCTAGGTTATGAAGCTGTTTCATCATAAACTTCTTAACGGGGAAATGGCTGATGATACGCTCCTTGGAATCACCTTGAGCCGTCATGCGGTTCACATCAAAATGCACATGCAACTTATACTTGTCCTTGAGACCACTGATATAGCCCTTGGCATTGATGGTAAGGTCTTTCTGCTTCGTATTAACCTTGACATTGCTGAACTGCATACCCTCGTCGTTGCCAGTCAAAGTGGTTTGAAGATACAGGGGTTCCGTGAAGTTCTTCAAGACAGGAGCAAATACGCGTGAGATGTCCTTCAGCAAGGTAGAACCCGTAATGAGCGAGGTCTTATAGGCTAACTTGCGTCCCTGCTTCTTGCTGGGCAACTGCAAGGTGGCTTCGTCGAACTTTAAGGTGGTATTAGGCAGGCTGATTCTAAACTTCTTGATATGAGCCACCTTCTTATTGGCTTCTATATGAGCCTTCAACTCGCGGACATCAATGCCTGAGACGGAATCCTTAACCTGACAACGAGTAATTTCAGCCACCACACTATCCTTTCCCGTGTAAAGCACATTAACATCCATTTCAGCAAGGAGGTCCAAATGACCTACATCGAAGAAACCGCGCTTAGGCTTGCCGGCATTCTTGCGCGGCTTACCATTGTCGGTGATATAGCGGATGCCTCCGATGTTCAACAGATGCTGTTCATCATGGTTGGACAAACGGATGGTGCCGATGTGCAAACGGGTATCAACAAGTCCCTTCTTGGTCTTTTGTATCCACGAAGAAGCCAGGTCGTGCACCTCGCCCATCAGCATATCATTCTTATCCTTGCGGATGAACAGGCTACCTAGTGAAGCTGACTCTTTGTTGTAGGTCACCTTGATATCCTCGAGTTTCACCTTATCGAAGTCAATGTTCATCTTATGTTTCTTCACAGTGTCCTTTTTCACCTCCTGAGCCTTCTTTTTATGCTTTTTCTTGAAAGCATCAATGAAGAACTGATAGTTGGCTACTGTATCCGTCGAGTCCTTATAGAGATGAGCCTCCAATCCCTTCACTTTGGCATCAGTAATCCTGATTTCACGGTCAAGAAGACGCCAAAGGTCGAGTTCTACTCCCAATTCTTTCAATATAAACATTTTGCGGTGCTGAAGGTCTTCTATCTCCACATCTTCGAGTCGGATATCCTGTCCGATAAGCCTCACTTGGAACCTGCCAACCTTCACTTCCGTCTGCAGTTTCTCCTTCAGTGCCCCAACGGCTTCTTCCACCAAACGACCTTGAACCATGCTGGTGTTTAATAACAAGACAGCAACTACCAACAGCAAAACAATGCCCAGCAAGGTGCCAGCCAACCATCTCAACAATCGCTTCATCGTTTTCTTCATTTTTTTCTTAATCTAGCAGGGCATTTACTTTATTCTTCAGCATCAGTTCGTTCACACGCCCCTCCAGCTTCTGAGGCTGCAGGTTGCGTTCTAATATGACACCTTTCTCATCGATAATCAGGTTTGCAGGCACATCAGCCAGTCCGAATTTAGCCAACAGAGGAGTTTCCCACATACGCCCATCGCAAATGGTGGACCATTTCAGCGAATCGCGTTCCACGAGATTCTTGCATTCTGCAGGACGCCCGTCAATGCAAATGCTAAGAATCCCCAGTTTGTCGCCATACTTATCCTTGAGTACTTTTAATTTACGCTGCTGGTCCATGCTGTTATAGCTCCATGTGGCCCAAACAGACACTACGTTTAACTTGCTCTTCAGGTTTTTCTCCGACACCTTACGTCCTTTCACATCAGTAGCTGTAAAGGCTGCCAGTTTGCTTTTCAACGCCCCACCCTGCAAGTTTCTCAACTGTTTCTGCAAACGCATCAGTTGACCGTTCTCAGGATTTTCCTTCAGCATCATGTTCACCAGTTTCTGGGCCTGCCGGTAGTCCGGTGTGTGTGTCAGGAGGAAATAGCGTTGCAACAGGTAGATGCTGGTTGGTGATTCCAGGTGCTCCTTGATATATTCACTGACCACTTTAGGCACATCAGGAGGAGCCGTCTCGTTCAGCTCCATTCGCAATTCCGTCATGCGCTCATTGTCGTCAGTTCCCTCGATAATCATTTCCTTCAAGTGAGTGGCATCACCTTTGATATGTACCTTCTCGCCTGGTTCAGCAAACACAGGCTGCTCAGAATAGTTGGGAAAAACAACGACCAGGGTAGAAGGTCCACGAAGCTCCGTTTCATAGGAGAAACGACCATTACGTACAGCAATGGTGTCGAAGCCTGCTATTCCCCCATCCGTGCTATATACCCAGAACTCTCCTTGGTTGATGTTACGCAGTCGTCCTTCCAACTTGAACCGTCCATCGTCCACCCCACACGAAGCCAAGAGCAAGACAGCAATCAGAATGCCAACATATCGAAAGAAAAACATATTTATATTCATTTCCCCACAATTATCGTGCAAAGATACTACATTTTTACGAATAGCCCAAATTTTTCATTTACCTATCAATTTTTGGATGGCTTGAATACAGGCTGCGGCACTGACTGGCTTGGAGATAAAATCGTCGCACCCTGCTTCCGTAGCCTGTTGGCGATCATTGTCGAAAGCATTAGCTGTCAGAGCGATAATAGGGAGGTCAGGATACTCTGCCTTTATAAGCTGAGTGGCCTTTAGTCCATCCATAAGGGGCATTTTGATGTCCATCAGAATCAAATCAGGATGCTCTGCCTTGGCTTTCTCCACCGCATCCTGCCCATTTTCTGCTCGAAAGAACTCATAATGCCCTTTCAGAATGTAAGTCATCAACAGATAATTACTGTTGTTGTCTTCTGCAATGAGAATTCTCTTCATATCTCAATCCTCCTATTTTACATTAATGGTGTTTTTATGTTAGTATTCCATAATTAAGCACAAAAGTAATACTTTTCTTTTAAAATATTTGTCATTCTGCAGCTTTTTAACTAATTTTGTCGCTAATTTAAATGTACTAAATAGGCAACCAAGAATAATTCTCGCGAAAAATGACGGTAGCAGACTATATCAAACAACAGGAAAACAACGAGCACCGCTTCTCCTTTGAGGTGCTTCCTCCGCTTAAAGGAAACGGCACTGACGCCCTGTTCCGTACCATAGACAAACTGGCGGTATTCAACCCCGCCTTCATCAACATCACGACACACCACTCTGAGTACGTCTATAAGGAGTTGGAGAATGGACAATTTGAGCGTCAACGCATTCGTCGGCGCCCAGGAACTATTGCAATCGCATCGGCTATCAAACAACGATACAACATACCCGTTGAGCCCCACATTATCTGTAGTGGAACCACCATTGAGCAGATAGAATACGAATTGCTAGACCTGCAATTCCTGGGCATCCGCAACTTGATGCTGCTACGTGGTGACAAGGCCAAGGAGGACAGTCGCTTCACCCCAACACCAGGAGGTCATGCGCATACGACAGACCTCATCAAGCAGGTGGTGCGATTCAACGAAGGATTCTTTGCCGACGGAACACCCATCAAGCACCCAGGACCGAAGTTCGACTTTGGCGTAGCCTGCTATCCTGAGAAGCACGAGGAGGCGCCCAACCTGGAACGCGACATGGAATACCTGAAGCAAAAACAGGACCTTGGAGCACAATATGCTGTGACACAACTGTTCTACGACAACCAGAAATATTTCCAATTCGTGGAGAAAGCGCGCCAGATGGGCATTACCATTCCAATCATCCCAGGCATTAAACCGATGGCTAAGCTGAGCCAACTGACGGTGGTGCCTAAGACTTTCCATTGCGACATCCCCGAAGCACTGGCTAAAGAAATTGTGAAGTGCAAGACCGACGAGCAAGCCACACAGCTGGGTATAGAATGGACCACCCAGCAGTGCCGTGAACTCTACCAGCATGGAGTGCACAACATCCACTTCTACACCGTGTCAGCAGTCGATTCCGTAGCAGAAGTTGCGAAGCGTCTGTTGTAAAAAGCCTTAACAAATTTGGCATTTCGCTCGATTTTTCGTAACTTTGGCTTCGTCGAACTTACTCCATCTCGGCAAAAAAAGAAACAAGTTTCTTTGTTTTGCGCTCGATTTTTCGTAACTTTGTCCCCGATTATGGCTTTTGAACAGGTGATAGGACAAAAGGAGGCTCAGGATCGCCTCATGAAGATGGTTGACGAAGGACGTCTTCCCCATGCTATCATGCTCTGTGGTCCACAAGGCTGTGGAAAGATGGCATTAGCCTTGGGATTTGCCAAAGTGCTGCTGGGCGACAGTCCTATGCTTCAGAAATGGGAACATCCCGACCTGCATTTCACCTTTCCAACCATCAAGCTGCCCTCAATGACTGCAGACCATAAGCCCGTAAGTGACGACTTTGCCAGAGAATGGCACGAACTGATTATGGCAGGACCCTACTTCTCTATGACGGAATGGATGGATCTGATGGGAGGCGAAAACCAACAAGCCATTATTACAGCAGGCGAGAGTGACAACCTGAACCGTAAGCTGTCATTGAAATCAAGTCAGGGAGGCTACAAGGTAAGTCTCATCTGGTTGCCTGAGCGCATGAATATAGAGTGTGCCAACAAAATACTGAAACTATTGGAGGAGCCACCTTCGCAAACAGTATTCATCATGGTTTGCCAACAACCGGAAAAACTATTGGAAACCATCCGCAGTCGAGTACAGCGAATAGATATAAAGCGAATAGCCGACGAAGACATCGAAGAAGCACTTCGCACCAAACGGGGAGTGAGCGATGATGTGGCATACAGAACGGCACGTAATGCCAACGGAAGCTGGTTGAAAGCATTGGAACTGCTCAGTGCTGATTCTGAAAACGAGCTCTTCCTGGACTTGTTCCAGATGCTGATGCGACTGGCCTATCAACGCAAGATAAAAGACCTCAAGACTTGGTCAGAGCGCCTGGCAGGCATGGGTCGTGAGAAACAAAAGCGCTTCCTGGAATATTTCCTGCGCCTGATACGCGAGAACTTCATGTACAATTTCCACCAAGAGGAACTATGCTACATGACACAACGCGAAGAGGAGTTTGCCAAGAATTTTGCCCGTTTCATCAACGAGGCTAACATCCTGCTAATCAACGATATGACAAACCGTGCCATTCGTGATATCGGACAAAATGCCAATGCAAAAATCGTCTTCTTCGATATGGCCATGCAAATGATTGTACTATTGATTCAGAAATAAACAAAGATAAATGGAAAAAGAACTAAGCATAAAGACTGGATGCGACCGCGGACTGTGCAAGAACGGCGTGGGACGACAGGACAGACAGCTAAACACGTATGACTGGCTAGCTGATGTGCCAGGCAATATTGATACAACCGACTTGGTAGAGGTACAATTCAAGCACACTCGTAAGGGATACTATCACAACGTGAACAAACTGGACCTGAAGAAAGGCGACATCGTAGCCGTTGAGGCAAATCCTGGACATGACATTGGTGTGGTCTCCCTGACCGGACGACTGGTTAAGTTGCAACTGAAGAAGGCAAACCTCAAGAGTGCCGACGACATCAAGCGTGTCTATCGAATAGCGCGCCCTATCGATATGGAGAAATTCCATGAGGCCAAAGCCCGTGAGCATGCCACTATGATAGAAAGCCGACAAATCGCCAAAGGACTCGGATTGAAGATGAAGATTGGCGACGTAGAATACCAGGGCGACTGCAATAAGGCCATATTCTATTATATCGCCGACGAGCGCGTTGATTTCCGACAGCTTATCAAGGACTTAGCTGCCACCTTCCATGTTCGCATCGAGATGAAGCAGATTGGCGCACGCCAGGAAGCCGGTTTGATAGGAGGAACAGGCCCTTGCGGACGTGAGCTGTGCTGTGCCACCTGGATGAAAAACTTCGTCAGCGTAGGTACTTCAGCAGCCCGTTTCCAAGACATCTCGCTGAATCCACAGAAGTTGGCAGGCATGTGTGCCAAGTTAAAATGTTGTCTTAACTACGAAGTGGATGATTACGTAGAAGCCAGCAGGAAGCTGCCCTCCAAGGAAGCAATGCTACAAACGCAAGATAGCGACTACTATTATTTCAAGGCAGACATCCTGGCAGGATTGATTACCTACTCTACCGACAAGAACATAGCAGCCAATCTGGAAACTATCACGGCAGAACGAGCCAAGGAGATCATAGAAATGAACAAAAAAGGTGAAAAACCCTCATCTCTACAGGAAGACGGCAACCGGAATGCTCCTGTTGGACCTGTCGATTTGGCCACCCAGGAAAATATCAATCGCTTTGATCGTGCCAAGAAGAAAAAGAAAAAGAAAAAGCCCAGAAATCCTGAGCAGAATACTTCAGCCCACAATGGCAAAGAATAAGTACTCCTTATTATATATAGGGGTATTCATGATGCTCATTTTGACAGCCTGCCACGAAAAGACTGTCTATCATGATTATCAGCAGCCCTCTTCTTCCGGTTGGGAGAAGAATGACCCTTTGTCCTTCCATATTCCAGCTGTCAAGGAAACTGGCAACTATGTTGAGGAAGTCGGCCTCCGGATTAATGGCAGATTCCCTTTCCAGAACTTGAACCTTATTATAGAACAAACTAAGAAGAATACAGGGGAAATGCTATGCGACACTCTAGTATGCAAGCTTATCAGCAAACGGGGATATCCCGAAGGGAGAGGCATCAGCGAATATCAGTATATCTTCCCCCTGAAAACCCTTCCTCTGGAAAAAGACGACTCCCTGTTCATTGAGATACGCCACGACATGAAACGGGAGATTCTGCCTGGAATCACAGATGTTGGCATTAAACTGAGCAGAGTATCAAGAACGCAGAAGATTGCGACTCGCATCCAGTCTCAGGAAGATAAACAATAGGAACGTGAAGCCCCACAGCGAAGAGCCTCCGTAGCTGAAGAACGGCAACGGAATACCGATTACAGGAGTTAGCCCCAGCACCATGCCCACATTGATAAACACATGGAAGAGGAAGATGCTTAGCACACAATAACCATACACCCTCCCAAAGCGGAAAGGTTGCCGTTCCGACAAGAAAATCAGTCGCCAGATAAGCAACAAGAACAGGATGAGCACACCTGCAGAACCTACAAAGCCTTCCTCCTCACCTACTGTACAGAAGATAAAGTCCGTATCTTGCTCTGGCACAAACTTCAATTTCGTCTGCGTGCCATTGAGGAAACCTTTTCCTTCCAATCCTCCTGACCCGATGGCGATTTCGCTCTGATGAACGTTATATCCCGCACCGCGCAAGTCTTCATCCAGCCCTAAAAGTACATTAATACGCGAACGCTGATGTGGTTCCATCACATTATTCATGATAAAGCCTGCCCCATAGAAAAAACCTAAGGACCCCAAGGAAAAGAGAGCTATGAAGAAATAGCTGTGAAGGCGCGAGTTCAGCCCTTCCCACACCAGATATCCTATCAGCACTGCCGTCATGGCCAACTGAACATAAGTTACGTCGAAGGGTAACTTAACCATGAAGAGTAGAACGATCGAGATGCCTATGCAATACATAAGCAGGCGAAAAGCTTTCCGCGGGTTGCAGTAAACCCACACCATCCCTATGGTAAACAGTTGGATAAGCAACAATACACTATATTTTCCCACCGAGGTGGCTGAATCTGCTATATAAACCTCTGCATACCGAATGCCCACCACGAAATAGATAACCATAGCAACGCCTGTGAACAGGATGGATCCCGGCATTCCCTCGCGATAAAACATCAGGAAAAAAGACAGATAAACCAGAGCGGAACCCGTTTCTCGCTGCAGCACAATACAAATCATGGGCACTAAGATGATTGCTAGCGTGGCAAGGAAATGCTTCCACTGATTGATGTTATACCCATAAGTGGACATGAACTTGGCCAATGCCAACGCGGTGGCAAACTTGGCAAACTCAGCAGGCTGAAGTCTTAGCGGACCAATCACCAGCCAGGAATGGGATCCCTTGATACTGTGCGGGTTGAAGATGGTTCCGAAGAGCAACAACACCAACAGCCCATAGATAATATAAGAGAAGGTGTCATAGAATCGGTCGTCCAACATGATGAGGACAAAGCCAAGCACAATGCTGGTGCCAATCCATACTATTTGCATACCTGAACGGGTGGACAGACTGAAGATATCAGTCTCGCCATAGGAATAGCTTGCTCCACACACACTAATCCACCCAAACGACAGCAGGGCGATATAGAGCAATATCGTCCACCAGTCAATAGAGCGTAACACGCTTGTTCCCCGTTTATCTGCTTGTCGTACCATAAGAAATATGTCTGTTTTGGAACTCCGTAGCCCGTTTCTCCGAAGCCTCGGAAAGTTTTCCGTGAATATATTTTTCCATGATGAGTCCACCAATAGGCACACCATAAGTGGCACCCCATCCACCATTCTCCACATAGACGGCAACGGCAATCTTGGGATTATCCATTGGAGCAAAGCCCATGAATACCGAGTGGTCGTGACCACGATTCTGCGCAGTACCCGTCTTTCCACAAGCCATAAAGTCGTACTTGGCCAGTTCGTGACAGGTTCCACCCGTTGCCGAAGCACGCATTCCCTGTACGACATAGTCGTAGGAAGCACGACTTGCCATCGTCTTACGCCGCTTGGTATAAAGGGTGTCCAAAGGCTCCCCCTGTATTTTCTTCACGACATGCGGAGTAATGAACCATCCCCGATTAGCAATAGTAGCACCCAGATTGGCAATCTGCAGTGGTGTCGCATTGACCTCTCCCTGACCGATGGCAATAGAGATGATGGTCAGTCCGTTCCAGGAGCCTTTATAAGCTCTGTCGTAGAAGTCAGCATTAGGAATCAGTCCACGCTTCTCTCCTGGCAAGTCGATACCCAGCTTATAGCCAAAGCCCATGCTCACCATATAGTCGCGCCATGTATTCATGGCTTTCTGAACAGAGCCATACTTCGACTTAGCACCAATCATATAGAAAAGTCCCCAGCAGAAATATCCGTTACAGGAGGTGGAGAGTGCGGGAACCAGGGGCAGCGGCGACGCATGACCGTGACATCCTACATGCAGTCCTTTATAGTTAAAGCCGTGTCCGCAGGGATATGCTGTCTTTGTGGGATGGATTATCCCCTCTGTCATAAAGGTCAGCCCCTGTGTGGTCTTAAAGGTAGAACCTGGCGGATACTGACCCATGATACTACGGTTAAGCAATGGCTTCCAGACGTTCTGACTCAACAGACGGTGGCTCTTTGAACGCTGACGGCCTACCATCATACGAGGGTCGTAACTGGGCGAGCTGACCATGCAGAGGACCTCACCCGTAGAAGGCTCGATAGCCACGATGCTGCCTATCTTTCCCTCCATCAGCCGTTCACCCAGGGCTTGTAACTCCGCATCAATCCCCAAGGTAAGGTTCTTGCCTGCTACAGGCCGGCGGTCGTATTTTCCATTCTGATAGCGGCCCTGCACCCTTCCGTGAGCATCACGGAGCAGAATCTGCATACCCTTTTCGCCACGTAACTGTTTCTCGTAACTGCGTTCCACACCCAGTTTGCCAATATAGTCTCCTGGCTGATAATACTCGTCTTCCTCGATGTCTGCAGGCGATACCTCCGCAACATCTCCCAGTACATGAGCAGCAAAGGGATATTGGTACTGACGGATGGAACGCCGCTGGACATAGAATCCAGGGAAATGGAACATCTTTTCCTGAAAGACGGAGTATTCCTTGTCAGAAAGCTGACTCATGAAAATCTGCTGGGTAAAGCGTGAATAACCCGGATTTTTGGAGCGGTCTTTAATCGTCTCCATGCGGTGGTCGAAGTCTTCCTTCGTAATATTGAGCGCTGCACACAAATCGAGCGTGTCCAAATGGTCTTTTGCCTCGTTCATCACAACCATGATGTCATAGGCAGGCTGGTTATACACCAGCAACTTACCATTTCGGTCCGTAATGATGCCACGGGACGGGTATTCTATCTTCTTCAGAAAAGCATTAGAGTCGGCACTCTTCTTATAGTCGTCGCTGGTAATCTGCAGGGAAAAGAGACGTATGATATAGACAACCACTATGAGAGTGGCCACCCCGCCAATCACATATTGCCTATAGTCTAATTCGTGATTCCTCATCTGTTACCCTTCTAATGATATGCGAGGCCTTTATTTGCTTCTCGTGTATTCAAAAGCTGCAATCAACAGCAGTGTTATCAACGTGCTACCTGTCACACAGAGAACCCACTGTAGCCAATTAATGAAACTGAATATTTCCAATGTATAGAATACCAGACAAAAGAGGAAAACTAATATGAAAACATAGAGGCTATACTTAACTGGTCCCAGTGCTTTAGCTGATGGCACTAGGTTTTCGTCAGAGTCGCGAGGAGCAAATAGTTCGAGTGCATAAGGCTGGATAATCGCAATCAACGTCAGCGAGGAAGAAGCCAGACCTGGTGTATTGGTAAAGCAGTCGATAAGCAGTCCGAGCATAAAGCTCCATAGCAGGACGGCCCACTTGGGATGGTTTCGAGGAAACAGCACGACGAAATAAACGTAGAACAACGGGGTGGCATAATGGAACAAGTGGATGCGTCCCAGCACTAATACCTGTGCCAAGATGAAAAGGAAAAACCAAAGAACCCGTTTCAACAAATCTGCAGTCATAGATTTACTGGTTTACGTTAAGTTTCAATGAGTCTTTAGCAGCCTGTATCAGTTTCAAGCGCTCCTCAATAGCCTGGTCGTTGATAACCACCACATCCCGTAAATTACCGAAATCAGTTGACAGCCTCACCTTCAGCTTATAGGAAAGTCCGTCACGTGAATTATAGACCTCCACGATCTGACCTACCAACACGCCTGGCGGGAAGATACTCGAGAATCCATTCGTTTCCACCCAGTCGCCTCGCTTAAAACGAGCGTGACGGGGAATATCCTCCACATAAGCATAACGGGCATCCTCGCCATACCATCTGAGCACACCGAAATATTCGTGCCCACGAATGGCACAGCTGATACGCGACGACTTGCTGTTCAGTACGGGAATCACCACCGTATAGTGTGATGCAACTAGATAGGTTACACCGACAATGCCCTTTCCACAAGCCACACCCATACCCACTCTGATACTGTCGGCAGACCCTTTGTCAATGGTCATCAGGTTGTTCGTCTTGTTCAGTTCATTCGTGACAACTTTTGCTGGAATCAGCTTATAGTGGCTCAGGAATTCAAGTCCCTGCTGCTCCTTAGGATCTTCCTGCTTGGTAGCCTCCCCATACAAGCGACGCAACTGAGAAACCTGACGCTCCAAATAGAAATTGCGAAGCGTCAAGTCCTCGTTTACTTTTTTCATTGAGATATACGACTCCACAGCAGACGTCCATTCGTAGATACGTCCAATAACAACATTGGCAGACGAGAACCATACACTTCCTTGATAACTGTTATACTGGAACAGCAGGACAAGGCTGATGACTTCGAGTACCACGAACAGAACCCAGTGGTAATACTTTCCCAGGAATTCCAGCAGGTTCTTCATCTATTCCCAATTAACGCATCAAGAAGTTAAAGCGGTCCACATTCTTAAGGGCAATACCAGCGCCCTTGGCAACAGAATGCAATGGGTCCTCTGCAATGTGGAAGGGGATGTTTATTTTGTCTTCCAAACGACGGTCAAGACCACGCAGCAAAGCACCGCCTCCCGTAAGCCAGATACCGTTCTTCACGATGTCAGCATACAGCTCTGGCGGTGTGTTCTCCAATGCAGAGAGCACAGCATTCTCAATCTTGGCAACAGTCTTGTCCAGGCAGTGAGCTATCTCCTGATAACATACGGGAACCTCCATAGGCAGTGCTGTGATACGGTTTGGTCCATGAACGATATAGTCCTCTGGAGCCTCATCGCCCAAGTCTGTCAACGCAGAGCCTACTGCTATCTTGATACGTTCAGCCATACGCTCCGATACGCGCACGTTGTGCTGACGAGACATATACTCCTGGATATCGGCTGTCAAGTCGTCGCCGGCAGTACGGATGGAGTTGTTCGATACAATACCACCCAGAGAGATAACGGCAATCTCCGTTGAGCCACCGCCGATATCAATAATCATATTGCCCTCAGGAGCCTCCACATCTACGCCAATACCTATGGCAGCCGCCATGGGCTCGAAAATCAGATAGACATCACGACCACCGGCGTGCTCTGCAGAGTCACGCACGGCACGCAGCTCCACCTCTGTAGAACCAGAAGGAACACCAATCACCATACGGAGAGTGGGCGAAAAAAGGCGCGAACCAGTATGTACCATCCTGATAAGACTACGTATCATCTGCTCGCAGGCAGAGAAGTCGGCTATCACGCCATCACGGAGAGGACGTACAGTACGGATATTTTCGTGCGTCTTCTCATACATCATCTTTGCCTTCGACCCCACCGCTATCATCTTATCGGTATGACGGTCAAGTGCTACAACTGACGGCTCGTCAACCACAATCTTATCATCACTGATAATAATCGTATTAGCCGTTCCCAAGTCCATTGCTATCCCATGGACAAAACTAAAAAATCCCATTCTTCTAAATTATCAATTATCAATTATTACTTCTCTACAAACCAGGCGTGGATGGCAGTATCATAATGCGAGCTGACGCCAAAGGCGCGGGTGGCGAACATACGGCGCTGCTCTTTAGTGGTCTCAGCGCCCTGCTTGTTCAGAATATCAAGCAACACGCTGTACTCAGCTTTGCTGGGTACTATTACAACATCGTTGAAGTTCTTGGCACCGGCACGAATCAGCGAGATTCCACCGATATCAATCTTCTCAATGATATCTTCCTCCGATGCACCGCTGGCAACAGTCTGTTCAAAAGGATACAAATCTACAATCACCAAGTCAATTTCAGGAATCTCATACTGAGCCATCTGTTCACGGTCACCCTCATTCTCACGACGTCCCAAGATTCCTCCAAACACTTTAGGGTGCAGAGTCTTCACACGACCACCCAGAATAGAAGGATAAGTCGTCACATTCTCCACTTTCTCACAAGGATAGCCCAACGACTCGATAAAAGTCTGCGTACCACCTGTTGACAGGAACTTCACACCCTCTTCATTGAGCTTCTTGAGCAGCTCCTCCAGCCCATCCTTGTGAAACACAGAGATGAGCGCTGTCTTAATCTTCTTACTATCTGCCATAATATAACGTTATATTTTAGGCTGCAAAAATACAAAAAAGACAGCATTTCCCCACATGTTTCTCGAAAAATTTTATATTACTTCTAAAATAAATAATGTAAGTCAATGATTGGAGGGCTACGGAGTGTAGAAAACAAGAACACACATTCCATGGCGTTTTTGTTCTTTTTTTGAATTTTTTTCTCCCATTATTCGTCAATTTCGAATAATTTTTGTACCTTTGCACCCAAATTTTATCAACCAGATGACATATATGAAGAAAAGACTTACAATGGTAGCGGTGGTTGCAATGCTGGCAGCCACTGCTATGGCAGGCGGCCTGATGACCAACACAAACTATCACATAGCCTTCGACCGCATGATGGCCCGAGGTGCTACGCTCGACATCGACGCCGCCTATTCCAACCCCGCCGGACTGGCTTGGGGTCATGAGGGTTTCCAACTCTCGCTCAACTTCCAGAAGCCCTGGCAGTATCGTGACATCGAACTGACAAGCAACGGACAGAAGACACTCTACGAGGGCAAGGCGTCAGCTCCCATCGTACCCGCGCTGTTCGCTTCTTACAAGAAAGACCGCTGGGCTGTCAGCACCATGATTGGCATTGTGGGCAGCGGTGGCTTTGTGGAATACAAGCAGGGCGTACCTATGTTCAACGTACTGCTACAGAGCATGTTAGCCTCCAACGGCATTACCCCCGACACCTACACCCTCGACTCAGAGATGAAGGGTAAGCAGTACATCTATGGCGGACAGGTCAACTTCACCTACAAGATTCTTGACTGCTTCTCTGCAGCTGTGGGCATTCGTGCCAACTATTACGACGGCTACTATCGCGGTCACGTCAAGGCGGTGGAGCATCCGATGTTCGGCGATGTGGCCAAACTGCTGCTCGACGTCGATCAGAAAGGCTGGGGCGTCACCCCGATGATTAGCGTGAACTACCATCAGGGACCGCTCACGCTCACTGCCCGTTATGAGTTCCGCACCAAGCTGAACCCCAAGAACGAGACGAACATCCTCGATGCCGGACTGGGTGCCAAAGTCGTTGAATATATGGTAAAGACCGACCCCAATGCGGAGGCTAAGCTGGCTGCCTTGCAGGCTCAGCTCGGTGCCTACACCACTCCCTACGAGGACGGTGCCCGCACCCGTTACGACATGCCTGCCCTGCTCTCTGTAGCCGCAGGTTACGAGTTCACTCCCAAACTCCGGGCCACCCTCGAGTATCACTTCTTCGACGACAAGAACGCCAAGATGGCTAACGACCGCCAGAACGAGCTGAAGCACGGCACTCACGAGTTCCTTGCAGGCGTCGAGTATGACATCAACGAGAAGTTCACCGTCAGCTGTGGCGCTCAGCGCACCGACTACGGACTCGCCGACGGTTATCAGCAGAACACCTCCTTTGCCTGCGACAGCTGGTCTATCGGCATGGGTGGTGCCTGGAACATCAACGAGCAGGTTCGCCTGAATGCCGGCTATTTCATCAGCCTTTACAGCAACTACGACAAGCAGGCCGTCTATGGTCTCGAGACCTTCTCACGCACCAACAACGTCATCGGTATCGGTCTCGACTGGAAATTCTAAGTACTTCTGGAAGTACTGGGTAAAAATAATCACAGCGGATAAAGTGTCTCATGCAAAATCTTGCATTCTTGCAATCTTGCAATCTTGCAAGATATGCTTCCGTAGTGGGAAAAAGATGTCTAATAATAATATAATATATATATTATATTATTATTAGCACTAAAATTGCAGGTAGGGAAACGACCTTTGCAAGATTGCAAGGATGCAAGATTGCAAGGTTTTATGCGTTTTCGACATCATGCAAGTTTTCAAAAAGTTTTACACAAATAATTAGGTTTGCATGCTTCTTTTTTGTACCTTTGTATTGTCAATAAAGAGGTGATTTTTACGCCCTGGGCAGCGCGCAAAATTTTCCTGGCCGGAGAGGAATATTTTCCTAGGGAGAACGTAAAAGAGGCTCTGAAGCGACAAGCGAGAATTATGACTAAAAGATTTAACAAAAACCAAACTAAGAGGAGATTAAAATTATGGCAATGAAAGTAAAGGCAGTAGAGAAGAAGCTGAAGTTAATGGGCTGTGGACCCATCAAACTCTAAATGAAGGGAAAAGGAACTGATTAGATGGTCGGTCGTTTTTGTACGGGCTATAAGCACAAACTGGGAAAAATCGGCCTGTTCACATCTTTTAAGAAAGAGCATTGCTAGCATAAACAAATTTTCTTCTTATCTTTGCTCTCGTTTTAATAATAAACCAAAGAGAGAGAGATGAAGAAAATTACAGTTCTTTTGTCAATGGCCTTTCTGGTGCTCAGCATGAGCCTGACCAGCTGTGTTAAAGACTTGGGAGTGATTGACAATCCCAACGACGGCGGCAATACTCCAGAGAAAGACCCCAACTTCAAGTCCATTATTGTGATGAGCGACATCCACGTAATGGCACCCCAACTGCTGGAGAAAACGGGTACGGCCTATGAGAATTATCTGAATCAAGACCCCAAGCTGTTGGAATACAGCGGCGAGGTGCTGGAATATCTGGTAGCAGAGACGGAGAAGCGTAACCCGGACCTGGTCATCATCCCTGGCGACCTGACGAAAGACGGTGAACTGCTGAGTCACCAACTGGTAGTGAGCATTCTCAGCAAACTGCGCAATGCCGGCATTCCGGTAATAGTAGTGCCTGGAAACCACGACATCGATAATCCGGAAGGCTATTACTTCAACGGCGACAACACACGCCCGGCAGAGCGCACATCGCCAGAGCAGTTCAAGACACTGTATGCCGACTTCGGCTACAACCAGGCATACGCAAAAGACCCTGCCTCGCTGTCGTTCGTCTGTGAACCGTTGAAAGGACTAGTGCTGCTGTGCATTGACACCAATAAGTATGAAGAAAATAAATACATAGACAAGGGCGACGAGAAAAACTATAACCAGACGTCGGGACGCATCCGCCCAGCTACGCTGACCTGGATGCTGGCCGAGGCCGACAAGGCACGCACCGAGGGAAAGCAGGTCGTGCTGGTACAACACCATAACGTCGTAGAGCACTACGATGCGCAGAGCACGCTGCAAGGCGGCTACGTCGTCGCTGACTATGCGAAGGTGAGCAAGCAGCTGATGGAACATGGCATACACATGGCTTTTACTGGACATACACACCTGCAAGACATTGCACAGTATCGCACCATAGCAGACAATGCACAGCCCGACAGCCTGGTTGACGTGGCTACAGGTTCCGTCATCTCTTACCCCAATCCATGGCGCACCATCAAGGTGAACAATGAATTCACGGAGTGGCAGATCAATACCGAGTATGTGACGACCATCCCTTCGCTCAGCGACGTGAATGCGACGTGCCGCAAACGCCTCAACGACAATCTCAAAGGAGGACTGGGCTGGCACATCAAAGATGCCTGGAGCAGCTTAGACAAATATCGTGATGCCACAAGCGCCTTAGGTTTAACACGTCAATTTATTCCTGAAACGCCCGAAGAACTCACTGATCTCCTGACCAAATACCTCGGCGATCAGATGAGCAAGGTGTATATGATTCATAACGAGGGCAACGAGTGGAAGAATTCTCTGGCTGTAGGGCTGGAAGACCAGCTGAAGAGCAATATGGAGCTGCTGCTGCGTGACAGGGCAAAAACGCTTGGCATAGCTGATACGCAAACCAATCTTCTTATCTTGACCTTCAATACCTTATATAGAATGCAGATTGAGCCGGGATTTAAGAGTATGTTGAATGGTATTAACCAGTACAACGATCCCGATAAGAGATTGGAAAGCAGAACTGACGACCTCAACGCTGTGTTACGTTTAGGTCGATAATCTTCTGCCGATCAGGACAACAAAAACAAATAAGGATTATGGAAACAAAACATGTACAATACGAGACACAGGGCACTTGCTCGAAACTGATTGACGTCACCGTAGATGAGAACAACATCATCCAGCAGGTGTCTTTCCTGGGTGGATGCAACGGAAACCTGCAGGGAATATGCCAGTTGGTGAAAGGACAACACGTGGATGACGTGATTAGCAAGCTGAATGGCATAAGATGCGGGGCGAAGAGTACCTCCTGTCCCGACCAGCTGTGCCGCGCACTGGAACAGCTGAAGTAAGAGCTACTTACGGTTACTTGGAAAAACAAAAAAATCCTGTTAATCAGCGAATTAACAGGACTTCTTTGTAGCGGGAGGGGGACCCGAACCCTCGACCTCCGGATTATGAATCCGACGCTCTAACCAGCTGAGCTACCCCGCCATCATGCTTGTAAGCGGGTGCAAAGGTACAACTATTTTCCGAAACACCAAAACTTTTTCACGAAAAATCTTTGTGTTTCGATTTTTTTTTGTACTTTTGCGCTGTGATACATATTAATGATCTGAACTAATTTGATATGGGAACAATGAGAAAACTAACCATCGAATACCCTCTCTCGACAAAATCGCCGAAAATCGTATGGGACATGATTAGTAACGCTGCAGGCATGCAAAAGTGGCTGGCAGATAAAGTCACCGAAGACAACGACACCATGACGTTCACCTGGGGACACCCCTGGACGGAGCGCGACACCAAGCAATCCAAAATACTGGAAGTAGAAAAATACAACTACATACGTCTGTTATGGGACTACCATGAGGATACTCCCGAGGCTTTTTGGGAGATGCGCATTGAGGGAAGCGACCTTACAGGCCAGCTGAGCCTGCTCATCACGGACTTTGCTGCTGACGAAGACGAGGAATCCGACCTGCGCGGCATTTGGGACGAAAATCTGGAACGCCTGCACCGCGTCAGCGGACTATAGATTTATGCTGCGCATTAAGAAATTAGACATATTTATTACCAAACAGTTCGGACTGCTGTTCTTCGCCACATTCTTCATCTGCCAATTTGTGCTGATGATGCAATTCCTGTGGCGATATGTGGACGAACTGATAGGCAAAGGACTGTCTATGGAGGTGCTGGCACAGTTTTTCTGGTACATGGGACTGATGCTGATGCCACAAGCCTTCCCATTGGCCATCCTGCTGTCGTCGCTGATAGCCTTCGGCAACCTGGGCGAGAGCTCCGAGCTGACAGCTATCAAAGCAGCGGGTATCTCGCTGATGCAGTCGATGCGGTCGCTGATAGTCATCGTGACAGCAATAGCCTGCATATCCTTCTATTTCCAGGAGGTGATAGGTCCGCGGGCCTTCATCTCTTTCCAGCAACTGCTGATCTCGATGAAGCAGAAGAATCCGGAGGTAGAGATTCCTGAAGGCATCTTCTACGACGGCATTCCCAATTCCAACCTCTACGTGCAGAAGAAGGACATGAACACGGGTATGCTTTACGGCATCATGATATACCGCATGAACGGCGGTTATGAGGATGCTGCCGTTATCCTGGCAGACTCCGGACGCATTCAGACTACTGCGGAGAAAAAGCACCTGCTGTTGACGCTGTACAGCGGTGAATGGTTTGAAAACATGCGCCAGTCGGGACTGAACGTCACAGCCAACGTGCCCTATCGCCGCGAGACCTTCTCCACCAAGACTATCCTACTCGACTTCGATGGTGACTTCAACATGGCGGAAGCTAGCGGAATAGCCGCTGATGCGCGGTCGAAGGGACTCGGCAAGATTCTGCACGACCTGGACTCCATCCGTGAGTTCAACGACTCGGTAGGTCACGCCTACTATCACGAAGCACAGGCATTTACCTTCAACAGGCCTACGCTGAGCAAGGAAGACTCCATCAAAGTGGTGAAAGAGCTGGCCAAGAACACTTTTAACATCGACTCAGCGTATGCGAAATTGGCGGGTGAGCAGAAGCAGGCGGTGCTCAAGCAAGCTGCCAACGAGGCACAGATGGCGCTGAGCAGCCTGGATTTCAAATCGGAATATTCCTTCTATCTTAACAGAGAGGAACGCATGCATGAGATGGAAGCCATCAACAAGTTCACACTCTCGCTGTCGTGCCTAATCTTCTTCTTTATCGGAGCACCACTGGGCGCCATTATCCGCAAGGGAGGACTGGGTGTACCTGTCATCATCTCCGTGCTGGTATTCATCATCTTCTACATCCTGGACATGACGGGGTTCCGAATGGCACGCGACGACAACTGGACGGTGCTCTTCGGAAAGTTCCTGGGAACCGCCGTACTTACACCCCTGGCCGTATTCTTCACCTACAAGGCGAACAACGACTCGGTGGTATTCAATATCGACCTGTACAAAGACTTGGTCATGCGGGCACTGGGGCTGCGCGTAAAGAGACATATCACTCGCAAGGAGGTTATCATAGAAGACCCGAAGTATCTGGCAGATGCCGAAATGCTGAAGAACATCAGTCTGGAAGTGGCGCGGTATTCGGAAGAGCACAAATTGCTGCGCTGGCCCAGTCCTATCAAGGTATTCTTCCGTCCTGGCGACGATCACGAGATAGAGCATATCAACAACGTGCTGGAAGTGGCTATCGAAGACCTTTCATACACCACAAACAATTACGTGCTGATGAAGCTGAACCAATATCCTATTATCGCCACCCATGCCCACACGCGCCCCTTCCAACGCAAGTGGCTAAATGTAATAACGGGACTCTTCCTGCCTACAGGCATCTTCTTCTACATCCGCATGCTGCGCTTCCGCTTCAGGCTATATAAAGACTTACAGCATATCCTCCGTATCAACAAGAAACTCATACCAAGAGTCATTGACCTGGGTGACGTCAAGTCCGAGATGGAGATTATTACATAATATATAAATAAGGTATATGGAAATTATGGAGACATTCAAACTCAATACTATCGAAGAAGCGCTGGCTGACTTCAGGGCAGGCAAGTTCGTGATTGTCGTAGATGATGAAGACCGCGAGAATGAAGGCGACCTGATATGTGCTGCAGAGAAAATAACACCTGAGATGGTGAACTTCATGCTGAAGAACGCACGAGGCGTGCTATGCGCACCCGTCACCATCAGCAGGAGCATAGAACTGGAACTGCCCCATCAGGTACAAGACAACACATCACTGCTGGGAACTCCCTTCACGGTGACCATCGACAAGATAGAAGGATGTACCACGGGGGTATCGGCCCACGACCGTGCAGCCACCATCCGTGCACTTGCCGACCCCTCGTCAACAGCCCGCACATTCGGACGTCCAGGACATATCAATCCCCTTTACGCCCAAGACAATGGTGTGCTTCGCCGCTCCGGACATACAGAGGCCGCCATTGACCTTTGCAAACTGTCGGGCCTCTACCCTGCCGGTGCGCTCATAGAAATCATGAACGACGACGGCACAATGGCACGAATGCCACAGCTCATGGAGTTTGCGCAGAAGCACGACATGAAAATTATCACCATCAAAGACATGATAGCCTACCGGCTGAAGAAGGAAAGCCTGGTAGAGAAAGGCGAGGAAGTGGATATGCCTACTGAATACGGACACTTCCGGCTGATACCCTTCCGCCAAAAGAGCAACGGACTGGAACACATGGCGCTCATCAAAGGAGAATGGGGGAAAGACGAGCCTATCCTGGTACGCGTCCACTCATCATGCATGACGGGCGACATCCTGGGTTCCAAGCGTTGCGACTGTGGTGAGCAGCTGCACAAATCCATGCAGATGATAGAAAAAGAAGGTCGCGGCGTCATTGTGTATATGCAGCAAGAAGGACGCGGCATCGGACTGATGAACAAGATTGCTGCCTACAAGTTGCAGGAGGAAGGACTGGACACGGTGGATGCCAACATACACCTCGGGTTCAAGCCCGACGAGCGCGACTATGGGTGTGGCGCACAGATTCTGCGTCAGCTGGGGGTACAGAAAATGCGCCTGATGACCAACAACCCCGTCAAACGCGTAGGACTGGAAGCCTACGGACTGGAAATCGTAGAAAACGTACCCATCGAGACAACACCTAACGAGTACAACCTGCGCTATCTGGAGACCAAAAAGAACCGCATGGGACATACCCTTCACCTGAAATAAAGGGCAAAAAGATATTTTTTAAACATTAAAAAGCAAAAAAACAACACTTTTCTTTCGTTAAAAAGAAGAAAATGATTACTTTTGCAGCTAAACATTTTACGACCTAAAAGAACATGGCACAATTATCGGACCGTTTACAAAGACTGGCACCGTCAGCAACACTGGCAATGTCGCAGAAAAGTTCTGAAATGAAAGCTCAGGGTATCGACGTCATCAACATGAGCGTCGGAGAACCGGACTTCAACACCCCCGACCACATCAAACAGGCTGCAAAACTGGCCATTGACGAGAACTACTCACGCTACTCGCCCGTGCCCGGATACCCTGACCTGCGTCAGGCTATTGCCCGCAAACTGGAGCGCGAGAACCATCTGCACTACACACCGGCAGAAATCCTAGTGTCGAACGGAGCCAAGCAAAGCGTGTGCAACACCGTAATGGCTCTGATCAATCCCGGCGATGAAGTCATCATCCCCGCACCCTATTGGGTGAGCTATCCGCAAATGGTCCTGCTGGCAGGCGGAAAACCCGTCATTGTAGAAGCCGGATTCGACCAGAATTTCAAAATGACTCCAGAACAGCTGGAAGCCGCCATTACTCCCAAGACGCGACTGCTGATACTCTGCTCGCCCAGCAACCCTACAGGAAGCGTCTATTCAAAAGAGGAACTGGAGGGACTTGCCAAGGTGATTCTCAGTCACGAAGACCTCTTTGTTCTGGCCGATGAGATTTATGAGCATATCAACTATGTGGGAAGACACGAAAGCATTGCCCAGTTCCCAGGCATGAAGGAGCGCTCCATCATCGTCAACGGTGTCAGCAAGGCATACGCTATGACGGGGTGGCGCATTGGCTATATAGCTGCTCCCGAATGGATTGTCAAAGGATGCAACAAGCTGCAAGGACAATACACTAGCGGCCCCTGCTCTGTCAGCCAGAAAGCTGCCGAATTCGCCTACACCTCCAGCCAGGAGTGTGTAGAAGAGATGCGCAAGGCCTTTGAGCGTCGCAGAAACCTTATCGTCAAGTTGGCCAAGGATATTCCAGGACTGGAAGTGAACGTACCCGAGGGAGCTTTCTACTTGTTCCCCAAATGCAGCAGCTTCTACGGAAAGAAAGATGGTGACAAAGTAATAGCCAACAGCACCGACCTGGCTCTCTATCTCCTGGAAAAAGGACACGTAGCAACCGTCGGAGGAGACGCCTTTGGCGACCCCGAATGCTTCCGTATGAGCTATGCTACCAGCGATGAAAACATCGTCGAAGCAATGCGACGTATCAAAGAAGCATTGGGCAATCTACGATAAAAATCGAGAAATATCAAGTTAAAAGTTCTTAATTAGGCGGAAAGTAATTTGATAATTACTATCTTTGCCGAGTAATTCGCAGTAGAAACATATAACAAACTAATTCATTTAATAACTAAAAAAAATTCTAATTTATGGCAACAACAACAAAGGCTGCAGCCCCAGCCAAAAAAAATTCGGGCTTCCAAGGTATGAAAGCAGCATGGATTATCCTCGTAATTTGCGCTTGCTTAGGTTATGGTGTTTGGTACTTCATCATGGGTGACCCCGACAACTTCATCGGTGGCGATCGCACTGGCCATCCCGCTAACCTGCTGGGTACTGTATATAAGGGAGGTTTCGTTGTAGGTCTGATCCTGACTCTTCTCTTCACCGTTATCTGCCTTGGTTTCGAGCGTTTCTTCGCTATCCGCACCGCTTCTGGTAAGATGAACCTCGCCAAGTTCACTGCTCAGGTGAAGGATGCTATCCGCTCTCAGAAGTTTGACGAGGCTCGCGCTCTCTGCGACAAGATGCAGGGTTCTGTAGCTAATGTCGTTATGGCTTCTATCAACATGTATCAGACCGTTGAAGGTGACAGCACTCTGAAGAAGGCTGCTAAGATTGCTAAGATCCAGCAGGCTCACGAGGAGGCTACTCAGCTCGAGATGCCAACTCTCCAGATGAACATGCCTATGGTTGCTACTATCGTATCTCTCGGTACTCTGACCGCTCTGTTCGGTACTGTGCTTGGTATGATCGGTTCGTTCCAGGCTCTGTCTGCTGGTGGTGGTGCTGACTCTATGGCTCTGTCTGCAGGTATTTCTGAGGCTCTTGTAAACACAGCTTCTGGTATTTTGACCTCTTGGGTTGCTACCGTTGTTTACAACTTCTTCTCTAACAAGATCGACAAGCTGACCTACGCCCTCGACGAGATTGGTTACACTATCGCAGCTACATACGACTCTAACCACACTGAGGCTTAATTTTCAGTCCATTCGCGTTTAAAACCCTAAAAACCGTTTTAGAATGGCTAAAATTAAGATACAGAAAAAAGACATCTGGATTGACATGACACCAATGTCAGACGTGATGACGCTGCTTCTGTGCTTCTTTATGTTGACTTCAACATTCTTGACGCCAGAGCCTATTCAAGTCACTGCGCCTAACTCTGTGTCAGAGGTTAAGATTCCGGAGAGCGATGTCTTGAACATTCTGGTAAGTCCAGAAGGCAAGATATTCCTCGGTACGGAAAACAAGAACCACATGAAGGCAATGATGGAGACGATGACCGATAAGTTCGGTATCACCCTGAATCCCACTCAGCAAAAGCACTTCCTGGAAGATGCTATGGCTGGCGCGCCCATGTCGTCACTTGCTGCATACCTCAGCCTTGAGCCCGAGCAGATGGGCGAGGCCATCCAGAAGCTCGGTATCCCCACTGACAGTATCAATGGAGGAAAGAGCGAATTCCAGGAGTGGGTTGCCGCCGCTCGCGAGGCTAACCCCGACATCCGTCTCGCCATCAAGTGCGACTCTAAGACTCCATACAAGATGGTGAAGGCTATGATGTCTGAGCTCCAGGATATGAACGAGAACCGTTACCAGTTGATTACTAATCTAAAAACTGCATCGGAGGAATAAGCTATGGCAAAAAAGAATTTGAGTAAGCAGAAGAAAATGGATACCCGCGTGAACTTCACGCCGATGGTTGACATGATGATGCTGTTGATTACGTTCTTCATGCTGTGTACCACTCTGGCAAAGCCCCAGGCTATGCAGTTGACGATGCCCAGTAACGATACGAACGTAGCTGAACAGGACAAATCGGTAACGAAAGCCTCTCATACCATTACCCTCTATCTGGGTGCAAACGATCAGGTTTGGTACATTGCCGGACTCCCCAACTATGAGGATCCTTCTTGCGTAAAGAAGACCACCTATGGTGCCAAGGGTATCCGCGACGTCCTGATCAACCACACCACAGAGGAAGGTGTAAACCCAATTGCAAAAATCATGGTAGCTAAGAAAGAGCTGGATGCCAAGAAGACTGCTTATAACAGCAAGATGACTGACGAGCAGTATCAGGCTGAACTTTCTAAGCTGAAGAAGGGTGAGCTGCCCAATGGTGAGAAAGTGCCTACAATGACGGTGATTATCCGCCCATTGGACACAGCAACCTATGAGAACATGATTGCTGCTCTTGACGAGATGCTCATTTGCAGTATTGATAAGTACGTCATTGACAGGATTGGTCCCGAGGATCAGGAATTGATTACCAAAGCTGGTGTCAAGTAAGTCAATGTCTAACCTTTAAAAAGTAGAAAGAACTATGGCAAAAATAGATCTTATAGACAATGGATGGGTTGACCTCGTGTTCGAGGGCAAAAACCATGCATACGGTGCTTATCAACTGCGAAAGAACACTGGTAAACGTAACGTGATGGCTATTCTCGTTATGTTTGCCATCGGAGTAGCTATTGCTGCCTTCGTAGCCATCAAAGGTGTCGTGGAGAACGCCATGAAACAGGACGTTGCCATTGAGGCCGATGTAGAGCTTGCTAAGCTGGCTGAGAAGAAAGAGGCAAAGGTTGAGAAGAAAGAAGAACCGAAAATTGAGAAAGTTGAAGTAGAAAAGGTTAAGAGTTCTGTAAAGTTCGTTCCTCCCGTTATCAAGAAGGATAGCGAGGTGAAGCCCGAAGAGGAGCTGAAATCTCAGGAAGAGCTGAACAAGACCAATACCGCTATCGGTGCATTCGATGTGAAAGGTAACGACGAGGCCGCAGGTGAAGTGCTGAAGGCTAAGGAAGTTATCGCACAGCCCGAACCTCCGAAGGAAGAAGAAACCAAGGTGTTCGACGTTGTTGAGCAGATGCCTTCATTCCCAGGTGGTCCTAGCGCACTGATGCAGTACCTGAGCAGCAACATCAAATACCCGGTAGTAGCCGAGGAGAATGGTGTTCAGGGTCGCGTAGTATGTACTTTCGTGGTTGAGCGTGATGGTTCTATCACCGACGTACGCGTCATCAAGTCAGTTGACCCGTCACTTGACAAGGAGGCCGTACGCGTTGTAAAGAGCATGCCGAAGTGGATTCCTGGTAAGCAGAACGGTTCGGCAGTACGTGTAAAGTACACCGTACCTGTAACCTTCAGACTGCAATAACAAAATGAACAGAAACACATTCAATATAATTATTGGATTAACTCTTATTTTAGGCTTGTTCCTCTCTTGTGGGAACAAGCCTAAAAATACTAAAGCAGAGCAGGACTATCTCAAAGCCGCCCGATACTTTGCTGCCGACGAGAGTTTCAGTCCTATCCTTAACGAGGCGCTTGACGTATTCCTATACAAAAGCATTCTCGACACCCTGGAAGCCAAGTACACCAACGAACAAGATGCCGTCAAAGAACTGATGGCCCTTAAGACATGGTTGGCATTTACCACACGTGACTTCACAGCCAAGGAGCGACAGAACCTGATTGACCGCAAGTATCTGCCCAGGACAATACCTATTGCCTATGATGGATTGGCCATCATTGTCAATAACACAAACCCAGACACCTGCATTACCGTCAAGGACTTCAAACGCATCCTCAAAGGTGAGGTCAGTCAGTGGAAAGAGCTCTACCCCCAATCCAAACTAGGTAACATCGACGTTGTCTTTGACAATCCCCTATCCAGCACAGTACGCTGGTGCGTGGACTCCCTCCTGGGAGGAAAAGAATTTGCAGCACCCAATATCGGAGCTGTAGAAAAGAGTGCTGCCGTTATCGACTATGTGGAACGTCATGAGAATGCCCTCGGCATTATCGGCTCCAACTGGCTTAACGACAGCCGTGACACCACCAATGTCACCTTTAAGAAGAATATAACAGTCATGAAGGTCAGCAAACTAGACTCAGCAACAGCCAGTAACAGTTGGAGACCTTACCAGTACTATATATACAATGGTAATTATCCGCTTATACGCACCATCTATGCTTTGCTCAACGAGCCTAGAAGCGGATTACCCTCTAACTTTGCACATTTCTGCCGTCTGCCCAAAGGCCAGCTCATCATCCAGAAGTCTGGTCTGCTCCCCATCCAGGCAGCAACCAATGTCAGGCCGGTATATGTGAATAAAGAATAAAAACGGAAACTTTTTAAAATTTCATACGTCATAAACAAAGAATAAGCAAGAAGTTAAATTCAAAACAATAGAATTATGAAAGCAATCAAATATCTATTCACCGCTGCACTGCTGGCAGGTTTCAGCACAGCAGCAATGGCACAGGACGGCTCTAAGGCCGACGTCGATGCCGTAAAGAAAATCATTAGTAGCAAACCCGCCGATCTCGACAAGCAGATGAAACCTTTCTACAAGGCTAACAAGAAGAATGCCGAAAATCTGGTAGCCTTCGGACGCGAGTTCCTGGCAGTAAAAGACACAGCAAATGCTAAGGAATATGCCAACTACGCTCTGCAAGCTAGCAAGAACAAATGTGCACCTGCTTTCCTCCTGTTAGGTGACATCGAGGCTATCTCCGACAATGGCGGTGGTGCAGCTGCACAGTATGAGCAGGCTATATACGTAGATCCGAAGAATCCTGATGCTTACTACAAGTATGCTAATGTGTATCGTAAAATCAGTCCTAGTGGAGCTGTTGCCAAACTGAACGAGCTTCGTCAGCAACGCCCAGACATCGCAGTAGATGCACTTGCTGGACGTATCTATTACATGTCTAACGAGTTCGACAAGGCACTGGCTGCTTACGATAAGGCTGACAAGAACAAGATGGAAGAGCGCGACCTTAGCGACTATGCTATGTCAGCTTTCTTCAAGCAGAATTACGAGAAGGCTCTTGAGGTTGCCAAGTTCGGCCTCAGCAAGAATCCTCGCCACGCAGCATTCAACCGCCTCGCCTTCTTCAACAGCACTGAACTGAAGAAGTTTGACGACGCACTGATGTATGCTGACGCACTGTTCAACAAGTCTGACTCCGCTAAGTTCTCTTACTACGACTACACCTACTATGGAAACGCTCTGATTGGCGCCAAGCAGCCTCAGAAGGCCATTGAGATGTACGAGAAGGCTCTGAAGCAGGAGGATATGGACAACAAGGCTAAGCGTGCCGGTGTCGTTAAGCAGCTCTCTGACGCTTACCGTGATATGGAGGACTTCCCCAATGCCATCAAGCACTACAAGGACTACCTTGCTAGCATGGAAAAGCCGACAGCTAACGACCTTGCAGCCCTTGCAAGTCTTCACATGCAGCATGGTGCCACACTGAAGGATAATGAACAGGCTGAAGCCTTCAAGATGGCTGATGAGACTTATGCTGACCTTGCCCAAAAGTACGAGAATGCCATTGAGTATGCTACCTTCATGCGTGCCCGTGTAAACGGTCAGATGGACCCCGACCAGTCAAAGGGTCTGGCTAAGCCTTACTACGAGAAGCTCGTTGAGCTTATCGGTCCTAAGACTGAATTGGATGCAACAGAAAAAGCTCGTCTAAAGGAAAGTTACCACTACCTCATCTCCTACTACTTCATCCAGAAGGATGACAAGGCTACGGCTAAGGACTATGCCGCTAAAATGCTGACTATAGATCCTGAGAACCAAATTGCCAAGCAGGTAATGGACGCAAAATAACTCATTAAGGCACGAGATACACAAGAGGACATCCCCGTTTCAAAAGGAGATGTCCTCTTTTTAATCCGTTTAGGTTAAATAATGCAAATGATATAAGGATTTCAATTTTATTTACTACATTTGTAGCACTTTTGAATTATTACTAATCTATTGAACTCATGAATAAAGTAAACGATTCATCTATCCTATCAAAAGACGGAGTGAGCTATATCATCCCATTCATCCTTGTTACCTCATGTTTTGCATTGTGGGGATTCGCAAACGATATCACGAACCCGATGGTAAAAGCGTTCTCCAAGATTTTCCGTATGAGTGTAACAGATGGAGCATTGGTACAAGTGGCATTCTATGGAGGCTACTTCGCTATGGCCTTCCCGGCAGCAATGTTTATCAGGAAATATTCTTATAAGGCAGGAGTACTGATGGGATTGGGACTTTATGCTGTCGGAGCCTTGTTGTTCCTTCCTGCATCTATGACAGGTTTGTACTACCCTTTCCTTATAGCTTACTTTATCCTCACCTGTGGGTTGTCCTTCCTGGAAACCAGTTGTAACCCTTACATCTTGTCTATGGGCTCAGAAGAAACCAGTACCCGCAGACTCAATCTGGCACAGTGTTTCAACCCCATGGGATCGCTGTGTGGCATGTATGTCGCTATGAACTTTATCCAAGCCAAACTGAACCCGGCATCTACGGAGGAGCGAGCCTTACTGAGCGATACAGACTTTGCTGCCATGCGTGACAGCGATCTGAGCGTGCTGATTACGCCTTATCTCATCATAGGAGCAGTGATAGCACTGATGTTCCTGGTGATTTATTTCACGAAGATGCCACATAATGCGGATAAGAACCATGATGTTCATCCTTTAGCAACCCTGAAGCGCATCTGTAGAATAGACTACTATCGCGAAGGAGTGATAGCCCAGTTTTTCTATGTAGGTGTGCAGATTATGTGCTGGACATTCATTATCCAATATGGTACACGCGTACTGATGAATGAGGGTATGTCGGAGATTGACGCAGAGGTGATGTCGCAGCAATACAATATCATTGCAATGGCGATTTTCGTAACTAGCAGGTTCATATGTACCTACTTCCTTAAATACATCAATGCTGGGGCCTTGCTGGGCATTCTGGCTACCGTAGGAACATTACTGACAACAGGAGTTATCTTCATTGATGGACGCTGGGGGCTCTATTGTCTGGTCGCCATCTCTGCTTGTATGTCACTCATGTTCCCAACTATCTATGGTATTGCTCTTCAAGGATTAGGAGACGATGCCAAATTTGGTGCAGCAGGTCTGATAATGGCGATTCTTGGCGGAAGCGTACTTCCTCCGCTACAGGCTACAATCATTGACCAGCAAACCCTTTTAGGTATGCCAGCCGTGAACATCTCGTTCATACTGCCACTCTTCTGTTTTCTGGTCATTATCTCTTACGGATACAGGACATATAAAAGAACCAAATAATCCCTTGAATTGGGATTATTTGGCTCTTTCTGATAAAACCGTTAGTAATGCTCTATGCCAACCTGCCTACCTGCTTGCGCCAAAAGCGATAGGTAATATCTTCAAAGCTTCCATCTTCCAGCTGACGATAGAGGCGCTGATTGGTAGTAGGCGATTTTAACGGGCCTAGATGTTTGATATAAGGGCCTACCTTAATGTAATCAAAGTCTGCCTTACATACCGTCGGAGGAATGCGTAATCGCCCACTGTACCATGCCACATGAAACTGTGGATAATACTCATGAATATACTGAGCCAACGCATTAACAGCCTTCGGATCAGCATCACCCCCCATAAATGATACGCAGGTGATGTCGGTTCCATATTGGTCTATAAACTGATCAATAGCATCAGTGTCCAAGGGAAGCCCGACATCTTCCCACAGGTAAGGGCTATGACAGCCAGGACAGTGGCACGGACAATTGGATATATTGATAGCCAATGTCGTCTCATCGGGTATCTCTTGGAACACAATGCCGGTATTGACGTACTTCAGCATAGCTTATTCTACATGAGCGTAATAGCGACGTGATGCCTCTTCCTGACGAGGCTGTGAGAAGTTGCTAACTCGTTTCAGATAGCCAATGATGCGGGTCATATAATCCACATTCTTAGAGTGGCAATGAGGGCACTCATGCAGATAACGCTTATCAATATGGCCACAATCGTTGCAAACAGTATTGGGGATATTGAATGTAAAATAGTTACAGCCTTCTTGTGCAGCCACCTTCAGCAAATGCTGATATTGCTGCTTGGAGAGGTGCTCCTCCAGATTCATATGAAGAGCAGAACCACCCGTCAGATGCTCGATATAGGGAGCACCATGCAACTTGAACTTATCAATAACACTCAACGAATCATCCTCTACCACATAGAAATAAGAGTTATAACAGTCGCGAGGTACGAAATACCCATCCTCGCGATCCCACTTCGCATGCTTCACACCCACGTTTTCTGCGGGAATCATCTCACAGTTAAACATGATATCCTTCGAGCGATACTGTTTATTGTACTTCTCTATCAATCCGAGAATGCCTTGTACAAACTTCTTGTATTCCTCATTAGGTGTAATCTTAAGACCCATGAACTCAGCTGCCTCAACAAGTCCATTTATACCGATAGTCAGATACTGACGAGCAATATTGATATAGCCAGCATCGAACAGAGGCAGCATGCCATGTGACTGCAAATCCTTCAGATTCTCATTATAGGCCAACTGTACCTTATGGCAGAGGTCGATGATTTGAGAAAGATACTCCAAATAGTCGATTTTGTGATTAACAGCATATTGCACACAACGGTTCAGGTTAATAGTAAGTACTGACTTGGAACCTGTTGACACACCACCAGCGCCCAGTGTATAGCTGAATCCGTTATCTGTAATCTCATTGCGAAGGCGACAGCATGAACTCAAAGAGTCGGCATTGTCACTCATATAGGTAAAGAACGAGTGACCTTCAGAATACATCTCTGCTGTGAAATCGCCCCACTCTTTATCTTTGCACTCGCCATTCTCGTCAACCAACAGAGCCATCGTCTCAACAGGGAAGGTCAGCAGTGTCTTTGTACGCTCTTGGTTAAACCATTTCATAAAGCGCTTCTGCAGCCAAGAGAGGCCATCCCAGTCGGGCTGAGAACCATCAGGGAAATAGAACTCACCAAAGATGCTCTCAAAATAATATCTGTCGTAATAGGCCACATTCCAGAAGACGGCCTGATAGTTACGCGCACCGGTTGGCTGGTTCAGTGAATAGACTATCTGTTCAAAATAATCCGTAATTACTTTGTCTATGGTACGTTTCTTGAGACTCAAGTCAGCTTGCTGATCTGGATGTTGCCAATAATCCTTACCATATTCCTTACCAATAAAGTAGTTCATATACATCAAGAACTCAGGTGTAGCACAAGCACCAGCCAGCATCGAGCTAACCATAAATACCATATTAATAAAGCCACCAGCAAACGACTTCAGATTGGTGGGAGCCGTCGAATTGCCTCCAATAGCAGTAGTTCCACCAATCAGCCAAGGATACATCGTGATAGAGGCACAATAGTTTGCCAATGATGTCTCATCGTTCTTATATATAAAGTGGTGGGTAAGTTTATCTATGTATTCGTCTGCCAATTCCTTGCCATACATCTTTTTAATACGCTCAGTTAGAAGACGACGATTCAAACGGATAAAGTTTGACTTCGGCAACTCACCAATCAGTGTCGCAATATTCTTGTGTTCCACATTGGCATTAGCATCAAATTTAGAACTAGTCGCAGCATTGGCAGACTCCATATACTCTGTCAGGAACTGCAATTTTTGTAGTGTTTCACGATCTTCGGTATGAGCCTGACGATAAAGCATGAATGATTTGGCCACCTTATAAAAGCCCTCTCTCATCAGTGCCTCCTCGACCTGATTTTGTATGTCCTCAACCTTGATATCATCCTTAATATCCAGATGGCTAAGGATTTTCGATATCGTTCCAAGATCGGCAGGAACGTTAACACTTTCGAACGCCTTAACGATAGCGTTCATGATTTTGTCTAACGAGAACTGGTCTTTAGAACCGTCACGTTTTGTAATGGTGAAATTCTTCATTTCCATTGTTTTTCCCTATTCTTTTTTATTTAGTTATTGCTCTCAAAGCTTGGTTAAAGTTTTCCGTTTTGGACAACTTTTTGATTTCCGAACCGAAAAAAGTTTTCCGTTTTGGTAAATCCGATTCGAGTGCAAAGGTACAAAAATTCTCCGAACCACATATCATTTTATCCAAGTTTTAGTTGCAAAAAATAGTTAATTCCCCATAAACTCAGACATAGACGACAATAAACCCCACCATAGAAATAAATATTGCACAAAAGTCATGCTTTGTGCACATGAAATCGGTTTTTGTGCATTTTGTTTGGCTGTGTGCGTAAAAAATAGTACCTTTGCAGCCGATTTGAAATTTCATTCACATTATTAATAAATATGGCTTTAAAGATTGTTGTGCTGGCCAAGCAAGTGCCAGACACCCGAAATGTGGGTAAGGATGCTATGACTGCCGAAGGCACCGTCAACCGTGCTGCCCTACCCGCTATCTTCAATCCAGAAGATTTGAATGCCTTGGAACAGGCTCTTCGTTTGAAGGAGCAGAATCCAGGCTCCACAGTAGGAATCCTCACGATGGGTCCTCCACGTGCAGGTGAAATTATTCGTCAGGGACTATATCGTGGTGCTGACACTGGTTGGTTGCTTACCGATCGTCTGTTTGCTGGTGCCGACACCCTCGCAACTTCCTACGCTTTGGCTACAGCTATCAAGAAGATTGGCGACGTGGATATCGTGATTGGTGGTCGCCAAGCTATCGACGGCGACACTGCTCAGGTAGGTCCTCAGGTGGCTCAAAAACTGGGGCTCAACCAGGTGACATACGCAGAGGAAGTGCTCAGTGTGAAAGATGGCAAGGCTACTATCAAGCGTGTCATCGACGGTGGTGTGGAGACCGTAGAGGCTCCGCTGCCCGTTGTGATTACCGTGAATGGCAGTGCAGCTCCCTGTCGTCCCCAGAACGCCAAGTTGGTGATGAAGTACAAGCGTGCTACCTGTCCAATGGAGCGTCCTGCCGAAGGCACACCTTACGACAACCTCTATGAGGAGCGTCCTTACCTGACGCTCAACCAGTGGAGTGTGGCTGATGTGGATGGCGATGCTAACCAGTGTGGTCTGAGTGGCTCACCCACGAAGGTGAAGGCCATCAAGAACATCGTGTTCCAGGCAAAGGAGTCGAAGACTTTGACGGCTTCTGATGCTGA